>CAJXNU010000058.1 GCA_913057255.1 uncultured Wenzhouxiangella sp.
TCACCTCACTGCCGAGTCGCTTCCAGACGCTCACCATCTCAAGGCCGATCACGCCGGCACCAATCACCCCGAGCTTTTTGGGTGTCTTCTCAAAGGCCAAGGCGCCGACGTTGTCAACGATGTGTTGGCC
Organism: uncultured Wenzhouxiangella sp.; assembly: GCA_913057255.1. Taxonomy (GTDB): domain Bacteria; phylum Pseudomonadota; class Gammaproteobacteria; order Xanthomonadales; family Wenzhouxiangellaceae; genus Wenzhouxiangella. Next base: position 131 of record CAJXNU010000058.1, read on the forward strand.
ATCGATCTCCACCCCAGGGATGGTGAATGGGACCGACCCGGCCGCTAAGATGACATGCCTTCCCGTGACCGTTGTGGTGTCCTCATCGGTGGTGACCTGCACTTGGCGATTGGCCAAGAGGTAACCTGTTCCATTGACAAACTCAATTTTGTTGGCTTTGAACAGTTGCATCAATCCACCATTGAGTTGTTTCACCACGCCATTTTTCCGCGTGATCATTTGTTTGACGTCGATTTCAACATCTTTGACTTTGATGCCGTGAGCGGCGTAGTCATGCTGGATGTGGTGGAAGTGCTTAGAAGAATCCAGCAGCGCTTTGGATGGGACGCAGCCCACGTTGAGGCAGGTGCCACCGGGTGCTGGCTTGCCATCGTCTGCTTTGCGATCGTCAATCAGCATCACGCTGAGTTCAAGTTGGGCTGCTCTGATGGCAGCTGCATACCCACCTGGGCCGCCTCCAATCACAACGACATCAAATTCTTTTCCAGACATGAATAGCTCCTTAGAGATCCAGCAACAAACGTGCAGGGTCCTCGAGTGATTCTTTGATAGAGACCAAGAACTGGACCGCGTCTTTGCCATCGATGATGCGATGGTCATACGACAATGCGATATACATCATCGGACGAATCACCACCTCGCCATTGACGGCAATGGGTCTCTCTTTGATTGTGTGCATCCCCAAAATCGCACTTTGAGGCATATTCAGCAGAGGCGTGGATAACAGTGAGCCGAACACTCCACCATTGGTGATGGTGAATGTGCCACCTTGCAAGTCCTCGAGACCGATGGTTCCTTGTCTTGCTTTGGTGGCATAGTCTGCGATGCCAGCCTCGATTTCAGCTAGGCCCAAGCGTTGAGCGTTACGAAGCACAGGAACCAACAGTCCACGGTCCGTGGATACAGCAATGCCGATGTCTTGATAGCCGTGATAGATGACTTCATCACCATCCACCGATGCGTTCACCACTGGGTGTTTGTGAAGTGCCTCGCAGGCTGCTTTGACGAAAAAGGACATGAAGCCCAGTTTGACCCCATGCTTTTCTTGGAAGGCATCTTTGTAGCGGCTGCGAAGTGCCATGACTTCGCTCAGGTCAACCTCGTTAAAGGAGGTGAGAATGGCCGCGGTATTTTGCGCCTCCTTCATGCGTTCTGCAATGCGGGCTCTCAAACGAGACATCTTGACGCGTTCTTCTGGGCGCGCGCCACCGCCTTTGATGTGGGCCAGCATGTCCCCCTTGGTGATCCGCCCGCCGCGGCCTGTGCCTTCCACCTCTTGAGGATTGACGTCATTTTCTGCTGCCAGTCGTCTGGCCGCAGGCGGCAGGTCGGCATGCCCGGCAGACCCACTTGATGTTTTTTCAGATGATGCTGTTGGCGTTTGTTTAGGCTCTGGTTTGCTCGCTGTCGCTTCGGCTGGCTGTTCCTTTTCTTCAGCAGCAGGCGCCTGTTCGACTTCGCCTTCTTCAAGAATGCCAAGGAGCTGGCCTTCGGTCACCGTTTCCCCTTCGGCTTGCTTGATTTCTTTCAAGATGCCGCTGGCTGGGGCAGGGACCTCAAGCACCACTTTGTCTGTTTCAAGATCGACCAAGTTTTCGTCTCGAGTGATGCTGTCACCCGCTTTTTTGTGCCACTTGGCAATGGTCGCATCACTGACCGATTCGGGCAGATTGGGGACCTTGATCTCAATGCTCATGAATCACTCCTTCCTTTTTTATAGGCCCTGGCCGAGCGTCAATGCATCGCTCACCAGTTGTTTTTGTTGTTGCAAGTGGACTTGGTAGTACCCAACGGCTGGGGACGCGGATGTGGCGCGCCCAACGTAGAGCAGTTGCTGATCTTTCTTAATACACGCTTGAATGTGGTGTCTGATTTGGAACCAGGCCCCCTGATTCATGGGCTCTTCTTGACACCAGACCACTTCCTTAGCACTTGAATAACGCTTGATGATCGCTTGTAACTCTTCCCGTGGAAATGGATAGAGTTGCTCGACTCGGACCAAAGCCACCTCTTTTTGCTTCAGTTCATCTCGCTCGGCGGCCAAATCAAAATAGACTTTGCCTGAACAAAACACAATGCGCTTGACGTTCTTGGCGCTTGGCTTGGCTGGGTCATCGATCACCAGTTGGAATGAGCCATCGGTGAGCTCTGATAAGTCGGAGGTTGAGGCTTTGTGCCGCAGCAGTGACTTCGGCGTCATGACCACAAGCGGCTTGCGCCAGGGTCTGAGCATTTGTCGACGCAACAGGTGGAACATTTGGGACGGCAATGAGGGGACGCAGACCTGAATGTTATTGCCCGAACACAGTTGCATGAAACGTTCCAGTCTGGCTGAGGAGTGCTCTGGTCCTTGCCCCTCATAGCCATGAGGTAAGAACATGACCAAGCCACACAGGCGGCCCCACTTGGCTTCACCCGAGGTGATGAACTGGTCGATCACGACTTGGGCGCCATTGACAAAATCGCCAAACTGGCCTTCCCAGATGGTGAGCGTATTCGGCTCGGCGGTGGCATAACCATACTCAAAGCCCAAAACCGCCTCTTCAGAGAGCAACGAGTCAATGATGGTCACACGGTTGGGCTCGGGGTTCAGCTCAACCAGAGGGATTCTCGCTTCTCCCGTGGTTTGCTCGTGCAACACTGCATGACGATGGAAGAAGGTCCCACGTCCCGAGTCTTGACCGACCAAGCGCAATCCATAACCAGCTTCGATGAGGCCAGCATAGGCCATGGTCTCGGCAAAGCCCCAATCCATCGGTTGTTCGCCCGCAGCCATTTTGCGGCGTGCTTCGAGAATTCTTTCGACCTGCCGATGAACTTTGAAGTCGTCACCCAGCTCATTGAGCTCCCCGCTCAAACGCTCAATGTCAGCAAGACTCATGCTCGTATCAGCCGCTTGGCGCCAATCGGTCTCTAGGAAAGGTGTCCACTCAACGGTGGTGGGTGCTTTGTCTTGCGGTACTAAGTCAATCACTGGTTCACCGGATTCGAGTCGCGCGCGATAGTCAGCAGCGGACTGGTCCAAGGTTTGGCGATCGGTCAAGCCTTGCTCAATGAGAGTTTTGGCATATTGGGCCCTAACCGATTCGAGGTTACGAATCACCTGATACATTCTCGGCTGGGTGGCTGCAGGTTCATCGGCCTCGTTGTGGCCGAGGCGTCGATAGCACACCAGGTCAATCACCACGTCTTTTTTGAACTCGCGTCTAAAATCGATGGCGAGTTTGGTGACAAACAGTACCGCCTCAGGGTCGTCGCCATTGACATGAAAGATGGGTGCTTGCACCATCTTGGCGACTTCTGTGCAATAGAGTGTCGAGCGAGCATCAATGGGATTCGAGGTGGTGAATCCAATTTGATTGTTCACCACGATGTGGAAGGTGCCTCCGACAGCGAAGCCTCGAGCTTGCGACATGTTCAACAGCTCCATCACCACGCCTTGACCAGCGATGGCTGCATCACCATGAACCAAGACTGGCATGACCTGGGTTCGGTCCTCGTCTTTCAGTCGGGTTTGCCTTGCGCGGGCTGAACCTGCCACCACCGGATTGACAATTTCTAAGTGTGATGGGTTAAACGCCAGAGCCAAGTGCACCACGCCACCGTCGGTCTGCACGTCTGAGCTGTAGCCCATGTGATATTTCACATCACCCGAGCGGTTGGGATCATCCTCTGCGATGGTGCCTTCAAAGGCGGCAAACAACTCGCCCGGGCTTTTGCCAAGAATATTGACCAACACGTTCAGGCGGCCACGGTGGGCCATGCCGATCACCATTTCCTTAACACCCTGGGCACCGGCGTGGGAGACGAGGGCATCGAACAATGGGATCATGCTCTCGCCACCTTCCAAAGAGAAGCGCTTTTGACCTACGTATTTCGAGTGCAGGTACTTTTCCATATCCTCTGCCGCACCGAGCTTGTCTAAAAGCCGAAGCTTTTCTCTCTCGGTCAAGCCAAAGGCGCCCGCGGTGCTCTCAAGTCGTTGCTGTAGCCATTGCCGCTGCTTGGTATCGGTGATGTGCATGTACTCAATACCAATGGTTTGCGTATAGGTTTCCTTGCAGACTCGAACGATCTCTGCGAGGGTCATGCGCTCTGGACCCGCTAAGGTGCCTGAGTGAAATGTCGTGTTGAGGTCTTGGTCGCTGAGTCCATGGAAGGCCAAATCCAAATCCGGCACTTTGGGGCGCTCGCTCAATGACAAAGGATCGAGCTTCGCCCGTTGATGACCGCGGACGCGATAAGCGTTGATCAAACGGAGCACACCGGCTTGTTTGTGGTCGGCCGGCCCACCATCCATGCCATCACTGGGTCGCAGCGTTTTAAATTGCTCAGCGATGCTCTGGTGAAAGGTGTCGTCGCTGTCTGGACTCAGGTCTTTAAAAATCTGCTGCCAGTGAGATGAGACGCTGTCTGGCTCAATCAGCCATTGCTCATAGAGTGCTTCGACATAGTGGGCATTGCCACCGGAAAGGTGAGAGGTGCGGTACTGCTCTTTTAGGCGATTGGTCATGATCCGAGGCTACTCGTGCCGAGGTCACAAAAGTTCAACCTTTGATTATACCGATGACGAGGGGCTTTGGGGTGCTATTGCCCCAGATTCATTGGCCAAATGCCACTCGTGATTTGGCTGTTTCAGGCGCCCACAGCACCCTCAGCTGTTCAGACGTATCGTTGGATGGCCTTGGCCATGGCTTCGGCGTTGCCGGTGTAGGTCTTGGGCGTAAGGGACAGCAACTGAGTTTTGACAGGCTCAGGCAGCTCTAGGTCTTGAATAAAGGCACTTACCGCCTCGGCATCGATGGTTTGCCCCCGCGTCAGTGACTTAAGACGCTCATAGGGATTGGGTAGCTGGTGGGCGCGCATCACGGTCTGTATGGCTTCGCCCAAAACTTCCCAAGCGCTCTCAAGATCTGCCTCAATGGCGTGGGGGTTCGGGCGAATCCGTTTGAGACCGCGCTCCAGCGCGTGCCACGCCAGTAGGGTGTAGCCGAACGCAGACCCCAAGCTGCGTTGGACCGTGGAGTCACTCAAGTCACGTTGGAACCGGGACACAGGCAGTTTGGTCGCCATGTGATCGAGCAAGGCATTGGCCAACCCCAAATTGCCCTCGGCGTTTTCGAAGTCGATGGGGTTGATCTTATGAGGCATGGTCGATGAGCCGACTTCGCCCTCGACCAGCTCTTGGGCGAAGTAGCCCCAACTGATATAGCCCCAAATATCTCGCGCTAAGTCGAGGTAAATGGTATTCATGCGCATCAACCCATGAGCGAGTTCAGCCATATAGTCATGCGGCTCGATCTGCGTGGTGTACGGGTTCCAGATCAAACCTAAATCTTCGATCACTTCTCGTGCGAGTTGCGGCCAGTCGACCTCGGGTGCAGCGATCATGTGCGCATTAAAATTGCCGACGGCGCCATTGAGTTTGGCTGTGATTTGGATTTGTGCCAAACCACGGCGCTGTCGTCTGAGACGAAACACCACATTGGCCAATTCTTTGCCCAGCGTGGTGGGACTGGCCGTTTGTCCATGCGTTCGCGACAGCATGGCTTGGTCTGCCCATTCTGTCGCCATGCCAGCCAAGCGCTCATCTAGTGATGCCAGCTTCGGATCGAGCTGCTCATCGATGGCTGTTTTTAAAATCAGCGCCCAGGCCACATTGTTGATGTCTTCTGAGGTGCAAGCAAAGTGGATGAATTCCGCGTGAGGTGATAGGGAAGCCCGCTCGGCAAATTTGTCTTTCAGCCAGTACTCAACCGCTTTGACATCATGGTTCGTGGTGGCCTCGATGGTCTTGATGGCTTGGGCATCTTCGTGGCTGAATGTTTGCCACAGATCATCGAGGAATCGTTCGTCACCAGCATCGAGTGCGGGCAGCGCCTGAAATTCAGGGCAGCGAGCCAGCGCTTTGAACCAGGCGATTTCGACTCGTACCCGTTGTCGTATCAGGCCCGCCTCGGAGCACAAGGTTGCCAGCGGCTCGAGCGTTTTTGCGTACCGCCCATCGAGGGGCGAAAGTGCATTGAGAGGGCTCTTGTCCATGGGCCTTTATGATACTGGAGTTCGATGTGGCGCGCTGGCCAGATCCACCACGTGGCCGATGAGAGTGCGCCCACCTGAAGGCTCGGGTGCATCGATGGACAGGCGATCTCCAGGCCCCAACCTCGAGCGGACCACAGCCAATGCGTGGTTGGCCACCTGATCAATCACAACGCCACACGGCCTGGGAGCGCCAGGCGCACTGGCGTCGGATGGCTGGTACAGCGGGGTGTCGGGGAGGAGCGTCGCTTCATGAGTCAGCGCCAACAGGACCAGGTGATGTTTTAACTGTCCGCGATAGTGAACCTTTGCAATCACTTCCTGGCCGGGATAACAGCCTTTGCGATAGCTCAATCCGGACAGAGACTCCAAGCCAAGCGCTTGTGGCAAAAAGCGCATGCTCAATTCTGGACAGAGCCAAGCCAGACCCGTTTTGAGGTCCGCCTCGCGCCAGTCGGTCAGGAATGCTTGATCATCTGGCTTATCGTGTGCGATTTCGTTCACGCACAGCACTCGAGACAGATCATGAGCCAGTCTTGCGTGCGCATTGTCGCTCTTCAGCGGCGCCCAGTCACCCGAGACGCGCTGGGGCTCGCTGATGCTGACTTGGCGACCAATGGTGTAGCGCGATAGGGCGTTTGCAATACTGGCAATTTGGGTCGTTGGCATCACCCACTCGACGCCAGATTCACCCACTCTGATTAATATGACTGCCATGACCTGACCCTTGGCATTGCACCACGCGCTGGCGTGCCATTTTTCCGGGCCAAGCCCAGTCAGATCAGAGGTGACTTGAGACTGGCAGAAGGCCAGTGCGTCATGCCCAGTGATCGAGATGGCGCTTAAGTGGCTGAGCGATCGCATGAGGTCAATGGGTGATTAAGGAATGGTCAATCAATGGTTAATGTATGGTCAATGTAATGGGGTTGGTTGCCCAATTGGCGCTTAAACCTTTTATACTGTGGACTCATGAAAGAGCATAATACGGCAAACGCCAAAACACCGGTGAACGATCGCGCCGAACCGGAGGTGAAATCGCCTGTCTGCGCGCCCAAAGAAGTGGGCGGACGCAAAGAAGGGCTTGAGCCCACCCGGTATGGTGATTGGGAAAAGAATGGTCGCTGTATCGATTTTTGATCCCTTAATTTTCAATAACTTATAAAACTTAGGTGATGTCAGTTATGACGACACAAGAAAGACCTCTCTCACCGCACCTGCAGATCTATCGACCTCAGTGGACATCGGTCCTGTCCATTAGCCACCGTTTGACTGGCATCTTACTGAGCGTGGGCCTGGTGGGTGTTGTGGTTTGGCTGGTGGCTTTGGCCTCAGGGCCAAATACCTACGAGGCAGTGCAAGCACTCTACTCCCATCCTGTGCTGACCATCGTTTGGGTGGCTTGGACGTTTGCTTTGTTTTATCACCTCTCCAACGGCGTCCGTCACCTGTTCTGGGATGCCGGGTATTTACTGGATCTCAAAGGCGCATTTGCCTCAGGAATGGCCGTGGTGTGTGTGGCCATAGTGTTGACGGCGATCAGCTGGGGAGTGTGGCTATGAAATTTAGAAATCCGATGGCCAACGCACTCAATCACGGCTCTGCCGGGGACGGCGTGGCTCACTGGTGGGCGCAACGCTTAAGCGCGATTTTGCTTCTGCTTCTGATGGGCTGGGTGGTCTATGCGCTGACGGTGCTGGCTGGGGCGGACTATCAAAGTGCCAGAGATTGGTTGGGTCAACCCGTCCATGCTGGATTGGCTGCTCTGTTTGTGCTCACCGCCTTGTATCACTCGGTACTCGGTCTTCAGGTGGTGATTGAAGACTATGTTCATCACCGAGCGGCTGAGGTGTTTTTGCTCGTGACGATTAAGCTGGTGGCCGTGGTGGCTGCGGTGTTGGTCGTCTTCGCTCTATTTAACATTGCATCAGGAGTTTAAATGAGCCAGTCCTACTCAATAACCCGCCATGAATATGATGTCTTGGTGATCGGTGCCGGGGGTGCTGGATTGCGTGCGACCATGGGCTTGGCAGCCACAGGGCTGACCACAGCCTGTATCAGTAAAGTCTTCCCAACTCGATCGCATACAGTTGCCGCTCAAGGTGGAATGAGTGCGGCACTCGGCAACATGGGAGAAGATGACTGGCGTTGGCACATGTACGACACCATCAAAGGCTCCGACTGGCTGGGTGATCAAGATGCCATCGAGTACATGTGTCGCGAGGCCATCCCATCGGTGATCGAGCTTGAGCATTTTGGCGTGCCGTTTTCGAGAACCGAAGAAGGCAAAATTTATCAGCGGCCATTTGGTGGCATGACCACTCGGTTTGGTGAGGGCACGGCGCAAAGAACCTGTGCTGCCGCGGACCGGACGGGGCACGCAATTTTGCACACCCTCTATCAACAATCCTTGAAGCACAAAGCGCAGTTTTTTATCGAATTCTTCGCGCTCGATCTGATCATGGATGATGATGGCACCTGTTGCGGCGTGATGGCCTGGGATTTGGCCACGGGCACTTTGCACGAATTCAGAGCGCACGCTGTGATTTTGGCGACAGGTGGTTATGGCCGCGCGTATTTCTCGTGCACCTCAGCCCACACCTGCACCGGTGATGGCAATGGCATGGTGTTGCGTGCTGGTTTGCCCCTGCAAGACATGGAGTTTGTGCAATTCCACCCAACGGGTGTTTACGGCGCAGGCTGCCTGATCACCGAAGGGGTCAGAGGTGAGGGAGGGTATCTCACCAATTCCGAGGGCGAGCGATTTATGGAGCGCTATGCGCCCAACGCGAAGGACTTGGCCTCACGCGATGTGGTCTCTCGCTCAATGACCATTGAAATTCGCGAGGGACGCGGGGTGGGCCCGAAGGGTGATCATATCCATCTGAATCTGCAGCATTTGGGCGGAGATGTCATTCACGAGCGACTGCCCGGGATTGCCGAGACGGCTAAGATTTTTGCCGGCGCTGATGTGACGAAAGAGCCCATCCCTGTGTTGCCGACTGTGCATTACAACATGGGTGGCATCCCCACCAATTATCACGGTGAGGTGGTGACGCTTCGAGATGGCGATCCGGATGCCGTGGTTCCCGGCCTCTATGCCATCGGCGAGGCTGCGTGTGTCTCAGTGCATGGGGCCAACCGCTTGGGGTCAAACTCATTGCTCGATCTCATCGTCTTCGGTCGTGCAGTGGCCAAACGCTGTGGTGCCACCATCAAGCCTGGACAAAACCACCGGACTTTGTCTCCGGAAAAAACCGATGCGATTATTGGTCAGTTTGATCAGATCCGTCACGCCGATGGCTCAATCAGCACCGCTGAGATCCGTGATGAGATGCAGCAGGTGATGCAGCGTGACGCGGCGGTGTTTAGAACATCAAAGACCTTGTCAGAGGGCGTTGAGAGCATTCAAAAGGTCAATGCAGCCTTTGGCGATGTCAAAGTCACCGATCGCTCGTTGATCTGGAACTCTGATTTGGTTGAAACACTGGAGCTTCGTAATCTCTTGGGCAACGCGGTGACCACCATGGTGTCAGCAGAAAATCGTAAAGAGAGCCGCGGCGCCCACGCACATGAAGACTTCCCAGAGCGGAATGATGGGGAATGGATGAAGCATACGTTGATCTGGGAAAAAGAAAGTGGTGAGACGAAGATCGATTATCGACCTGTTCACATGTACACGTTGAGCGACGATGTTGAAGTGGTGCCGGCGAAGGCGCGAACTTATTAAAATTTTTGAGGGCTGATTGCGACCATGGCTGAGTTTCGTTTACCCAAAAATTCACGTATTCAGAAAGGGCGACACTTTCCTGCACCCAGCGGTGCCACGCGGGTCAAGACTTTCCAAGTCTACCGCTGGAGCCCCGATGATGGGGAAAATCCGAGGGTGGATCGCTATGAGATTGATCTAGACGATTGTGGCCCCATGGTGCTTGACGCCATGATCAAGATCAAAAACGAAGTGGATCCAACCCTGACCTTTAGGCGGTCATGTCGGGAAGGCATTTGTGGGTCATGCGCCTTTAATATCGACGGTGTCAACACATTGGCTTGCATCACCGCGATTGATGAAATCAAAGGTGATGTGAAGCTCTATCCTTTGCCACACATGCCGGTGATTAAGGACTTGGTTCCCGATCTGACGCATTTTTATGCACAATATGCCTCGATCAAGCCGTGGATCCGTACGCAGAGCACGCCTTCTCCCGACAAAGAGCGCTTACAGTCTCATGAAGACCGTGCCAAGATTGACGGTTTGTATGAGTGCATTTTGTGTGCCTGTTGCTCGACCTCTTGCCCAAGCTATTGGTGGAATGGTGATCGCTACCTCGGTCCAGCGATTTTGCTGCAGGCCTATCGCTGGTTGGTTGATTCTCGCGATGAAGCGACCGGCGAGCGCTTAGATGATCTTGAGGATCCATTTAAGCTGTATCGCTGCCACACGATCATGAATTGCGCTCGAACCTGTCCCAAGGGCCTCAACCCAGCCAAAGCCATTGCTGAGATCAAGCAAATGATGTTGGCCCGTCGCAGTCTGTAGATCAGGCTGACATGTCGGCCGCCCCGTCAGACCAGCCCTCCGATGAGCAACGTCGGCTGCGTTGGCGGTGTCGGCGGGGGATGCGAGAGTTAGATGTCTTGCTGACCGCCTATCTAGACGCTTGTTATGAGCAAGCCCCTGCGAAGACCCAGCAAGACTTTGCCTATTTGTTAGAACAAGAAGACGATCAACTTTGGGATTGGTTGTTGGGCCGTTCGGTGCCTGAGGAACCCAGATTGGCAGCCATAGTCGCTGAAGTTGTCGATCCAGAACGTGGGGCCAGCGCCCCCGCTTAGCGCGTGCCGAGCCGAACGGATCATGAGCTCATCGTGTCGGGCTCTTGGCCATCGGCGCTTTTCGTGTTGGCCGGAGGGCAAGTGGCGATCTGGGGTTTGAGTCAAATGGGTATGGCGCCAGTGGGATTCTGGTTGAGCCTTGTTTTGATCCAAGCCTATGTTCTTTGGGTGTCCTGTGGTTTAATAAAGCCTCGCAGACGACTGTTTTTCAACGGAAAAAGGATTTTAGTTTGCGATCGTAACGGTCGAAAGCTCGCTCGTATCGACCACCCTCGTGGTTTCTGCAGTCCTTTTTTTATCGGACTTCGAATGAGCCCATGGCGGTCAGTGGGGTTGATGTCCTGGCAAATAAAGGAGTCGGATTTCGGAAAGCTGTTGCGATGGATGCGCCAAAGCTCTGGCAGCAAACCGCGCAAACAGCGCAATTGACGCCATCAATCCCGTCAAAAGCGATGACGAATTGGGGCGCTTGAGCTATCATGGGAAGCTTACGTAACCTTTCGGATTCACAAGGAAAATATCACTCATGGAACGGACTCTATCCATTATCAAACCCGATGCTGTTGCAAAAAATGTCATTGGCGCCATTTACAGCCGGTTTGAGCAAGCTGGACTCGTGGTGGTCGCAGCCAAAATGAAACACCTCACACAGGCCGAGGCAGAAGGATTTTATGCTGTTCACAAGGAGCGCCCATTTTTTGCCGATTTGGTCGCGTTTATGAGCTCAGGCCCTGTGATGATTCAAGTTTTAGAGGGTCCTGATGCCATTGCAAAAAACCGCGAATTGATGGGGGCAACGGATCCAGCGCAGGCCGCGCCTGGCACCATTCGCGCAGATTTTGCCACGAGCATTGATGCGAACGCGGTGCATGGCTCCGATGGTCCCGACACCGCAGCGGAAGAAATCGCTTATTTCTTCGCCGCCGACGAATTGTGTCCGAGGTAACCACACCCATCATCAATCTACTGGGCCTTGACCGCCAGGGCCTGGCTGATTTTTTTGCCACATTGGGCGAGAAGCCCTTTCGGGCTCGCCAAGTCTTGCAGTGGATTCATCAGCGCGGAGTGACTGACTTTGCGTTGATGACCGATCTCTCGCAAGCATTGAGAGAGCGCTTAGGCTCTGTAGCCATCATCGAAGCACCGCGCATGATTCGCGAGAGTGAGTCGGTGGATGGCACCGTGAAGTGGTTGCTCAGTGAGCGGGGTGGGTCTGCCATTGAGACTGTTTTTATTCCAGAGACTGGGCGCGGAACATTGTGCATCTCATCCCAAGTTGGATGCATGCTCAATTGCACGTTCTGTTCGACCGCAACGCAGGGCTTTAAGCGAAACTTGTCAGCCGATGAAATCATTGGGCAAGTCTGGTTTGCGGTACAACGCCTCAAAGAGCTCCGCGGCGACGAGACAAAGATCACCAATGTGGTGTTCATGGGCATGGGCGAGCCACTATTGAATTTGCTGGCGGTCAAGCCCTCGCTGGCAATTCTACGAGACGATTTGGCTTATGGCTTGGCATCGCGTCGCGTCACCATCTCAACAGCGGGTGTCGTGCCGGGCATTGACCAACTCATTGAGGGACCAGAGTTTGCGCTGGCCGTATCTTTGCACGCACCCACAGACGAGTTGCGAGAGCGGCT
>CAJXNU010000059.1 GCA_913057255.1 uncultured Wenzhouxiangella sp.
TTTGTTACAAACTTAATCAATCACAGATTCGACGATGGCATGCCAAGGGATCAACTTAAAGTTTTGCCTCTCTACAGGCTCGACATTCCGACCGTCCTGAGCGACGAGTAGCCCCATCGGGAATGTTGGGCCGAGACTCTGACTCACCACCTCCAAACCGTCGGTCTCGCTGACTCCATCAATGCCGTTCGCAGGGTTGGCCACAATCTCAAAAAACCCTCGGAAGACATAGGGAGGCTGCCGATCATACAGTGCAAATTGATTCACCCCTTGGACAGAGGCCACCAAGTACCCCTTATCTTTGCCATCGAGATATAGCGCCAACCCCTCGATATCCGCTGTTAATCGGCCCTCAGGTGTCACTGCATCGACCAAGGACCGATCGTCAGTGGATGCGAGATGGTCAGGACGAGCATCATAGACCCAAATCCCGCGGGTCTCCTCGCCAATAAATAGGCGATGGTGTTGATCATCAACCACACAGCCTTCCGTAATGGAGCCTACTTCAAATGACCGAACCAACTGGGTGGTAATCCGTCCGCTATCCGTCGAGATCAGCCGGTATTGCTCAACCTCCCCAGCCTTAGAATTCGCTATGGCATAAAAGGCATTTAGTTCGGCGTCATGATACAGACACAGGCCATAAGGCTCGTTCATGGCCAAATTCTCCTGCCCTGCACCCAGCTCGGCCAGCTTGCCAGTGGCTCGGTCGATGCCCCAGATGGTCAGCACTCCGTGAGTTCGGTTAGTGGCCACAGCAATGTCCATCATCGAACCATCAGAAAGCTCAAACCCGTAGCGAACATCCACATTGTTGACCTTGCCAGCCGGCAGAAACTGCTGGACGTCGCCGGCCAGATCGTAGACATACAAACCAGCCTGCTTGTCTGTACCCAGAATTAGACTTTTGGCGGATTCCTCTGGGTGGATCCAAACAGCTGGATCATCGGCGGCATCACCCGCGGAAGAGACGGGGTCGGTCTCAACCACCGCTTCAACTCTTGGCAATTGTGATGGCCGAGCTGGCTGGGTGAGCTGCAAATCAGGGAAGGCTGTCGACATCAATCGACCTCCACCCTCACGCTCATCGCCCTCTACACCTAAAACCATCCAAGTGCCATCGACACTGAAACCCTCAGCTCCGAGCGCTTCAGGCGACATTGACTCACTCCTGAGCACGCTACCCCGGTTGGCATCAAGAAAATAGATAGTGTCCTCACCCAATACAGTGAGTACCCCACTCGGGCTCACATCCACCTTTAGAGCCTCATCGAGTAGACCGAACGGGGCTACCAACGCCACCGGCTCACGAATTGTTTCCGCTTCGGACCCGATGCTCAGCCGCCATACACCCACACCGGGCTCTGTTGCGTACAGCCACTGATGATTCGGACCGGCACTACAACTGGATATTTCTCCACCAATATCGAGGCTTCTGATCAGACGAAGGGTGGGGTTGGCAGCTGCATCTAGCACTCGATAATGATGGATCCTGCCACGCTCATTGGCTACAAACACGAAGCGCTGATCTTCTGCAGGGTCGTAAGCCAAACACGCCACGACCGGTGCGAAATCGACCGGCCACAGACTGTTTTCACCCATCCAATGCGATAGCGCGCCGCTGGCTTTGTCAACCGACCACAAGTGGATGCCGGCCTGTTCTTCGGGGGCAACCAGGATCACCTGTTCGCCTGCGATGATCGCATCCAAGCGCTCAATCCACCGGCCTTCAACCTGAAACACAGGCTGAGCCTGTGCGTCCAACACCGCGATACCACCAGCATCCAGCGCCACAATGAGCCATGGAGTGGAGCTTTTGGAAGGTGCCAACGCCACATCTTTTAGATAGCCGGTCTCGAGATGCTCAACTTGAACATCCCATGAGTGAGCCGGCGTGATCACGACCATGAGGATTACAAAAAGGCAAGAGGAGACATATCGCATAAAAGTTTTAGTACCCTTAAATTGCAGCTTTGAGCGACAACTGCTATCGTCACGCTCAGGCCTTCTTCGTTCATGAAGGCAGACTTTAAAACATTTAGGAGACAGTGATGTTAAACCACAGTAACAATCGATGGGCCTCGGCGGCGGTGGCATGCATCACAACTCTGGTCATGGTGTCGATGCTGGCAACAATGCCAGCCAGCGCGCAATCTGCCGCTGCAGAGCCCGTGCTGACATTCGCAGTGATTGGCGATGCCGAACCCAAGCCCAAAGCCGAGTTTCCCGGGCTTTCAGCGGCAGTAGATGCCTTAAATGCGATGGCCCGAACCAGAAACATCGAAATGGTCTTTGGCGTTGGTGATCTTCCGCACAAGGCCACCGACATCCAGTACGAAAATCTTACGTCCGTGCTGAAGGCTTTGGAGCTTCCGTTCTATCCCATCATGGGCAATGAAGAGTTCAATGACACGCAGGAGAAGTTTCTGAAATATGCTCAGTCTTGGGGAAACAGGCCAGAACCGATTGATGCGATTCGCTATGTTGTTGAGCATCCCGTGGCGACTTTCATATTGGCATCTCCCGATTTGGATGGCCGTGAATTCACCGATGAGGGAGTGGTTTGGATAAAAGAGCAGCTTGCCCACCAACCCGAACAATCGAAGTTTCTGTTTGTCCACGGCGCGCAAGTGGGCATTTTCCCAGAAGGGGGGAGTAAGGGCACCAACAACCCCAACTTCCCTGCTTTGTCTGACCACGAATCGCTTGCCGTCATTTTTTCTGGCGATTTGCACATGGACATTCATCGCGTCGATGGCATTGTTGAACACCAGGACGTCGAACATGTGCATGTTCCCGCTCTAGAGCGCACCAAACTCCCCGATGAGTCGTTTCACCGCCCCTACTTTCGAGTGATCACGCTCTACGATGACCGCCTTGGTGTGATTGAAACTATAGATGCCAAGACCGGCCAAACTTTGCCACGATTCACGTATCAATTTACCTACTAAAGGCTGACCAAGACACCACGCCCACCCCGCATGAGCGTGCCACACTCCGTGGCGCACGGTGGGGATTGCGACTGCAACATGATGCACTTGATCTGTACAGCGCGCCTTATTGCGCAGGACTGTTCAGAGCCATCCACATCAACCCATCTGTCTATACTCAATCACGAAGCCCTCTCACAGGCGCTTGACCCAAACTTGCCCACCACTTAAGCTCATGCCTTGTCAGCTCGAATCCTTGAGAAGCAAGATTTTTTTCACCTACAAAGCGGTCAGCTATATGGATGCATGGCAGGATCTCAACCGCGAATTCCACATCTGGATTGGTTACTTAGGCTTGGTGGCATTCTGGGTTCCCATCTTGACGCGCAAAGGTGGCATCATTCATCGGCGCTCAGGAACCATTTTTCGTTACTGTGGTTGGATTGTGGTGGCCTCGGCCCTGTTTGCGGTGATGTCTTACCTATCTCAACTACTGGCTCAGGGAGAGGGGCCTGCTTCCCAGCCAGACAACTGGTCGTTCTTGCTCTTTTTGGGTTATCTCGCGATCATCACCGGCATGGCACTGTCGCATGGGATTGCTGTGCTCAAATACAAGCGTGATCTTCGCCTGCTCGCATCCCCCTTTCGCATTGGCCTGGCTTGGCTTGGCATCATCACCAGTGCCTTGCTGATCGCTTGGGCCTTATATTGGCAACCCAGCATCATGTGGGTCTTATTGGCGCTCTCACCCATTGGCATACTCACTGGGTATGGCATGCTGAAATTGATGAAGACTGCACCCACCGATCCTAAGACGTGGTTGTATGAGCACTTGGGCGCAATGATTGGGGCTGGCATTGCGTTTCACACTGCCTTTGCCGTTTTTGGCGCCAACCAGATGTTTAACTACTCACTGTCGGGCTTTTGGCAGGTCGTCCCATGGATCGCACCGGCTGCGATTGGTATTCCGGCAACACAACTCTGGATTCGGCATTACCAGAACGGTGGACGGCTCAAAGCACGGTAAGGAAGCACCCAAGGGTGAAGTGGCGCGCCCGACGAAATTTGAGCTGATCTCCCCTATTGTGGCGTTCTCGAAGCCTCAATCATCAAACCTAGGCTTGGTGTGTCATGTAAGGCTTGTGTCACAGTGAATAACCTTCTCATCTAAAGCCCCACCAAAGCGGATGCGTTCATGGCGAGCGAGGCAATAAGCCACCGGGATGGAATCACCGCTCGTTGACCTTGACGGCTCAGTGTGTGCAGAAGTTAGCCGAGCACTCGCTTTTGATGTGTGGCCAACAGGCCAATGGCTACAAGCAATAAAGACAACAGCAAGACAAAGTATTGATTCAGGCCAGGGACCGGCAAGGCCTCCATCGCTTGAGTATCCAACGGATCAGTTAGAGCGATGTTGAGCTCAAATGGATCGGCACCTCGACTGGTGACCAAGACCAAAGCTGAACTCGCAGTGTCTGATGTAAACCGAAGCTTTGTCTCCCCCTTGGCATCACCGATCAACACCACAGGTTGGCCCAAGGCTTGTTGGGTGCTGTCGTCGAGCAGTTGGCCCAAAGTGTTTTTAAACTGCATCGGCTGATTGGGAACAGGATTGCCCTCAATGTCTGATAACACTGCAGTCACCACACTTTGCTCCACACCATCGGCCACAATCGTATTGGGTGAAGCGGTCACGACCAATTGAATCTCCCGAGCACTGATCTTCGTCTTGCCAGTGAGCGCTTGTCCATCGAGTGTGGACGAAGCAGTCAATTCAATGTCGGGCAATTCCACTTCAGGAGCACTCAAACCATCGTAGACCAGATCGGCTAAGTTCACTCGGCTTTGGCCAGCCGGCAAAGTGTTGCTCACGGGACCTGAGATGTCATCGAATGACAAGGCCCCATCATCCGCACCAGCAATGCCTTCGATAAACGATTGGTTGGTCGCCGTTAAGGTGACGGTCAATGGTGTGTTGGCAACCGTTGGGTTGTTGTAGGCATCTTGCAACACCAAGGCCGCATCGAATGGGATGGTGGTCAGCTGCTTATAAGTGTCGATTTCAAACGCCCATTGGGCCGGTGGGCCAGGTTCTGCGGTGGCTTGGAATGTGACAGCTTGAGCGGGTTCAATGTTGACCAATGTGGCCACCAAAGTCTGAGCCCCAGCGACCTCACCCAAGACCCACTCAATGCTTGCCTCACCTTGAGCATCGGTCAAGACCAGACCGTTCGATGGATTGGTCAGGCCATCACCGGTGAATGCCACCTTCGCCCCTTCGACCGGATTGTCGGATGCATCCAAGATACGAACGCGCATGGGATTGGCCAATGCGCTGGCCACTTCACCGGTTTGACCATCACCTGACAGGAGCTCAATCTGGGTCGGCTCACCGGCAATAAACCCAATGCCCACTGTATCGATCAGGTTAGCTGGACTGATACTGTTGATATAAGCCTTGACTGTCGTAATCCCAATGACCGTTGAGGCCAAGGTCGTGCTGAATTGACCAGCAGCATTGGTGGTGCCTTGGCTTGCGCCTAACGTCCGGCCCTCAGGCTCTAAAAGCTCAAACACGACCGTATCACCGGCCCGTGGGTTACCAAAGGCATCGGTCAAAGTCACGGTCAGTAATGAGGTGCTCTCTCCATCGTCTTTCACATTGCCTATGGGATCACCGCTAAACTGAGATACCGTCAAGTCCACCGGCCCAGGGGCAGTCAAAGTGAGCGGCTCAGACGCTACAGCATAGAGTCCCGGGCTAGAAAAACGGATGCGATAGGCATTGCCCACCGGCCCCAACACACTTAAATCCTGATAGCTCGCCACGCCTCCAGTCACTTGCAACTCAGCAACACCACCCAAGGTCCCATCTTCTCCAGAAAAAATGGCTGCTGTAATGATGGCGTCGTTCTGAGTTCGGATGACATTGCCAAAGGCATCGGTAATGGCCACTGAAGGTTGAGTGGCCCAAGGCACACCACTAGCTCCTGTGGTCGAAGGAGGTGTCGTCAAAACCAGTCGATCGGCGACGGTGTAACGATAAATGGCATACGCCTTGCCTGCCTTAAGGCTTGGCAAGATGCTGGTCTCATCGTAAAACACCAAAGACTCATCGGCGATGTCCGCCAAGCCCGTGGCAGTCACTGGTGAGCCAGTGAATAGCTTTGCATTCGCATCACCTGAAACAGTCACTGCACCGTTGTCATTCATTTTGATGTCGCCACCTGAGGCTGTGCCTACTGATTCAGACTTGCCTGCATTCAGCGTGATTGATGTGCCAGAGTCCAGCGTGGAGGCGATAGGCGCAGAGACCACCAAATCTCCTGTTGCAGCCTCAAGGAGAATCTCATCACTGCTGTTTAGCGCGCCTGCAACGTTGATGGTAGAGGCATAAACAGACACTGGGCCGCCAATAGACACCGCTTGCCGCACGTTAACCGCTGCCACATTGCCGGGTTTACCTATGGTCAGTCCGCTCAGATTGGCGTCCAAGCTTAGATTGATGAGATTAAATGTCCCGTCAAAAGACGCTTCACCAGATAAGGGCTCAATGGTCAGAGATCCTGTGCCTACGAACCGATTGGTTGAATTTGGATGAAAATAAGTAACGTCCGTTTGAATAATGATGTCCCCGCTTTGGCTGGCATCACCTAAAGTGGTTGGCCCGGGTACCGTCATTGCAAAGCCTTCACAAATACGACCAGAGCCTGCCACACCGATCAAGGTCATCGTCCCCGTGGTGGTTCGAATCGTTCCTGACTCCAAACGAATCCCATCGTTGTCTTCACCCCTGGCCGGCGCTCCACCTGTGCCTGTTATGGTCAACGTGCCCGAACCTGTTGTCTCTACTGTGGCTTTTCGCCTAAATAAGCCATGGTTAAACCTGGCTCGACCACTGCCTCCACCAGTTCCCGTAATACTGAGGTTCCCTGAAGCACTGATGAGGGTATTGCCGCCCTCTAGCTTGACGCCATGGTTCGAACGAGCGGTATTGTCCGTCGAACCCAGCCCCACGATGGCAATGTCTTTGCCCGAAAGCTTTGCGGAGTTCACGATACGAACGCCAGCACCCTCATCCGGGGATGGCCTCGATTGACCATAAAGGGAAATATCTCCAGCACCAGCCTCTAAGTGAGCGCCATCAAGATTGATGGCGTAACGGCTTTTAGCACCATCAACCAGAGGATCGGTGCCACCACCGATGACAATATCGCCGCCGCTGGTCAGTATTTTGCTGTTATCGGTTAAGGCAACTCCACCACTACCAGAATTGTCGCTATCAGACCACAAGGTGATCGTCCCGGCTTGTGTTTGAAGGGTGCGGCCTGAATTCACGTTAATGTTATTTGTGGCCTTCAGCGTCAGCGCATTGGCTTCGTCGGCAATCACATCGGCATCGACTATGATGTCCCCATTGCCTGAAATTTTGATCTCACCGCCTAGGGTGACTGCCCCATTGATGGTGATGGTTGCATCCAGATCGCCTAAGGCTTCAATTGTTAGCGCGTGCCCACCACTGATTGGGCCGCTCCAAGTCAATGCACCTCCAAAGGCGCTCTTAATCGATGCGTCTGCTGCTAGCGTTGTGGCACCCGACCATGCAACACCTGTGGTGCTGGAGTTATAGATCGCGCCACTACCAGAAGCGCCGGTGCCACTGATGGTAATGGGCTCAGCTGTCGCTAGCGTGTAACCAGCCAAGTCCAATGCGGCCCCGCTGGCAATCGTGGTTGCACCTGCAACGGTGCCCAATGGTGAGAATGAACCACTGCCAGAGGCACCCAGTTGAACAACCCCCGCTTCGACCTCAGTACTTCCGGTGTAGCCATTCTGACCAGAGAGGGTTAAGGTGCCCATGCCTGTTTTTACGATATTCAGCGTGCTCGCACCATTTTCGATTTTGCCACTGAAGGTGGTGCTGGCGTTGTTCCCGCCCACGGTCAAGGTGGCCTCGGCGCGATTAAACAGCACTTCGTGGTTTAGCTCGATGTCATCTTGTGACAGCGCGCGGTTATAAACCATCACCGTGCCAATCTCGCCGAGATACGCACTGTCGTTGGACCAATTTGACTTACCAATGTAGTTCGATGTCCGCTCGACTAGAAGAGGCAAGCGGTCTGTATCTGCTTGCCAGTTGCTGATGGTATTGGTAGAAGAAATTGAATACATTCGCCAATGTGAACCATCTGCTGTACCAGCAAAACTCATTTTCACATTGTCGGTGATGGGGCTTCCTCTTCTTGCGCCGGAAGCATTGCCTATATAGATGGCCATGCCAAGATTTGGGTCTCTATCGTATCTTGCCAAAACAATGTTATTGCTTAGCGGTCCATTGCCAAAATCAACCAGCCGCTCCCACTTGTCACGTGTCGTACCAAAGTTTGCGATAGAAAAGATCGTGAGTCCTGTGATCGGATTGCCGAGGAAATCCGCTGGCAGTGTTCCGATCTGAGCATATTGCGTTGCATTGGTAAAGCTGAGCATGCCGGAATCCGCGTTGTAAGCGGGCTCGCCCAACAGCGTGGCGTGGTAATTGTTGCCTGTGAGATCCGACCACAGGCTGCCACTTCCATCATAAGAGGCGGGGTTTCCTGCATCGAGCCACATCACCAACCCCTCTCGGATCACTGCACCATTGACAATCAATCCACTGCCTGCAATTGAGCCGACCGTTTCATTAAAACCATTCAGACTAAAAGTGCCATTGGCGTTAACAGTCAATGCCGTCGTATCCGGCAAACGGTTGGCTGCCGCCAATGCTAAGGTCCCATCATTCACTGTCGTAGAGCCGGTGTAAGTGCTGGCCCCGCCAAGATATAGATGGCCTGTACCATCTTTGATGAATGCGGCATCGGTACCACTGATGACCCCATTGAAAGTGGTATTGCCCGACTGGATGACCGTCAATTGCCCACTTGCCAACGATATGCCACCCTCGCCTGTGAGTCCGGAGGTTGTGATGGATAAAGACCCATCCAAGTCAATGTCTTGATTGACTTGGATGCTGCCCTGATTGCCCGTCCCACCCAAGCTTAATGCGTTGTTAGCATTGGAGCTGATCGCGTCATTAATGATGATGTTTACAGTGTCGGTATCGCCCTCGATGGACAATGAGCCATTGCCTAAGGCAGCCTCAACCACTGAAGCATTAATAGAAGCATCACCTGTAACAGTCAATGTCGCGCCTGAAATGGACCAATTGGTGCCAGATGAACCAGTCTCACCACCATTCTCGATGGTCACTGTCTGAGCGCTGGCCGCGCCGATTGAAATCGTGGCCATCAAACCACAAAGGATCCAACCGAAAGCACCCCGCGTTATCTGTTTGTATGACCAAAACTTCATGTGACTGCATCCGCCCTTAGTACATGAATTAACCAGATGACCACCCAAGCCATATAGACCATCGGCCAGTTAAGCCCATCAGCCTCCAACGCCTGCCGATCATAAGCCGATCGATTGGACGCACCAATCGAGGATTGTCTGGGTGAGGGAGCTAGGCAACCAACAGCATGAAGACATCACCATCGGCACTGTTTTATCCAACTGAATCGTATATGAAATGAATTTCCCCGACCAGCCTTGCTGAACAAATAATGACCAAATTACCCAAGTAAATGGGTACCAGAGCCCAATAAGGCCTAGGGTCTGGTCTTCATCAGCAGTTCCACGATGCTGATCTTGATGGGTGGGGGTTTAAAACATTGTGACTGGAATGCACCGAGGGGAAGATGGCGCGCCCGACAGGATTCGAACCTGTGACCCCTGCCTTCGGAGGGCAGTACTCTATCCAGCTGAGCTACGGGCGCGTGACTTAAAATTATAACGCACAAGTAGTCATCCGCGCCCACCAGAGGCGAGGCTTGACCACCATCTGGGGTACACTTCTCGCCCATGGACATCCTTCAAGCCATTTTGCTTGCGCTGGTACAAGGCATCACGGAGTTTCTGCCCGTCTCCAGTCAGGCGCATCTGGTGATCTACTCATTGCTCACTGGGCAAAATTATCAAGGCATTGATTTTGACATCATCTTGCACTTTGGCTCCTTGTTTGCTGTTGTGGCCTATTTCCGTCATGAATTGATCGCCATGACCAAGGATTTTCTCGGATCACTGATTGGTAAAGAAAGCGGTCGCGAGGCCAAACTCGCCTGGCTGATGATTGTCGCGACGATCCCTGCCGGCATTTTGGGCCTGCTGTTTAAAGACATTGCTGAAGTGGCCCTCAGAAGCCCCATCATCATGGCCTCGGCTTTGATTGGGTTTGGATTGGTGCTGGGCTTTGCCGATTGGCGCTATCGAGGTGAGCGGAGTGAGTATGATTTGGGTTTTCGCGATGCCGTGATCATTGGCTTCGCTCAAGCCTTAGCGCTCATCCCCGGGACATCACGCTCGGGCATCACCATCACCGCAGGGCTTTTTTTAGGGATGAGCCGTGAAGCCACCACTCGGTTTTCATTTCTGATCTCCATTCCCATCATTGCAGCGGCTGGACTATTGAGCACCATTGATGTGATGCAATCGGGCACCCACATGGATCTAAAGATATTTTCCGTGGGGTTTGTGGTCTCGGTGCTGGCGACCTACGCGAGCATCCACTACTTTTTGGCCTTTATCCGGCGCATTGGCATGCAACCGTTTGTGGCTTATCGCGTGATCTTAGGTTTGCTGTTGCTGGGCCTTTATCTCTAAGTCAATCGTCAGCCAATGAAGCATCAACCAATCAAGCCCGCGACATGAACTCGCCGGTTTCGGTGTTGACCTTAATCGCCTCACCGTTGGTGATGTAATCGGGCACCATCACATCCAATCCCGTCTCTAACTTTGCAGGCTTGGCTGAGCGTGAGGCCGTGGCACCCTTCATGACAGGAGCAGTCTCTTCAACTGTCAAGGTGACCGACTGGGGCAATTGAATGGACACGGGTTGGTCTGAGATGATCAACACATAAATCTCTTGTTGTCCCTCGAGAAGATAAGCGGCAGCTTCTCCAATGGCATCGTTTGAGAGCACATACTGACTAAAATCTTCTTGGTCCATAAACACCCAATCGTCGCCATCGCGGTAAGAGTACTCGCAGACCCGCCGAACCAAATCGGCCTCTTTTAAGACATCATCGCCTTTAAAGGTAAACTCGCGACGATCACCCGATGGAATGGCATTGACTTTAAAGCGATAGAGCGTGCCGCCACCGCGGGCAGTGGGTGCAGAACGATCAATTTGTCGCACCATATAGACCACGCCTTCGTGTTCGATGACTTGACCGCGTTTAATGTCAGGGGCTTTGGGCATCTCAATCACCTACTCAATCAATGCAGGCCACAGTATAAAACCAAGTGCTGGATAAAGGTGGCTGTCGATTGTCTATCGCATTCATCTATAGGCCCCCGCAGGAATCTGGATTCACCTACATCCCTCTTGCGCGTTACTATCCATTCATGACACCTGCCTCGCCACACGCACTTTGGCCCGGGACGAGCTATTACGAGCACGAGCTCGGCTCAGACCGCTTAATGCATTCGCCACCTGATCAAACCCAACACCATCGCATCATCATCATTGGTGGCGGTTTGGCCGGTTTGAGCACGGCTTGGAGTCTGGTGGAGCGGGGCATCACTGATATCGCCATTTGTGAAGCCCATCAACCCGGCCACGGGGCCTCGGGGCGAAACGGTGGGTTTGTGTTCGCCGGCTACTCGCTATCCAATGAAGCCCTGGTCAAACAGGCCGGTCTCGATGCAGGTCGAGCACTCCATGGCTGGACCCGTGAGGCGGTTGGCGTGGTGAGACAGCGCATCGATCAACTGGGCATTGATTGCCAGGCCAACGACGCCGGCGTCTTACTGGCCGATTGGTTCAGTGATGATCGAGCACTGCGGGCTTTTCAGCACCGCATGGCCGACATGCTGAATTTCCAGCTTGACTGGGTGGATCAGACCACCTGCCAGGCACTCATCGCCTCAAAGCGCTATGGCGCCGCCCTGCATGAGCCCGGGAGCTTTCATTTTCATCCGCTCCGTTATGTTCAAGGCCTCATTCATGCACTGCTAGAAGCAGGTGTGAGGATTTATGGCGATACACCGGTTGAGCGTCTGTACTCCGCTCCCAAAACCCTAAGCAATTCGTCTGCGGGCTGGGTCATCGAAACACCCAAAGCTCAACTCCATGCTGAAGAGGTGATTGTCGCCACCGGAGGTTATGACACCCGCCTCTGGCCTCGGCTGGGCCGGGCCATACAACCCATTGCCACCTACATTGCCACCACGCCCCCGCTGGGTGAGGTCATCGGTTCACTGATACCCGAAGAGCAGGCCATTTACGACACACGATTTGCTTTTGACTACTACCGGCCGCTACCTGATACACGCCTATTGTGGGGCGGGCGAATTTCGATTCAGGCCCGCTCGCCTGAACAAATCAAACATGTCCTCAAACGTGATCTGATGAAAGTCTTTCCGCAACTTAAAGGGATTGATTTTGACCACGCTTGGGGTGGCTGGATGGGCTATACCCGCCACCAAATGCCGCTGTTGGGCCGAGATCCCTCGGGGCTCTGGCATGCCACAGGGTTTGGTGGACATGGCATGGCACCCACCACCTTAGCCGGTGAGGTGATTGCTGAGGCGATTGTTGGTGAGACCACGAGGCTCAATGCCTATCAACGATGGCAGCCCGTTT
>CAJXNU010000060.1 GCA_913057255.1 uncultured Wenzhouxiangella sp.
CCAGCTTAAGGCGTCTCAGGATTGCTTTGGAGATGCAACAGCAACCCCTCTAAAACCTCGGGATGCTGCCAATAGACATAAGCCATAGCCACCGCGGCAGCTAAAGCCACGCCCAACCCAATCTTGAGCCAAGGTCTCGATCGCTTGGGCTTGGCGGTATCCAAAATGCGCTGAGGCTTGAGGCCCGGGGCTTGCAAAACCAGCCTTAAATTCTCGAGACGAATCTCATCTCCGGATGTCAGCCCCTGAGGCCCCTCAATGGCTTCGCCATTTAAAAACACGGCGCTCCCAGAGATTGGCTCTATCACCAAGCCGCCATCTTGGCTGGTGATCTTGGCGTGTTGCTCGCCAATGCCCTCTAAGACCACATCCATAGCGGCATCGGAGCCAATGTGGGTCACATCCACACCCAAATCAAAGGTTTGGCCGGTCAGCGGTCCAGAGGCGGCTTTGAGACGAAATTTCATGGTTCGTATGCTATCAGCTCCCTCAGCACAGTGGTAGCAAACGCCCCTTGAGCTAGGGAAAATTTGAGCTTTAAGGTTTGGTCATTGAGCCAGGTCCCTTGAAGATCGCTGACTCTGGACCGAAGGCTTCGACGCATGGCTTTGACTTTAAATTGCGCCAACCCCGTCACCAAGTCTGAGTGCTTGGCCAAGCACTCGGCTTCTAGCTTAGCGACCTGGCCACTCACCACCGACTCCCCCACCCCAGGGAGAGGTCCAGTCGGGTGGATATCAAAATCCTTGAGCCTCTGTTGGATCTCGGGCGAGTCTTCTTGGCCTGGCTCCAAGGCAAAAAACGACTGGCTGCCATCTAAGAGCGCGACATCCCCGGGCAAGAAGTGCTGCCAATGGCCCTCTTCCACCCGCCTAGCCAAGACCTCATTGAATAGATAACTTCTGGCTGCAGATAAATAAAAGCCTCGCTTCGGCGCTGAACGCTTGCCTCTTAACTCGCCGGCAAACAGTCGTCTGGCTCGCGCCACATTGTTGTTGCCAAAACGCTGCTCTCCAAAAAAGTTGGGAACGCCGGCTTTGGCAATGCCTTGTAGCCGATGTTCTAAATCACACCCCATGCCTTCTGAGCGATTGAGTGAGGCATCACTTGGATCAATGGCGGTGAGATCTCTGAGCACCAAAGAAAACCCATTGCCCTTTAAGCGGCCCCGCTGGATTTTTTTTCGGGAACGGATGGCCCGGAGAATCTCCACCCCTTCAATGCGCCATTGATCCCAGTTGGGTACATCACGATTGCCCAGAGACAGCGAAATCCATTGGCGCGTGAGAGCATGGCGGTCTTTGAGGCCGGCGAAGCTCGCTTTGGCGGGGTGGAGGCCAGCCGCTTGAGCCAATTCACTCGCCACCCAAGCGGTGTTTTGGCCTGTCTTTTCAACCCACAGCCAGAGATGCTCTCCACTGGGGTCTTCGTCTGGGACAAAGCCGATGTCTTCTTCGACTTCGAAATCCGTGGGGTTTTGACGAACAACGCCCCGAATGACGGGGCGTTGGTGTGCATAAGGGCCCTGATTAAGCATGGCCCATTTTAACGGCTTAGGGCCTCAAGATTTTAACGGCCCAAAGGTCCTCCAAGATCTCGAGAGCTAATTGTCTTCGACGCGGTGGAGGATAGTCGAAAAAGGCATCTCGGGATTGTCTTTGTTGTAGCGGCCTCGGACGTGATAGGTCTTGCCCGCTTCAAGCTCCAAATCAATGACGTTATAGCCTTCGGGCTGCTCGTCACGCACGACGTCCAGATCTCGTATTCTCGGCTGGGTCATGTCAGCCAAGATGGTGACTTTGACGGTATAGGTGCCAGGCTCTAGCCATAAAAACTCTCGGGCCAAGATATTCTCACCGTTGATCTCCACAAATCGAACCTCAAATATGTCTTCTGTGGACTTCCCAGGCGAACCGGATAAGCGAGCCGCATCGGGGCCTGGTTGGGTGGTGGGGACACGAGCCTCTGTGGTCATGCTCAGTGAGACGGCCATCATTAAAGCGACCAGCAAGGCCATGTGATGGCCTGCTCTACGTTTAAGTAATTTCGAGAGTGCTTGGGTCATGGTTTTCCTCCTTGTGCTTGTGATCGCATCTTCAGTCTCCCCCAAATCCTGTATCCACGGGCTGAAAAAACCCTGAAACCCACCTGAAATTGCCCAGATAGCACGCCCATTTTCAGCCGTTCGCTCAAAAAAGGCCACTCATCACCATCCGCCCATAAAAAAACCGCCCGGCGAACCGGGCGGCTTTTCGTCCATCGCTCCCAGCCATCAAGACTGGGTTGGATGGGTGTTACTGACCAATCGGAGCGGAGCGATCCAAACCAACGGTCCAGCCTTTGGTCCAGTCGCTTTTCGCGTCTCTCACGGCACCAGCGAAGTCCACGTTATCGAAAAACGCATCTTCAAACGGTACAGCAGGAACTGCAAACGCTGGAGAATCAGCTGCTGGGATGTAGTTGACCAAGTCTGGGTTGGCATCAACGTTTCCATCTTGACCCAACACCCACTCAGAGACCACGAACGGATCAGCAGAGTCGTCATCGAAAGTGGCTTCGATGCAACCGCCGAAGACGCTGTTGACCACTGAGCTCTCACCCGCTGTCGCTTGGGTGAACGTGGCTGTTTGGTCGATGTCGAAGCAGGTCTCAGGCGAGCCAGTCACGACAAAGTTCGCGATGTGAGCAGCCGTACCTTCACGGATCAACACGCCATGGCTGCCATCAGCACCTTCGCCTGCACCAATGATGGTGAAGTTGGCAAGCATGGGCTGTGAACGAGGCAGAGCATCGTTGCTTGAGCCGTTATTGTCGGCTTCGATACCACGGTCAGCGTCATCGCCATACTGCTTGACCAAGACATATTGTGCCTTGCCCACATAGCCTTTGGTCCAGTCGAAGCTGTCATCGCCGTGACCGGTCAAGACGATGTGCTTCATGTTCACCGTGCCGCCGAATGGCTCGATGCCGTCGTCAGCATTCAAGTGAACCTGCACATACTCAAAGGTGGTGCCAGCACCGACGCCTTGCAGTGCGATACCGTTCAACTCATTGTCGGGTGAGAACTCGAAACCCGCGTTTGAGACCACCATGTAGCGATAGACACCACTTGAATCCATTGGGTCATTGCCACCGTAAGTTCCTGAGTCACCCTCACCTTGAGCGGTACACACTTCCGTACCCTCAGCGCATCCATTGATGGGGGCATAACCGTTGATGGCCAAGCCGCCCCACTCGCCACGTGCAACAGCAGAGTCACCGCGCATGATGATGGGGTTATTGGCTGTACCATCAGCGATCATTTTGCCACCTTGAGCAACGACCACGTAGTCCACACCGGCACCTGTGCCACCGACAATCTCTGTGTTGGGCTCGATGGTCACAGTCGCGCCATCGGCCACGGTGACTTTACCGCGTGGCAACCACGTGATTTCGTTGGTGAGCGTCACATCGCTGGTGATCTCGCCTGAGATGATGCAAGAACCTGGCAACAAGCCAGCGGTTGCAAACGATGGGCAGCTGGTGAATTTTTGATCGACAACGCAGTCGCCTTGAGTGACCGGCTGCAGAGTCTGTGTGCCAGCACCGTCAACACCGTCATAGTCCAACACAATCTCATTGCATGAGTTAAACGTCAGCGTGCCTGTGCCCCATGTGCTGCTTGTGGCATCGGCTGTGACATACTCTGGACCAAAATCACCGCCAACATATTCCAAGATGGTGAGATCAGCCTCATTGGTGTTTTGGTCGACAGAACCTGTACCAATCAACCAGACAGGCTCACCATCACGGTAAGTGAACCACTGAGCCAGCACATTGTTGCCGAACTCTTGGCTGGAATCTGGGAAGATATCAAGAATCAAACCACGGCCTGATTTTGCTTCCCCTTCGTAGTAGTTTCCAGTGAATGTTTCATTCACCACAAACGCGTTTGCGCTACCGGCAAATGCCAGGCCCATGGCCAAAGGCAAAGCGGCTTTCTTTAAGGTCTTAATCATGATTACTCCCTACAAATATTTGGGTTTATCTAACGTTTCCGCAGGTCGCGACTAGTCTTAATCCGACCTGATCAACGATATCTGCGATGTTTTTCGGTTCGATGAAACCTTTGTTACGGTTCCATGACAGACGGCGCCCAAAACAAAAAAAGGCCTTTAAAATCTGATGTCTAGGCCGACAGAGAACTTCCGGCCTTTTTGATAAATCTGAGTGGTCTCAGACCCCTGCTTAATCTCGAAGGTCGAATCTAGGAGGTTTTGTGCTTTGAACTTAAATTTGGCCCGCTCACCAATCGGCCAGGCCAGAGTGAAATCGAGCTGCTCGAAAGGCTGAGCGTACTTATCCGGCTGACCCAGCACGCCCACTTCCGAGATCCGCTTACCCGCCACGTTATAGAGCAAGGTGGCCTCTGGCCCGCCCTCTTCGTGGATGTAGCTAATCTGGCCATTAAGCACATAGGGCGACTGGCCCTGGAGCGCGCGAGAGTTGGTGGTGAGGATGCCCTGCTCTGAGATTTCAATCTTGGACTCAATCCACGAAGCATTGCCCGCAATGGTCAAGCGATCCCATAAGGGCGTGGTGAATAACCAGCGATTCAAAAAGCCCAAGTTTTTTCTGACCTCGAACTCCACGCCGTAGTTTTCTGCCCCATCGGCATTGGCAAAGGTGACCAGTAGTGCCTCCGAGGGCAAGATGATGAGCTCAATGGGATCGGTGATCTCTTTGTAAAACACGCCCAAGGAAACGAGCTCGGTGGGTGTGGGAGAAAAATCATAGCGAAGGTCGTAATGCACCAAGCCTGATGGCAACAGATCGGGATTACCAATCACCGGCGCATCCAGGACCGGATCGGTAAATTCCGCCGGCGAGAGCTCTCGCAAATCCGGACGAATGATGGTCTCGCCATAGCTTGCGATGATTTGTTGACGCTCGGTGAGATACACCGTGACCGAGGCACTGGGCAAGGTGTCTTTGGCCTTTAAGTTGGCGCTGATGGGATCACCGTCGGGATTGAACAAATCAAAGGTCACGGCCGACTGCGACCAATCCTCGACGCGAACACCCCCGGCCAGTCGAACCCTTTCCCACAAGAGCAGATCGACCATCCCGTAGAACGCTTCGATGTCTAGAAGCGCGAATGAGTTGTCGGTGGCTCGCGTGGATTCTCTAATCACCAGCCCATCGGGACTGATGGTGTCTGGATTGATGATCAACTCCAACGAGTCTTGGAACCGAAAATCCAGAGGGAAACGTTGGATGCCACCAAACTTAAAGCGGCGAAGATCGGAGTCACGGTCTCGATCCAATTCGCGCCAGCCCGCCGATAGCGTCAGATTGGCGGGTCCAAAGGTCAGCGGCAGCTCAATATCTGCCCCGTATTCCATGACCTCGTCACTTAAATCGCCATAGTTTCTGAAGTTGTTGTCGGTGCGTCTAGAAAACACCAAGCCAGTGGGCGAGCGGCGGTCTTCTTCGAATAAATAAATCCGCGTATCGGGAGAAAGACGTCTCGCGCGCGCATCCGAAGCATCCCAACGGAGCGTAAAATCACTCAGCATCGGGAACGTGTGCCGGCCTTCAATCTGATGGGCCAACAGGTCTCTTTCCTCATATTCGAGCGTCGTGGTATCGACAATCCCTCCCGTATCTTGGTCAAAGCCGACCTGTTTTCTCGTGTCATCGACCGTTTGGCGAAGCAACATTGAGGTCCAGCTGATCTCGTGGTTGTCTTGGAAGTTCAGACCCGCCGTGAGAAAGAGATTGCCTTCAACCGTGCGCTCGGTTCGGGTGAGATCGTACTCGTCTCTGAGCTGCAGCTCACCCTCGCCAATATTGAACTGACGTCTGACTTCTTCACGATTGGCCCAGGATTGTGACCAAGATGCGGCACTTAAAAACCCAGCCGACCAATCGCCCCATTGGCCTTTCATGCCCCCTTCCAGCGTCAAGCCATGATCGGGCTGGTTTTCTTTTTCTTTGATGTCATAAATCACTGGAAACGCATCACCAAACGCTTCTAGCTCTTCGGCGGTGAAACCCACCGGATTAAAAACCGTGGCCTCAATCAAAGGCACATCACCGGCGACGGCGTCGGCCACAATCCCAGGCAAAGCCCGCGTGCCATCATCACGACCCAGCCAATCGTTGCTGCCCCCTTGGTAGGTCAGGCCTTTCTTGCCCGTGGTGCCTTGCAAAAATCCACCCGAGAGCGAGATGTTGAAAAAGTTCTCATCGGGAATGGAGTTGGTTCGAATGTCCACTGACCCACCGCCAAACTCCCCCGGCATATCGGGGCTGTAACTTTTCTGCACCCGAATCGATTCAATCACGCCGGTGGGAAACAGGCTCATCGGCACTACTTTTCTTGATGGGTCAGGACTCGGTACCGAGGCACGATTGAGAAGGGTGGCTGAATACCGCTCACCCAGGCCGCGAACAAAAATAAACTCTCCACCCACCAAGGTCAGACCGGTCACACGGGCAAGCGCCGAACCTGCATCCGAATCCCCGGCTCTAGACATTTGCTCGGCCCCCAAGACCTCAGACACGCTGGCTGAGCGAAGCCGCTCGTCCAACACGGCAGAAATCGAGCCTTCAATAAACGGCACCAGCACCACAAACTCGGCCAACTCAAGACCGGCCGGCGGCAAACTAAAATCAAGACTCGCCGCTTCGTCTTTGGCAATTATTACGCCCTCGACTGTTCGGGTCGCAAACTCACCGTGCAACACAGAGACCGAGTACTGACCCACCGGCAGGGCAATCTCAAAGCGCCCGTCGTCATCGGTTTGAGCTTCAATGGCCGTGCCTGAGACAAACAAACGGGCATTGGCGATGGGCTGATTGTCTTCGCTGGATCGGACCACGCCAATTAGCCGCCCCTCGCCATCGACTGCGGCGACTTCACCCTCGGCCAACAACCGCTCACCCAGAATGCCCTTCGAGCTCTCAATGGCCACGAAGGCTTTCCGGTCCGCGTCTTTGAGCGTGACAATGATCTGGATGATTTCTTCTGCTTGAAGATTCAACCGCAATTGGGCCAACGTTTGCTCATTTTGTGACAGGGTCAGGGTTTGATTGCCAACCGGCACATCGGCCTGCCACATCCCCACGACATTGCTGAGCGCCGATTGATCAGCGATGGTGAGCTCAACATCTTCCACCGGCAAGCCATTTTCAAAGACCAAGACCGTGAGTTTGGCCGGCAACTGTGGGCTTTGTTCCACAGCGTCTTCAGCCATCTCTGGAGCAGCCACAGCTTGGGCTAAGACCGATGTCGCCAGGCTCAAGCTGACCGCCACACTCAGCAGCAACGCTACAAGGGCTTGAATGGGTGTGCTAGATCTCATCATCTACAGGCACAACCAAGGTTGTTGTTCACACTCAGCCATCACGCGGCGAAGCTCGGTGGCTTTTCTGAAATTCTCTGGACTCTCTAGAAAAAAGAGCTGTGCTCTGGCTGCTTCAAAGTCACCCGTTTTAAACAAGGCATAAGCCAGCGCATAGCGAATGTCTTCTTCTTCGAGCAGTTGCACCCGCTCAAGGTCTTCCATCATGGCCGCCGCTTGGTTGAAACGCTCCAAGCCAATCAAAATGGCCAGGCGCTGCTTGAGTTTTTTCGGCTGATCAATGGCTTGGCCGTTGAGGGTCAGCGCTTCAGTGAGACGGCCGGTCTGACGAAATAACTCAGCGGCCTCAATCAACAAATCGGGGTTGTAGTAAGCGCTCCCTCTGAGAACTTCAGCAGCGGCCAAGCGCATGTTTTGGGCGAGATAACTTTGCGCCAATAACTTCGCCACCGTGGCATCTTCAGGCGCTCTCAAAAGCGCCTCTTCCAACAACACGGAGGCTTCAGGGGCCTGATTGGCATTGATCAAGGCATTGCCGACGGCCAAGGCATCGGTGATCTCGCCTTCAGAGAGCACCACCAACTCCCGGGCCAAATCGAGTGCGGCTTGATACAGACCCTGATCGACCAATAAAAAGACTTGTCGACGCGCAAAGTCACTGGCTCTGTCTGGAAATAACACTCGAGCGTCATTTAACACGGACCAAGCTTCATCAAAGCGCTGCAATGACCACAAGGCTTGCGCTCGAATAAAAAACGCCGATGGGATTTGTGTGGCCGATTCACCGGCATCATCTAGGGCGTGCAAGGTGCTCACATAATCCTCAGCACCAAAATGGGCCTGTGCCAAATACAAATAGACCACCGCAGCCTCTTGACCGGCGGCAATGGCTTGGCTGAATTCTTGAACCGCCAGTGGGTATTCTTTTAAGTTCAGCGCCACCAAGCCTGAGAGCGTGTGATAGCGGGGCGCATCAAAGTCTTCTGCTTCACTGTCCACGGCCGCCAAGACTTGACGCGCCCGATCGTAATTGCCATCACCAATTAATAAAGCGGCCAATGGCAAGCGATCGATGGCTTCTTCTGGATCATTCGAAAAACCACTGGATTGAGCGTGTAGATGGGTTGAGAGCGTGACAACGCACATCATCCAGGCCACACGCTGGATCCAGCGCATTGTGGCCTGCGTTTTCAATGACAAATCACCGCTCAACATCATGGTCTGTGTCTAATTGTCTGTCTCTGCTTAACCCAGATCAAAGCGGATGCGTTGCCGCGCCCAGACTTTGACACTGCGGCCTTGGTATTGCGCGGGCTCAAAGCGCCATTCGCGGATGCCGGCCAAGGCCGCATCCTCAAAGACACCGGCAGGCGTCGCCTCTAGCACTTCAACTTTTTCGATCTCACCGCTGGCCGAAATTAAGAGAGACAACACCACATAGCCTTCCAAGCCCTGAGCGCGGGCGCGTGAGGGATACTCCATGGCGGCTTGCTGCACCGGCCTGGGTGGTGAGTCGACCATGTCATTGGTCATCACCACATCACTGGTGTCGCCCAACAGCTGGTCTTGTAAAGAACCCAACTCATCGCCGGAGAACGCGGGCAAGCCAAAATCAATCCCCGATAGATTGGTGTTCAAAGCCACCGCGGGTGGGGTCGGTGGGCTTCGCCGTGGTGGTGGCGGCGGTGGCGGAGGCAACTCAGGCGGCGGCGTCTCTTGCGCGCGCTCCACCACAAAAGCGGTGGATTGCTCTTGGTTTAAGGCATCCGGGCCTTCGGCAAAGCGGTTGATTAAGATCATGGTCGCGATCACTAAGACCGACCCTAAAACCATAAACACAAGGCCGCTGAATTTGGCAGACCACTGCTGAGGATTCATCCAGCTCATATCAAATCACCTCTTTAACCCGCGCCGGCTTCTTCGACCGTGGCCACGCCCACATCACCGGCGCCGGCCATGCGGGCCTGATCAACCACTTCCACCAAACGCCCAGCGGGCACATTTTCATCAGTCACCACCAACACAGACGGATCGCTCATGCCACTCAACAGCTCTCTCAAGCGGCTTTGAATCACCCACACCTGAATCGGCTGGCCATCAAGATAGGTATCGCCTGCGTTGTCGATGTACAAACGAATGGCCTTGGTCGAAGCGGTCGCGGCGGATCCCGCGCTGGGGCGCTCTAAGTCCAATTTCATGTCTTTAACAAAGGTGGTGGAGACCATAAAAAAGATCAGCAGAATAAAGACCATGTCGATCAAGGGTGAGATGTCCACATTTTGTTGATCGTCTGTTCTCTCGCGCATGCGTCGCATCGTCTCTCTCCTATGACTCGGCTACTGGTGTGCCGGTTTCAGGATCTACGCCCTGACCAAACTCCGTGCACACCACGTCTTTGATTTGGGCGAGCTCGCTTCTAAGCCTCAGTGCTTTCCGATCCAGCAGTCGAGAGACAATCAAGCCAGGAATGGCCACGCCCAAACCCATTTGGGTGGTAAACAGTGCCTGCGAAATGCCGCCGGCAATGCCGCCCGATTGAGAAAAGAGCGTCATATCCCCCAGCGCATCAAAGGTCTCAATCATGCCGGTGACCGTGCCCAACAAACCCAACACTGGCGCGGTCGCGACAATGGATGTGATCAACGCGCGGTATTGCTTGGTCCGACGCTCAAAACTCGCTAGATGATCATCCAGCCACAGGCGAAGATTGGGTGGATTTTTATGGGCGACTGTCAGCGCTTCAAAAATGGCAGCATCAATCAATCCCGCCGGGGCATGACGGCCTTTGGGTCGCTCATAGCGTCTGATCAATTCTCTGACCGAGTGCTTGGAGCCGCGGCGAAGCTCTGCCCAGCGAATGCCGATGGCATACCACATCACAAAAGTCGCCAAAAAAAGCGGGGGCATGACAAAACCACCGACTTCAAAGTACGAGACCAGCTCTTGAATAAAACCCGCGAGCATCAGTTCCGACCCGTCTGCCCTTCGACGTATCGATTCACAATATGCAGCGCGCTTTTTTCCATCTCATCTTTAATGCGCTCAGCCCAGCCGGAGAGCACATTGCCGATCAACAAGAGAGGAATGGCCACAATCAAACCCAATTGCGTGGTCACCAAAGCAATTGAGATGCCACCGGAAAGGAGCTTGGGATCCCCCGTACCAAATTCAGTGATTACATCAAAAGTCGAAATCATGCCGGTCACGGTGCCCAAGAGGCCAAGCAAGGGAGAGACAGCAGCGATGACAATGATCACGGCGCCGAATCGGTTCAGGGTGGCCGATTCATTCAAAAGAGACTCTGAGATGACATCTTCTAAATGCTCACGCTCACGGTCAAGGTTTCGAATGGCGGTGGTCAACACGCGAGCCGTCGCTCCTTTAAATTGCTTCAAGGTCTCGATCGCGCCTTGGCGATCGCCGGCTTCAACTTGCGGAACAATCGCTTGGACCAAAGTATCGGTTGAGGCGCTGGCCTCTCTTAAGAATCGGATCCGCGCGATGATTAACACCACACCCAGAAGCCCTAAGAAAGTGATGATCCAGCCGATCATGCCACCGCTTTGAATGATCTCAATCACGGACTTTTCAGGATTGGCCTCGATCTCATTGACCAAGGACTCGTAAGCAAACAAGGTGATGGTTTGCGGGCGCTCGCCATTGATCAACGCCTCGGCGCTGGCCTCACCTGCACCGGTCTCCCACACTTTCAACTGACCACCACCGGCCGGTGCCAAGGCGCCACTGGCCATCTCGCTGACCCCAAACGAGGCCACCCGTCCCACATGAATGATCTGACCGGTGACCTCAGCGCCATCGAGCGCGAAATATTGGCCTTCGGAAACGCGCACTTGGCCAGCACGCTCAGCTGTATCAGCGGCGGCTTGGAACATCGCCTGAAAATCTTCCGGCGAGGGAATGGCCTCGGCCGGCGGTGGGCTGTAGGCCTCTTCTAGAGTGATGTCAGCCTGCAAGAGCGTGGATGAGAGCACATCGACATTGCTTCTCGCGGTCTCCACGGCACGCTCTGAGTCAAAGACCAAGCCATCCAGACGTTCCGCCTGGGCCCGCACGGACACGAGCTCGCCTTCTAAGCGCTCGATGTCTTGATTGATCTCGGATTGCTCACGAGCCGAGCGTGTCTTGAACGCATCGAGTCTGGCTTGCAGTTCCCGTTTTTGGGTCTGTAGGAAAGCAAACTCTCGCTGATAGGCTTGCTCTAAAGACGGCGCTTGCGTGGCCACTTGAGCCTCGCTGGCTGACTCGGTAGCGGTAGTTGTCTCAGTAGTCGCTGGGTCTTGTGGATCACTCTGATCCTGAGCCCAGCTGGCCACCGGAACAATGAAAGCCAATGCGAGCGCCATCAGGGCAAGTTTGATGTTGAAAAGTCTCATGCGCCTTCTCCCAATTGAATGGATCCATTGGGCAGTTCAAACAACCCCACGCGGATTTGTTTGCCGAGCGCATCGAATAGCGCGCGGATTTGTTGGCGCTCACCGCCACCTTGGGCTTCGATGAAGCGCCAACCTTGATCGCCATGGGTGGCATAACCCATGCGCCCATCGCGGGTGGTGAAATACATTGCCACCACCCCAAGCTTGGCCACATCGGCCAAGACAGACTCCCCGTCCAATTCAATGGTTTGTGAGTAGAGCCCGTTTTCTCTGGCCAGCCTCAACTCATCTTCATAGAAACTCCACAGGCGATTGACCACGCGCGCTGGACTCAGCGCTTCGGTGGCCAATTGGTCTTCAATCTCTTCAATGGCCGCCATCCGCTCGCCTTGTTTGAACGGGAAACCGGTCTGGATGTGGTTTTTAATGGTGGCAATGGCATCTTCGGCCACCGGAATCAAAGCCTCAGTGGCGAGACCCGCCTCCTGGGCGCGGGCTCGGTTGTTTGCCAAGTCCTCTTCGAGTTCTCGAACGCGCAGATCTTCCCGACGCTTGGAGGCCTCGAGCTCACCTTTTTGGGCGGCCAGTGAGTTCATGGTGGCGCGGTGTTGCTCGGTGAGATCGGTGAGCTCCGCGTTCAGTGACTCGATCTCTGAGCGCAACACGACGAGCTCTTGGGCTAGGTTATTTAGGGCCTGTTGATCCGCATCAGTGGCAGATGAAGATTGTGCGGATACGGCTGTGCTGATCAAGACACTCAAGACAATGAGCGCAACAATGAATAAATGGGGCATTCCCCGGCGACTGGCTTGGCTAAACATGGGACCGTCCACTGGCTTTGATGACT
>CAJXNU010000061.1 GCA_913057255.1 uncultured Wenzhouxiangella sp.
ACACCTGGTGGGCCACGGGTTCTGGCTCACCCCCGGGTGATGGCATTGTCCTGGTCGATGCCAACATGGCCGAGCGGCCCACCGACCCGCATTTTGCTGGCCTGCAGTGCTTGGCTGATTTAATTCAAAACGACGCACTCCAACAAGCCATTGCCGCCACCCGAGCGAAAGCCCAATGGCCCAACGAGGTCCCAGTATTCATTGTGCATGGACAACACGATGCCTTGATACCAGCGGTGTTTTCATCGAGGCCGTACGTGGCCGAGGCTCAAGCAGCGGGCATGGACGTGGATTATCAAGAGATCCCTGGTGCCCAACACTTTGATGCGTTTTTAAATGCGCTTCCAATGACCAATGACAATGCCCCCGATTGGGTGCCCATTTTGCCGCACGGCTGGTCGGCCCTGGATCGGGCGTGGGAGGCGGTCAATGGTGAGAGCCCAAGCAATTAACTGGCTTGGGTCAGAAGCGAGAGACCGCTCAATCGAGGATGCCGTGGATCACCGAGCGAAGCGCCAAGGGACGTATGGGTTTGTGTAAAAACTCACAGCCTGCCGCTTGCGCGGCTTGGCGAACCTCAGAAGCATGATCGGCGCTGATCATCACTGCTGGGATTGAGTGGCCGGCCTCGATGAGTGCCTGATACACATCCAAGCCCGTCAGGCCATTGTCTAGGTGATAATCCAAGACCAACAGGTCAAAGGCCTGCCGGCTGGCCTCATCGCAAGCCGCGACTTGATCGCCCACCACGCTCACCTCAAACCCCCAGCCTCCTATTAAGGCGGCCAAAGACTGGCGCATGCTGGGGTCATTATCGACCACCAACACCCGACCTTTCTCAGCGGACGGCTCATCGGGCGATGGAGCGAGGCTTCGCGCTTGGGCGGCCACTTTGGGAACCGAGACCCCAAATAAGGTGGGACCGCCGGCTTTAGATTCTAAGGTTAAGGGATGCTCTAACAAACGCGCCATCCGCTCAGCAATCGCCAATCCTAGACCCAAACCCGGCGCACCTTGGTCTGGTTCCAAGCGACGAAACTCTTCAAAAATCACCGCTCGGTCATTGGCATTGATGCCAGGACCGGTATCCCAAACACCGATCATGACCGTGTCTTGTCTGCGTCTTGCACCCATCACAATGCGACCGGTCTCGGTGTAGCGAACGGCGTTGGATAAAAAGTTTTGTAAAATCCGCCGCAGGAGTTGCGGATCGGTCTCGACCCAAACTGAGGTCGCAATGGTGTTTAGCGACAATTTTTTCTCAGCCGCCAACACCCGAAACTCTCCATCGAGTTGGTCAAAAATCTCGGCCAAAGGAAAGCGCGTGATTCTGGGTTTGAGTCCACCGGCATCCAGCCTGGAAATATCCAAAAGCGATTCAATCAGCCGCTCGGTTGCGCTCAAGGCCCCGGAGATTTGGGACAGTGCCTGTTGGCTGGCATGCTCGCCCAGACGGGCACTGACAGAATGCGTCAACAATTGCGCCGCGTTTAAAGGCTGAACCAAGTCATGGCTGACGGCGGCCAAGAATCGGGTCTTGGCCTCTGAGGCCGTCTCAGCATCGAGCTTGGCGCTTTCTAATTCTTGAGTTCTTGCCACCACGCGTTGCTCTAGGGTTTCGTTGATTTGGCGAAGCTCTTCTGCCGTGGACCGAAACTCGGTGACATCGGTGAAGGTTGCGACAAACCCACCGCCGGGCATGGGGTTGCCGCGGATCTCAATCATTCGTCCATCGGGCCAACGCCGCTCCACCAAATGCCTTGAACCTCGACGCTTAAACTCCAGTCGACGCTCAATCTTTTCTTCGATATCGCCACTCGATCCCATTAAACCGTGTTCGGCGTTATGCCGCAACAAATCCGCCACCGGCCGGCCCACCCGAATGAGTTCACTGGGATAATCAAACATCGCCAGATAGGCTGAGTTCCACGCCACCAGTCGCATCTCGGTATCCACTACGCACACGCCCTGGCTCATGTTTTCCAAAGCACCCGATAACACGCCATATGAGAACTGCGCTTGCTGGGTGGCCGCACCCACCATCTCGGCGACCTCATCTAAGGGCGCAGGGGTCCGACGTCTGGCCGCTTCTAACAACAGGCGCGCTGAGGCCGAGCCCACCACCGCAGAGAGCTCTTGTTCTAGGGCTTGTTCGAGTAAGACCGGGTCGGTGTGGGCATCAAACAATTCAAGCGCCCGCTGACGGGGCAAGAAGCGATGGGCCAGACGCGCCAAGACCGGTCGGTCCAGACCGCCCAAGGGTCCAAGCGCATCACTCGGTGCGCCGAACGATTGCGCACGACGCGCCACCCACCAGGTCACCAGCCCATTGACCACCAGCGAGACCCACACGGCTCTTGCCAACGGATCCCAATCACCCAAGCCCAACAAATCATTGGGCGAGAGCCAAGCCAAGCCCACCGGCCCGGCCGTTAACCACGCCAAATCAGCGTCGGTGAGAATCAATGGCACCAATAACACATAGGCCCACACAGCCACACCGGCCAGCAGCCCTGCGATGATCGCTTTGGCCGGCAAGCTGGGCCGGTACACTGCCAACCAAACCGCCGGGCCCAACTGCGCGAGTCCAGAAAATGACAGCGCGCCCAAATCGGCCAGCGCTTCCGATGAGCCGACTTGACGGTGGTAGGCATAGGCCAAGGCCATCACGACCACGATCCCAATTCGGCGCTGTAGGCGAACTTTGCCGAGACTTCTGCCCTCGCCTCGCATCAGTTGCAGCGCCATGGGCGTGAGCCAATGGTTGCCCATCATGATGGACAAGGTGAGGCTCGCTAAAATCACCATGCCAGTGGCGGCACTCAAGCCCCCCAAAAAAGCAAACAAGGCCAAACCGGTTTGGTCATTGGCCAAGGGCAGCATCAACACATACAAATCCGGCGAGATGCCTTGCCCGGCAAATAAATCGCGCCCGGCGCGTGCCAGTGGCACGATGGGCATGGCGATCAATAGCAAAAAGACCGGAAACAACCAGCGTGCGGCATTTAAATGTTTGGGGTCGCGACACTCAATGAGGGTGATATGAAATTGGTGTGGGAGGGTGAACATGGCTAAGGCGCCCAAGAGCATCAACACCAAAAATGAATCGGTGCCTTGAAAAATCAGCGGCGTGGTCTCGGTCATCAATGCCTGTGGGTTGGCATACAAACCCCACATCACGAACCCACCCAAGGCCAACATGGCCGCGAGTTTCAACAATGACTCAAACCCCATGGCCGCCACCAAGCCTGGGTTGTGGTCTTTCACCGAGGCGCTCCGAGTGCCAAAGAGCATGGCAAAGATGGCCATGAATACGGCCACATAAAACACCGAGTCCACGATTGGGCTGGCTGGTATCAATGCCTCATTGGCCGCTGTGTTGATCGGCGCTTGAGCCGTCAATGCCTCCACGCTCATTGCCACGGCTTTTAACTGCAGTGAGATGTAGGGGACGATGCCCACCACCGCCACGCCCGTGATCACGGCTGCTAAGGCCGAAGACTTGCCAAAGCGTGAGGCAATGAAATCAGCAATGCTGGTGGAGTTTTGCGCTTTGGAGAGCTCAGCCAGGCGCTTTAAAAAACCAAAGCCTAAGACGAACAATAAAATGGTGCCCACAAAGGTCGGCGGAATGGGCCAACCATTGAGCGCGGTTTGCGTGGTGACCCCATAAAAAGTCCACGCGGTGCAGTAGACCGCCAAAGACAGCGCATAGACCACCGGCCACCAAGCGGCCACCCGCTGATGATGACGGTATCGCTCACCTAAGACGGCGGCTAAGAACAACACACCCAGCCATGCCACACCCGTGAGCGTCAAAGTCGTGGGGGTCAAACCGGTCATGGGGATGCGTTGATCATGTGCATAGACGCATTATAGAGACTTGCAAAAAAAATCCCCACCCAGTTGCCTGAGTGGGGATCTCACTACCCCGAAGCCATTTTTGGAGAGGCTTTGGAAATGGATCTTATTGACTGATCCTTATCAATCGGCGCTTAGAAATTCACCTTCGCGGTCAAGGTGATGGTCCGAGGCGGACCATAAAACGCGTTCATCACACCCTCAAGACCCAAAGTCGAGGCGCTGCCATCGGGGGTGGCAAACACGTAGCCCGCGGTCTTGTACTCTTTATCTGCCAGGTTTCTGCCATGCAGACCAATCTCGTAACGGCCACTCACCGGTTTCCAGACAATGTGCGCGTCATATAGTGAGTACGCTGCTTGGTCCAGGAATTGAGAGGGAATCTCAAACTGATTGGTCTTTGAGCGATACGACCATGCGCCAATGAACGACAGCGAGCCTTCAGTACCAAATAGCGTCACCGGACGGTCGTAGTTCAGGCTCAAATGCGCCGTTTTCTTCGGCGTGTTTTGGATGCGACGCTGAGCAGACACATCGGTCAACGCGGTAGAGCCAGTGGCTGGATCTGAAACCGCGGTGACAAACTCGTCGTATTCGGCATCAATATAGCCCAAGGCCACATTGGCAAATAAGCCATCACCCGCGACACCAATGTCAGAGGCGATCATGCCATTCATCTCAAACTCAATGCCCTGCATGGTGGCTTTACCGGCGTTGGTGGTCACACCTGCAAAGGTATCGAACACGCCATCGCCATCGGTGTCCACACCAATCGAACCTGGCACTTGGATGTCGGTGTAGTCAGCATAGAAGGCCGCCAATGAGGTAAAGATCCGGCCATCGGCGAAGCGTGACTTGATGCCGACTTCATAACTATCCACCGTCTCTGGCTCAAAGCGCATGAACTCAAAGACCTCGGCCTCATCGACCACGCCATCGCCATTGAGATCGGGAGCAGCCGTGGTCAAACCACGCGGATCGAAACTGCCGCCTTTGAAACCTTGGCTGTAGGTGGCATACAGGTTGTGGTTGTCATTGGGCTGAAACGACAAGCTGGCTCTCGGCGTAAATTCCGTATCCTTCGCAGAGCCATCGAAGTCTGAAGTGGTGGCTAGGACCAAAGGCGTGCCTCCAAAAAAGCTAGACGCACCGAGCATGGTTTGACGCAACACCCGAGAGCTTCTCTCATCGCTGGTGTAACGACCACCCAAGGAAAGCTCAAAGTTGTTGCCCAGGTCATAACTGACATCAGCAAAAAAGGACCAAGTCTCTGTATCCACATCGCCTGAGGTGAAGGCGTTGTAGCCTGGGAAGCCCAACAAGTCACCAAGCGAGAACAAGCGCACATCAAAGGGTCCAAAGGCATTGGCATCGAGATAATAGAAACCCACAATACCGGCCAGACGCTCGGTGGTGAAGTTCAACTGGAACTCTTGGCTCAGCTGCTCATTGTCATAGATCGCTGCGACATCCAAATCCACTGGTGGCAGGGCATCGAAGTCAATCTGGGTCGTTGTTTTGTCTTCTCTGTAGGCCGTGATGGATTTAAAGGTCATGCCTGGGCCGATGTAGTACTCAGCGGTTAAGGCAGAACCGGTAGCGCGGGTTTCATTTTTGCCCGTCATTCCACCTCTAGAGTCATAGACGTTATCTAAGATCGGTGCACCGCTGGCCAAGCCTGGAATTAAGCGGTGACCGCCCATGGGGTTGGAGTCATCTTGATAGGCATCGACACTGAAGCGCACAAACCAATCGTCATTGGGCTC
The DNA here is from genome assembly GCA_913057255.1 of uncultured Wenzhouxiangella sp. GTDB lineage: Bacteria > Pseudomonadota > Gammaproteobacteria > Xanthomonadales > Wenzhouxiangellaceae > Wenzhouxiangella. Next base: position 5,628 of record CAJXNU010000061.1, read on the forward strand.
CCACTCGGCACTGAAACGCCAAGCCATCACATCTTTGTTGTAGTTATCCGCACCAGTGGTTAAGTTGGTCCCATAACCGTCGCGGTTGAAGCTGGCCATCGCCGCACCCACGCGAAGATTTTCGTTGACCACGGTAGAGCCACTCAAGACGATGTCTTGTTGAGAGAACGAGCCAATTGAGCCACGGATGGTGGCGGTGGGCTCGTTATCGAGACGCTTGGTGACATATTTCACCGCGCCGCCGATGGTGTTTCGGCCATACAGCGTTCCTTGCGGACCGCGAAGCACCTCAATGCGCTCGACATCATAAATGTCCAAAATGGCCGCCTGGGGACGGTTCAAATAAACATCATCCACATAGATCCCCACACCGGCCTCAAAGCCGGCCACGGGGTCTTGCTGTCCGATGCCTCGAATAAAGGCCGTGACCGTATTCGAGGTCCCACGCGAGACTTCCAATGTGGTGTTGGGAGAGACCTGCTGAAGGTAGGTGATGTCTTGAGCGCCGACATCTTCGAGCGCTTCGCCAGTGACGGCAGTTAAGGCAATAGGCACATCCATCTGGTCCTCATCGCGACGACGGGCGGTGACCTGGATGGTGTCCATGGGCCGGTCATTGGTCTCTTGATCGGTATTCTCAGACTCTGCGTCTTGGGCTTGAGCACCCATGGCGATTGCCATGGCCAGCCACAAAGTCGACAATTTTAAGGTGGTGTGTTTCATGAGACATCGTCCTCCAATGGGGATGTGCGTTAACAAAAAAATAATGTTGATGTTCGCAGGGTAGCCCTTTACCCCCTAAACGCCCACTGGACCTTGGTACAGTTATCAAATTCGGCCCTCAACGGGATGATTGAGCCCTGATCAACGGGCTGTGTGCGTCAGTGAGAGACGGCGACAGCTGGGAATATACGCGATTGGGGACCGATCTATCGTGCGTCGGGCACCCAGTATTTGTGATTGAGGAGTCACCATGTTGAGTCTGATGGGCCTGTTGCTGGGCTTGGCGCTGTTGATTTTTCTAACCATGCGCGGCATGTCGCTGTTTGTCGCCACCCCTTTGTGTGCCTTAATTGTCGCGATCACCGCCGGCATTCCTCTGCTGCCACCGTTGGCCGGTGCCGATGGCATCAACTTGGTGACCCAATATATGAATGGGTTCACAGGCTTTATTGCATCGTGGTTTTTCATCTTTCTATTCGGCTCGCTGTTTGGAAAACTCATGGAGTCCTCAGGCGGGGCCGATAGCGTCTCTCACTGGATCATCACCCGCTTGGGCACCAAACGGGCGGCCTTGGCGGTGGTCTTGGCCTGCGCGATTCTGACTTATGGCGGCGTGTCTTTGTTTGTGGTCGCTTTTTCGGTCTATCCCATGGCCTTGGCGCTGTTTCGGGAAGCCAACCTCCCCCGTCGCTTTATACCAGCGACCATGGCCTTTGGTTCGGTGACCTTTACCATGACCTCTGCTGGTTCTCCTGAGATCCAAAACTGGATCCCGATTGAGTTTTTGGGCACCTCGCCGCTGGCGGCCTGGCAGGCGAGTTTGGTGGTGGCGATTTTCATGGCCACCAGTGGCTATTTTTGGCTCACTTGGATGCTCAATCGCGCGGTGGCGCGTGGCGAGCTGTTTGAATCCAGAGATAATGATCCAGAGAGTGGTCGTGGGGATTTGCCCAATCCGTGGGTGTCAATGATTCCGCTCTTATTGGTGTTGGGGATCTCTTTTACCACCCACGACCAGCTGGGCACCTCCGCATTGATCGTCGCGCTTTTGGCAGGCTGCATTGGCGCGGTGTTGATCAACCCCAAACATTTGCATGCCCCGGGCATGGCGCTGACTGAAGGTGGCACCGGCGCGTTGGTCGCGATTGGCAACACGGCAGCCGTGGTGGGTTTTGGGACGGTCGCCAAAGTCTCGCCAGCTTTCGATGCGGCTGTGGTTTGGGTCACCTCTATGCCAGGCTCTGGTTTGGTGTCTGCTGCGATTGCCGTCTCTGCCATTGCCGCGATGACAGGCTCAGCCTCTGGCGGTCAGGCAATTGCGCTCCCTATTTTGGGACCGCATTACATGGATCAAGGCGTCAATCCCGATCAGCTCCACCGTGTCGTGGCCATTTCCTCAGGCGCTCTGGACTCATTGCCACAAAATGGCTATGTGGTCACCACCATTCGAGCAATCTGTAAGGAAACACATGCGGCGGCCTATGCGCCGATGGGGGCATTGACGGTGGTGATTCCGCTGTTGGGTCTGCTGCTGTGTTTGGGGCTGTTTGCACTGGGGCTTTGATCAAACAATCAATAGTCAATCGCCCCCGTAAGGGCTTGCCTTTGATCCAAGCCCGGTGTCATGCGACCGACGCTATCTAGGCAGCAACAAGGCGTTTGACCTGAAGTGCTTTGCGGCGTTGCTCAGCATTCCAAAGATCATACTGGGTTTGTTGGTTCAGCCAGCTCTCTGAGCTTGTGTCAAATGCAATGGACAGCCGAACGGCCATCTCGGGGCTGATCCCCGCTCGTCCATTGAGAATGGCACTCAACGTTTTGCGGCTCACACCCAGGGCCTTGGCGGCCTCGGTGACCGATAAACCGAGCGGCTCGAGACAAAGCGCTCGAATGACTTCACCGGGATGTGGTGGATTGTGCATCAGCATCGGACACCTCAATGATAATCTTCATAGTCAACGACCTCAACATCATCGCCTTCAAAGCGAAAAGTCACTCGCCAGTTGCCGCTCACATCAACAGTCCAAGTGCCGGACCGATTCCCTTTCAGTTCGTGAAGTCGAAGCCCTGGAAGGTTCATGTCCTTCGGCTGTCTGGCAGCATGAAGGCGACCAAGTATCAGACGGAGCTTGTTGGCATGTTGGGCCTGGATCCCCGCAGTCTTTCCACTCTCGAAGAAAAGCTTTAGACCCTTATGCTTAAAGCTCCGAATCATACGCCCAATCGTACCCTGCTACGTTACAGGTGTCAATAACATCACCCGGGCGCTGAGGGCAACTGCACCACTCGGGACGCCAACCACTCGGTGTTGGGCAGTGCCGTCCGAGGCGCATCCTGATAGGGAGCCAACCGATGGAGCGGTGTCCACAAAGGTCTAGTCAGCACCCCGGCTGATCTTGTCTGCTCAATAAAATGTTGAGCCTCTTCGGGTTCTTCAAACAACAAGGCATGAATCCAGTGATTGCTTTGGCTCTCTGGAGGTGCTTGCAACATGCTCACGCCATCCATATCCCTCACTAAAGCCTGATAGCGATTGTCCAACAGTTGTTTGGCTTCAAGCATCCGATCGAGTTTTTGAAATTGCGAGAGCCCTAAAGCGGCATTGAGATTGGGCATGGCAAAGTTATAGCCCACTGCATCAAAAGCGGTCTCACAAGCATGTGGAATTTTAGCGATCTTGGCTAAGTGTCGAATGGAGTCGAGCCAATCGACATCATTGCTGAGCAACATCCCACCGCTGCCGGTGGTCATGATTTTATTGGCATTGAAACTTACCACGCTCGCTTGCCCAAATCCCCCACAGGGGTGAAATACGTCATCGATCATCCAACCACTGCCCAGCGCTTCGGCTGCATCTTCTAATACGGGGATTTGGTGGCGCTCGCACACGGCGATTAATTCATGGATGCGCGCGGGAAGCCCTAAGGCATGGACGGGCAGGCACGCTGCCATGCGCTGACCGGTCAGCCGATGATAGAGACGATCACTTTGCCTCTCACACTCGGTTTCTAGAAAAGCGCTCAAGGCTTTGGGGCTCATGCCCAAGGTGTCTTTATCCACATCAATAAAAAACGGTGTGGCACTGAGATAAGAGATCGCATTGGCCGGTGCAATGAAGGTATTGGCTTGGGTGATCACCCCATCACCGGCTTGCACCCCCAAAGCTCGAAGACCCAGCTCAAGCGCAGCGGTCGCATGAATGGTGGCCAAGCCTTCGCGACGGCCCACGCGCTTGGCAATCAGCTGCTCAAATTCTCTGACCCGATAACCCCCCATCGCCACCCAACCGCTGGAAAGCACTTGGGCAATCGCGGTCTCATCACTGGCATCAAAAGCGGGGCGATAAAGCTCAATCGGCTCATCGGTTTGATAAAAATCTCGACACAGGCCAACCGTGGCATCGGCCAAGGCCTGAATGTCTGCTCGACCAGCACCAGTCATGGCCCACTCATGGCCCGCTCATGGGCGCATCAATCAGCGACCCACCGCCGTGTAGGCCAGAAAGCCTGCCGCCATCACATCGTCGGTCTCATAAACATTTCTGAGATCGGCCATCTTCGGTGTTTTCATGGCCTTAGCCAGCGCCTCTAAATCCAGCGCCCGAAACTCATTCCACTCGGTCAAGATGATCACACACTCAGCATCTTGTGCGGCGTCATAGGCATCCGAACACCACTCCACACCGGGTAAAAGATGTTCCCCTTCATGATGACCTTGTGGGTCGACGACTCTCACCTTGGCACCGGCGCCAATGAGTGCGGGCACAATGGTGAGGCTGGGTGCATCGCGCATGTCATCGGTATTGGGTTTGAAGGTCACACCAAAGACAGCAATGGTTTTGCCATTGACCGTGTCATCACAAAGATCCATGATCTTGTCGATCATCCGACGCTTGATTTGATCATTCACTCGCATCACGGTTTCGGTGATGGTCATCGGGACCCCGACCTCTTGACCGGTTCGGGCGAGTGCTGAAGTATCTTTCGGAAAACATGAACCGCCAAAGCCTGGCCCTGGGTGCAAAAACTTATTGCCAATCCGACCATCGAGACCCATGCCTTTGGCCACGGCTTTGATGTCTCCACCGACCCGCTCACACAAGGTGGCCATTTCATTAATAAAGCTGATCTTGGTGGCCAAAAACGCATTGGCTGCATACTTAATGAGCTCGGCGGATTCCAAATCGGTATAAACAATCGGGAATTCTCTTAAGAAAAGCGGTCGATAAATCTCACCCATCACCTGCTTGGCCCGCTCAGACTCCACCCCAACGACCACCCGATCGGGCCGCATGAAATCATCAATCGCTGCGCCTTCTCGCAAGAACTCGGGGTTGGAGGCGACATCAAACTCAGCATCGGGACGGGTTTGCTTGATCACATCAAAGACTTGGCGGTTGGTCCCGACTGGCACGGTGGATTTGGTGACCACCACACAATAATCGGTCATGGCTTCGGCAATGTCTTTGGCTGCGGCCATCACATAACTTAAATCGGCATGGCCATCCCCCCGACGGGTCGGTGTCCCCACCGCAATAAAGACCGCATCAGCACCATCGACCGCTGCTTTTAAATCTGTGGTGAAGGTCAGGCGGCCTGCTTTGACGTTCTTGGCCATGACCTCTTCAAGGCCTGGCTCATAAATGGGCACCTCGCCTTGATTGAGACGATGGATCTTGTCTTGAGACAAGTCCACACAGGTGACTTGGTGTCCAAAATCAGAAAAGCAAACGCCTGAGACCAGGCCCACATAGCCGGTGCCGATCATGGTGATGTTCATGCTGCCAAACCCCGTTTTAGAGTGCGAGAAAGAAAGAATCAGTCCGTATTATAGCGGTCTCAGGCTCTCGCTTTGGATGAGTGTGCTGTCATTAAAGGGACGCTTAAACACGCTGAGCCAGGATGTTCCCCAAGATCTGTCGACATTGATAGCCCAGACCGGATAGATAATTGCGTAACTTTTTCAAGCGCGGGCGCGCCAGATTTTTCGATTCAAAGTAAATGATGTGTGGCTGGGTCGTCTCAAGATTGGAGTGATAAATCACCTCATCATCCACCCCCTCGGTATCGACCTGGAGCACATCAATGTCCGAATCAACTTGATTGGTCTGCAACCACTCAACCAATGGTTTGACTTGAATGCGGGTCTCCACTACGCCATCTGTCGGAGCAGACACAAATCTCTCCAGCCAGTCAGCGACTCGCGCTCGGTCCATGGAGGCCATGCCCGAGGGCGCGCGATAATTTGGCCAAGCTTTGGCATAAAAAGGCTGCGTCTGTGGCCAGTACTTTGGATGAACGGTGTAGAGAGATAGCTGATCCTCACTGCCGACCGCCCCCTCGATAAACTGCACGTTCGGATGACTCTGGTAGTTGCGCTTCAGAGGTTCTTGCAGATCGGCTTGTGGCTCGATCAAGATCATTCGAGTTCGATCTCGGTGATGCATCGCAAACCCATAGACGGGGTCATTGATCTTGCCATCATTGGCGCCCACCACACAGATGGTGAGCTCTCCTTGCTTGTCGAGTCTCTTTTGAAGGGCGAGGTGGTAGGGTTGATAGGTCAGTTTGGCAAAAGCATGCAAACTGGACTCCATCCATGAGGTCAGCGCAATCATGGCTGTCGATTTTAGCAGGGTTGGGTGGCCGGCTTGACCATCCCAATGTTGCCATCCATCGACCTAGACCTGAGATGGCACCTCGGCCTCAAGACATCGCGACTTGGGCAGAAACCAGGCCCCTTGTTGAAAGCGGTCAATAAAAATGATGTTTGAAACACACGCCGCGGCGCCCGGTGCCTCACCGGTATCGGTGGTGCCATCGCACAACAGACACTCCGTGGCGCCGGGGTCAGGTGCATAAGACCCTGGCTCACAATCAAGGCATGTAAACGCGCCAGTGACAGGCGAGAAAGTTCCAGGTTGACAGGCTTGGCAGGTTGACATGCCAGGCTGGTCATTAAACTTGCCCGCTTCACA
>CAJXNU010000062.1 GCA_913057255.1 uncultured Wenzhouxiangella sp.
TGTGATTCTAGACATTGAGGTTGCGCCGACATGAGCTACAACCCCGATCGCAGGCCCTGCCATAGGGCTAGACGCGCCGCTGGCTCATCATAAATGGCCTGCATGGTCGGCACTTCAATCACACGCGTGCCTGAGATGCTGCTGCCAGCCTCACGCTCTGATGGTGGCAATGGTCCAAACGAGACCACGCAGCGGATTCCGCGACTGGCCAGTTCAGACAGACCGACACCGGCATCTTGGCTATTGGCCCACTGCCCAAAGCGGCATTCGGCCAAGCCAATCGTGGCGGTGATATCCGTCAACAGAGACTCAAATTGACCTCGCCAGGGTTGGCGCTGGACCAGCAACCAAGACCCCTCGCCTGAGGAGAGACGGACGCGCGGCTCATCGGCCACACCCACCCCGCCACGGCTGACCCACACGTCGATGCCCATGGCAGAGAGTCTGTCAACTTGGCGCTGGTTCAAGCTAGGCATCGCCACCGTCTCCTCCACCCTCATGGCGCCTGTCCGTGCTCCGACGTTTGCGCACAGCTTGACGGCCTTTCATGGTCATCACCAGCCCGGATGTTGTGTAAATCACGCCAATGGCAAACAAGACAGCCGGCAAATCAATCGCCATCAAAGCCACCACGGCGACCAAGAAAAAGATGCGCGCAATCGGCACCCGCTGGCTGGCTGGCCATTGCTTGAAGCTGAAATAGCGAACGTTCGAGACCATCAATGCACCCACCAGCACCGTCACGGCCAACACAGGCCAAGCCATTTGCTCTGGACTCAATCCACGGTCGATAGAAAACCAAATGGTGGACATCACCGTCCCTGCAGCCGCGGGACTGGCCATGCCCTGAAAATAGGCTTTGTCTGAGACACCGCCGGCTTGGGTATTGAACCTAGCCAGGCGAAGCGCAGCACAGGCCGTATAGAAAAAAGCCGCCAGCCAAACCAAGTTGGCGGTATTGCCCTCAGGGCTCCCCAAACCCGTCGAGACCCAAGTGAATACCAAAATGGCTGGGGCGATACCGAAAGAGACCATGTCTGAGAGCGAGTCGTATTGCACCCCGAAATCGGATTGGGTATTGGTCATGCGGGCCACCCGGCCATCCACCCCATCGAGCAAACCAGCCACCAAAATGGCTACGCACGCCGCGATGGTTTGGCCATTAATAGCGGCCACCATGGCATAAAATCCAGCCAGCAAAGCCGCGGTGGTGAAGGCATTGGGCAGCAAAAAAGCGCCCTTGGCTCGCTTGGGATTGGTGGGATTCTCACTCATCGCCCGACAGGTTAGCATCATTGGGGTGATGGGTCATCTCCTGCTATCATTGCAGGCTGTCTGATAGCCATTAACCGAGCCTGCACGATCATGAGAATCTCTCAGTTTCATTTAGCGACCCAACGTGAAGTCCCCAATGATGCCGAAATCGTGAGCCATCAGCTCATGATCCGGACCGGAATGATCCGAAAGCTCACCTCGGGCATTTATACATGGACTCCCCTCGGACTTCGGGTGTTGCGAAAAGTCGAGCAGGTGGTGCGTGAAGAAATGAATGCCTCGGGCTGTCTTGAGGTATTGATGCCTGCCATCCAACCGGCTGAGCTGTGGCAAGAGACCGATCGGTGGGATGCCTTTGGACCGCTGCTTTTAAAAATCACCGACCGAGCCGGGCGCGAGTTTGCCTTCGGTCCAACGCATGAAGAGGTCATGACCGATTTTGCACGGGCCGAATTGCGGTCTTATAAGCAACTGCCCATTTGTTTTTATCAAATCCAAACCAAATTCAGAGACGAGATCAGGCCTCGATTTGGGGTCATGCGGGCGCGCGAATTTTTGATGAAAGACGGTTACTCATTTCATATGGATGAGGCTTGCCTGGATGACTTTTACCAGATCATGCACGCCACCTACTCCAGGATTTTTGAGCGCTTGGGGCTGAACTTTAAAGCCGTGGAGGCCGACTCCGGCAACATTGGTGGGGCCACCAGCCATGAGTTTCATGTGTTGGCCGACTCCGGTGAAGACCAATTGGCCCATGTGCCAGGCGCTCAATACGCAGCCAATGTAGAAAGAGCCGAGGCGGTGGCGGTGGGTGAGCGAGCAGCACCGACCGAAGAACTTAAAACCATCGACACCCCCAATGCCAAGACGATCGAAGACTTGGTTGAGCAGTTTGACCAGCCCATTGAAAAAACCATCAAGACTTTAATTGTCGAAGCCAGCGCCGAGTCTGAGCATGATCTGGTGGCTTTATTGGTCCGCGGTGATCATGAACTCAACGACATCAAGGCAGAAAAACTCGAGATCGTTGCCAGCCCATTGAAAATGGCGACTGACGAGCAAATCAAAAAAGCCGTGGGTGCCTCACCCGGCTCGCTCGGCCCATTGAATCTACCGCTGCCCATCATTGCCGATCGGCAAGTGGCGCTCATGAGTGATTTCAGTGCCGGTGCCAATGTCGATGGGAAGCACCACTTTGGACTCAATTGGGAAAGAGACCTGCCCCTGCCTGACGTGGCTGATCTTCGAAAAGTGGTGGCGGGGGATCCAGCGCCCGATGGCTCGGGTGAGATTGAGCTAATCCGTGGCATTGAAGTCGGGCATATCTTCCAATTGGGTCGCAAATATTCTGAAGCCATGAATGCCGTGGTGATGGATGAGCAAGGCCGAGGCACCCACCCTGCGATGGGCTGTTATGGCATTGGCGTCTCTCGGATCGTGGCCGCCGCCATTGAGCAAAACTATGATGAGCGTGGCATCGTTTGGCCCGAACCCATGGCGCCTTTCAAGGTGGTGATCTTGCCCTTAAATGGCCACAAGTCTCATCGGGTCAAAGAGTTTGCTGAATCTCTTTACGACACGCTGACCGAGGCGGGTGTTGAAGTGCTCCTGGATGATCGCAATCAACGTCCTGGGGTGATGTTCGCTGATGCTGAACTCATCGGCATTCCGCATACGGTGGTGGTCAGTGATCGTGGCCTCGATCAAGGCACCATCGAGTACCGTCCCCGTGGCAGCGAACAACGTGAGGTCGACATGAATCAAATCGGAGCTTTTTTGCTGGGGCACCTATAGCTCAGTGCTCGCCCAGCACTACCGCGCCGATGGCTATAATTTGGGCCCAAGATGGCGCTCACCACGCTCACGGGCCAAAGCCATCTGGCGAATCCTCTCTCTTATGCCGGCGATTTTTTCTGGTGGAAAAGTCTGGGCGCAAATCCCACAGCAACCCGCCTCATCCCAAGGGGGCAAATTGCCCTCATCCAAACCATCTACTGGGTTCCTACAACCGGCGCAAATGCCCTTGTCGGTGGGCTTTAGGTGATGATCCACGCTGATTCGGTCATCAAATACAAAACACTCTCCAGACCACAAAGACTCATCGGCATCGATGGAACGGAGGTAGTTCAAAATCCCCCCTTCGAGCTGATAGACGGTCTTAAAGCCATGGCTTTTCATGTAGGCACCGGCTTTTTCACACCGCACACCGCCAGTACAAAACATCGCCACCGGGCGATTGGGGTCGAGTGAGCTGATCGACCAATCGCGAAACTCAGAGAATTTCTCGATGGCCGGGTCTTGGGCGCCAACAAAGCTCCCGACCTCGCACTCGTTGCGATTTCTGGTATCGACCAGCTGCACGTTGGGGTCTTGAATCAACTCATGCCAGCGTTTGGGGTCGACATGCTCCGCCGTTTCTTGGGCGTGGGGCAGCACATCGGGGTCAAAGGTAATGATTTCGGGACGGATTCTAATCCTTAAGCGCAAAAAGGGCACCGTATCGACCGGTTGCCAATTGACCATGAGGTCATCAATGCCATGGGCTTTGGCCAGGTAGTCCAGCCAGCCATCCAGCGCCTCTTTCGGCCCGCCTAGGCTGAAATTGATGCCCTCTGGGGCGATTAAGACGGTGCCAATGAGGCCCAGTCGCTTGGCTTGCACGCGCATTTCTGCCTGTTTTAAAGGCAAAGCATCGAGATCTATGAATTGGTAGGCACTCAACAACATCATTTCTCCATTTTACTCCTCCTTTCGGCATGAGAAACAAATGCATGCCCAGTGCTTGTCGCCACTGGCTCTCTCCAGCTATAATTGAGCGGATTTATAAAACACACGCTGCTCGATACGTGGTGCGGGGTTGCTGATTTGAGCCAATGTTGGCCCACCTCGGTTCGCAACCACCAGATCAGCGGAGGCTTAAACCCCGGACAAATCAACCAACGAACAATGGCCGAACAGATCGGTGCTTGGTGTTTGTCCAACAAAATAAGGACGTTCTACAATGCCTAATATCACGATGCGCCAAATGCTTGAAGCGGGCGTACACTTTGGCCACCAAACCCGCTACTGGAATCCCAAGATGGAACCCTACATCTTCGGGGCGCGGGGCAAAATCCACATCATTAACCTAGAAGAAACCCTGCCTCTGTTCAAAGAGTCGCTGGATTTCTTGAGCCGTTTGGCCAGCCGCCGTGGCAACGTCATGTTTGTCGGCACCAAACGCGCAGCCAGCCAAGCCATTGCTGAGGAAGCCGCGCGCTGTAACAGCCCGTATGTCTCCCATCGCTGGCTCGGTGGCATGCTCACCAACTTCCGGACCGTTCGCCAATCGATCAACCGCTTGAAAGAACTCGAGCAAATGGAGACCGATGGCAGCTTCGAGCGCTTGGTGAAAAAAGAAGTGCTCCAGTTAACCCGTGAGCGTGACAAATTGCAACAAAGCCTCGGTGGCATCAAAAACATGAATGGGCTGCCGGATGCTTTGTTTGTCATTGATGTCGGCCATGAAGCGATTGCCATCGCTGAGGCCAGAAAGCTTGGCATTCCTGTCATTGCCGTGGTGGATACCAACCACTCACCTGAGCATGTGGACTATGTCATTCCCGGCAACGACGATGCGATCCGTGCCATTCGCCTGTACACGCAGATGGCCGCGGATGCGATCTTGGAAGGCCGTGCCTCAGCACCAGCACCTGGCCCGCAAGACGGCGCCGATGAATTTGTTGAACTCGATGCCGATGGCAACCCCATTGTGCCGAGCACGCCAGCACCGGCTGTAGAAAAGCCAGCGGCCAAGGTCACCAAGAAGAAAGTGACCAAGAAAAAGAAAGTCACCGCCGCCAGCGCCCCCAAAGAAACCGCCGAAGCACCGGCTGAGCCTGAAGAGAAAGTAGCCGAGTCTGAAGAAAAGCCAGCGGAGCCAGCTGCTGAAGACGCAGCGAAGAAAGTGGCAAAGAAAAAAGTCGCTAAGAAAAAGGTGGCGAAGAAAAAAGCGACTAAGAAGAAAGCGGCCAAAAAGAAAGTGGCAAAGAAAACAGCCAGCAAATCTGACAACACAGACACATCAGGAGATCAATCATGAGTGTGACCGCGGCACAGGTGAAAGAACTTCGTGAGCGCACTGGCGCTGGCATGATGGAATGCAAAAAAGCCTTGGTCGAGACCGATGGCGATATGGATGCAGCCATCGAAAACTTAAGAAAGTCCGGTCTGGCCAAAGCCGATAAAAAATCAGATCGGGTCGCTGCTGAGGGCACCATTGTGCATGCCTCAGAAAATGGCCACTCGGTGATGGTTGAGGTCAACTGCGAAACAGACTTTGTGGCCAAAGACCACAACTTTGTTGAATTTGCTCAGGCCGTGGCCGCCAATGCACTGCATGCAGATGACATCGATGCCTTGGTTGAGAGCACACTGCCTTCCGGTGATCGTGTGGAAGATGCACGCCAACAGCTGGTGGCCAAAATTGGCGAGAATGTCCAAGTCCGTCGCATGGCCCATCTCAGAGTCGAGGGCGCGCACATGGGCTGCTACATTCATGGTGGGCGCATTGGTGTGATGGTCGCGATCCGCGGTGGCGATGAGGAACTGGCTAGAGATCTCGCCATGCATGTGGCTGCACTCAACCCAGCTTATGTCAACGAAGACGAGGTTCCAGCTGATTTCTTGGCCAAAGAAAAAGAAATCTTGATTGCGCAAGCAGCAGATAGCGGCAAACCGGCCGAGATTGTTGAAAAGATGGTCGAAGGCCGTTTGAAGAAACGCTTGGCTGAAATCACGCTGACAGGCCAACCGTTTGTGAAAGATGGTGATGTCACCGTTGAGCAGCTGCTGAAATCACGCGAGGCCGAAGTCATGGCCTTCTCACGCTTGGAAGTGGGCGAAGGCATCGAAAAAGCAGAAGAAGATTTTGCTGCAGAGGTCATGCAGCAAGTCAAAGGCAGTTAATTATGAGTAGCTCACCGACCGTCTCGCGCATTCTTCTTAAACTCAGCGGTGAGGCGCTGCTCGGTGAGCTTGACTATGGCATTGACCCCAAGGTCAGCTCCCGCATCGCCAACGAGGTCAAAGCCGTGGTTGAGGCCGGTGTCCAAATCGGCATCGTTGTCGGCGGGGGCAATATCTTCCGTGGCAAGGGCTTAGCCGCCTCGGGCATCGACCGAATCACTGGCGACCAAATGGGCATGCTCGCGACCGTGATGAATGCCTTAGGACTGCAAGATGCTTTGGAGACCGCTGGTGTCACCACCCGTGTCATGTCTGCCATCTCCATTCGCGAGGTGTGCGAGGACTTTATCCGACGTCGCGCGATCCGTCACTTGGAAAAAGGACGGGCGGTGATCTTTGCAGCAGGCACCGGAAACCCATTTTTTACTACCGACACGGCAGCGAGCTTAAGAGCGATTGAGATTGGCGCCGATCTCATGATCAAAGCGACCAAAGTCGATGGCATCTACACCGCAGATCCAATGACCGATGCTTCTGCGACACATTATCCTCGCATCAGCTATGATGAAGTCATTGAGAAAAAACTTGAGGTGATGGATACCAACGCAATTGTGTTATGTCGCGATCAATCCATGCCCATCCGAATCATCAACCTCAACTCTCCAGGCGAATTGAATCGCTTGATCCAAGGCGAGGAAGTCGGGACCTTGGTGAGTTAAAGAGATCAATCTATGTTGAATGAAGTCAAATCAGATGCCGAAGCCAGAATGGATAAATCCGTTCAAGCACTGCAAGGCGAACTGGCCAAGATCCGGACCGGGCGCGCTCATCCAAGTCTGTTAGAGCATGTCACCATTGAGTACTACGGCTCGGTGGTCCCACTCAATCAAGTGGCCAACATCAACACCGAGGATGCAAGAACACTGTCTGTTGTCCCATTCGACAAGTCCATGGTGGCGGCTGTGGAAAAAGCCATCATGACCTCTGACTTGGGGCTCAACCCGGCCACCTCAGGCACCAACATTCGGGTGCCCTTGCCAGCGCTCACCGAAGAGCGCCGCGCTGATCTGGCAAAAGTGGTGGGCACTGAAGGAGAACAAGCCAAAGTGGCGGTTCGCAATATTCGGCGAGACGCCAATGGCCAACTCAAAGACTTTTTAAAAGACAAAGAACTCACAGAAGATGACGTCAGAAAAGGGGAGAGCATGATCCAAGAACTCACGGACCGTTTCGTTGGCAAGATTGACGAAATGATCGCTGCAAAAGAACGTGAGCTGATGGAAATCTAGGCGATGTCTGCGCCTGGCCCCCTCCCCCAGCACATCGCCATCGTGATGGATGGCAACGGCCGCTGGGCTCAAAACCAAGGAAAACCTCGCTCTGCAGGCCACCAAGCGGGCAGTGACGCACTCAAACGAACCGTTGAAGCCGCGGGAAAAAGAGGCATCTCGACCCTGACGGTGTACGCGTTTTCAAGTGAAAACTGGCATCGGCCCAGCGTTGAGGTCAAACACTTGCTCGAGCTTTTTTTGAATGCGCTCAATCGTGATGTCGCCGAGCTCGACAAAAACAATGTCGCACTCCGTTTCATCGGCAACCGCAGTGCCTTTAACCCCGCCATCCGAGATGGCATGCGACGAGCCGAAGCCAAGACCCGAGACAACAACGGACTGTATTTAAACGTGGCCGTCAATTATGGCGGGCATGCTGAAATCACCGAGGCGGTCCGCCAAGTGGCCAAAGAGGTCACTCAAGGGGTGCTCCGACCTGAGCAAATCACCGAAGCGCTTTTAGAAGACAAGCTCTACACTCAAGGCCTGCCAGCGCCCGATCTCTTGATTCGGACCGGTGGCGAGCAGCGACTGTCTAACTTCTTGTTGTGGCAATTGGCCTACACAGAACTGTATTTCACCGATACGTTGTGGCCCGACTTCAATGGTGAGCACCTAGATCTCGCACTGGCTGACTTTGCCGGTCGGCAGCGCCGATTCGGCAGTCTGCCCCAAGTCGAAAATGCTTAAAACTCGGGTCTTGACGGCCCTCATCATGGTCATCGTCGTCCTAGGCGCAATCTTTGGCCTGAACAACCTGGCCTTTGCCGTTGTCGCTGGGCTCCTGATTCTTGGAGTCGGTGGCTGGGAAGCCACGCGTCTGTGCGGCATGAAACTCGGCCTAGCCTCACGGATCTATCCCGCTGGCTTGTTGATCGCCGCTTTGGGTCTGTGGTTTTTCTCCTCAGAGCCCCTGATCGCCCTATGGCTGGCTGTTGTGGCTGTCGCCTGGCTGATGCCCGTGGGCTGGCTGGGCCATCCCAAAGCCGCTCATCAGCCCATGATCATCGGCGCGCTCCTAGCCGTGTTGCTCTCCGGTGCCTGGCTGTCTTTGGTGTGGCTCCATGGCCAAAACCCTTGGCTGATCGTCTGGGTGCTCATAATTGTGGCCGGAGCCGATGTGGGCGCCTATTTCTCAGGTCGCGCCATCGGTGGGGCCAAACTGGCGCCGGCCATCAGTCCCGGAAAAACTTGGGCAGGCGCTTGCGGCGGCCTGATGACTGCTGGCGTCTTGGCGCCTCTAGCGGGTCACTTCCTGCCGGTCGATCGGGTATTTGATCCGCTCATCATGGCGATGCTGGGTGTTTTTCTGGCCGCCATTTCAATAGTGGGCGATCTGTTTATCAGCCTGCTCAAACGTCAAGCCGGACTCAAAGACAGTTCGGCCCTCCTACCCGGTCACGGTGGCATTCTCGATCGTCTCGATAGCGTGGGTGCCGCTTCGCCCTTTTTTGCATTGGCCATGGGCTGGTTGCAGTAGCCCCAATCCCCCCAAAACCAGCCCGCTATTACCAGTACAATAGGGCCTAGCACGACTGGATAAGATGAGAAGCAATGGAGTTGATCGGCCCCATATTTTGGTTGCTGGTGGCCCTCGGGTTACTGGTGACCTTCCACGAATTTGGTCACTTTTGGGTGGCCAGAAAGTGT
The DNA here is from genome assembly GCA_913057255.1 of uncultured Wenzhouxiangella sp. Taxonomy (GTDB): domain Bacteria; phylum Pseudomonadota; class Gammaproteobacteria; order Xanthomonadales; family Wenzhouxiangellaceae; genus Wenzhouxiangella. Next base: position 9,207 of record CAJXNU010000062.1, read on the forward strand.
GGTGTTCGAGTGTTGTGCTTTTCAGTCGGTTTTGGTCGCCCCATCTGGTCGCGCGAAGGTCGTGACGGCACCCGCTATCAGATCGCAGCGATCCCATTGGGTGGCTATGTCAAGATGCTCGATGAGCGGGCAGCCCCTGTCCCCACCGAGCAAACAAGCGAATCATTTAACCGCAAACCGGTGGGTCAACGGATTGCCATTGTGGCAGCGGGCCCCATTTTCAATCTCATCTTTGCCGTGGCCGCTTTTTGGCTGATGTTTGTCATCGGCATTGCCGCTGTACGTCCCGTGGTTGATGAACCGGTGGGCATTGCGAGAGACGCTGGCATTCAGACTCAAGATCAGATTATGGCCGTCAATGATCAGCGGGTGGAGACTTGGCCTCACGCCGTGCTCGCTTTGATGCCGATTGCCTTGGATCGGGGCATTGCCCGCGTTGAACTCAAATCCCGGAACCAAGACATACGTGAAGTGACACTCGATCTCAGTCAGCTTGGACCCGATTTTAAAGAGGAAAACACCCTAGAGGCCATCGGGCTCACCCCCTGGCGCCCCACTCTGCCACCCGAGGTGGGAGAGGTGACTGACAATCTACCCGCCAGCCGAGCGGGCCTTCGAAGCGGTGATCGAATTGTCTCGATCAACGGGCAAGCCGTAAATGATTGGCAAAGCATCACCACTTTGATTCCAAATGAGGCGGTGGATGGCTCTGGCCAAACCCAACCCATGCGCTTTTTGATAAATCGAGATGGTTTAGAGATTGAGCGGGTGATTGAGGCCACATTCGATGAGCAAAGTGGTCGGCCGATGATTGGCATACAAGCGCCAGAGCCCAGCGCAGAACTCAGAGAGGCCATGGCGGCTACTTTTGTCATCCAACGTCACGGACCCATCGAAGCTTTGGGCGATGCGACATCAGAAACCTGGCGTCTGACCACTGCCACAATCGGCATGTTAGGCCGAATGATCGCCGGACGGGCCTCCTTAGACAACCTATCAGGCCCGATCACAGTGGCGCAATTGGCCGATCAGTCCGCCAGATTGGGTGTTTCTCGGTTTTTGTTTTTCTTAGGCCTGATCAGCCTGTCTCTGGCCATCATCAACTTATTGCCCATTCCAATGCTGGATGGCGGGCACCTACTGTATTACTTGATCGAGATTCTCAAAGGATCGCCCGTCTCCGAGCACACACAGGTGGTGGGACAGTATGTCGGGCTCATGCTGATTGTGATGCTCATGGGAATTGCCATATTTAACGATATATTACGGTTGATCGCCTAGAATTGAAGGCTTTATCAGCACATTGTGTGAACCAATACGGATGTTTTTCATGAGAAAGCTGCTCGCCATTTTCGCTTTACTGATCTTTGCCAATCCAGCGTGGGGGGAGCGCTTTATCATTGAAGACATTCGGGTCGACGGTATTCAGCGCATTTCAGAGGGCAACATCTTCAGCTTTATTCCAGTCGAAGTGGGCGATGAACTCACTCCAGGGCTGGCCCGAAGCACCATCCGTGATCTCTATCAGACTGGGTTCTTCTCCGATGTCGAGCTTCTAAGAGACGGCAATACCCTAATCATCGACGTACAAGAAAGACCAGCCATTTCATCGATCTCAATCACCGGCAACCGGCAGATCAAAACCGATGAAATGCTGCCCGCCTTGGCTGGCATCGGGATTGCCGAAGGTGAAATCTTCAACCAGGTGGACCTAGACCGAGTCCAGCAAGAGCTGATTCGGCAATACTTTGGTCGAGGTTATTACAACGTAGTTGTGGATATGCAGGTCAGTGACCTGATTCGGAATCGGGTGGCATTGATCATCCGCATCACCGAAGGCGACCAAGCCCGCGTTCGCCACATCAATATTGTCGGCAACGAAAGCTTCGATGAGAAAGAGCTCCGAGAGGACTTTGAAACCGACTCCAAACGTGGCTGGGACTTTTGGAAAGGGCGGACGGACTATACCAGCGAAAAGCTCTCCGGTGACCTAGAGACATTGCGATCCTTTTATCTCGATCGAGGCTATATTGACTTTGCGATCGAATCGACTCAAGTCTCGATCAGTCCAGACTCGAAAGACATCTTTGTGACAGCCAATATCCGTGAGGGCGAGGTTTTTACCGTCAGTGATGTGACCATCACCGGTGATTTGATTCTGCCTGAAGAGGTGTTGCGTTCACTGATCGTGATTCAACCCGGTGAAAATTTCTCTCGGAAAAACATCGAGGCGTCCGTTGAGAACATCACCGCGGTGCTTTCAAACATCGGCTATGCCTTTGCCAACGTCAATCCCACCCCTCGTCTTGATCGTACGAAGAACGAGGTGTCGCTGAATTTCTTCATCGATCCCGGCAAGCGCGTGTATGTGCGTCGCATTGAGTTTAGGGGCAACGACCAAAGTAAAGATGAAGTTTTGCGACGGGAGATGCGTCAGTTTGAGGGCTCCTGGTTTTCTCAAGCCCTACTCGATCGATCTGAGGTTCGTATTGGGCGCTTGGGGTATTTCGACAACGTCAACATTGAAACAGAACCGGTGGATGGCACCGACGACCAAATTGACATCATTGTCAGTGTCGAAGAAACCCCCTCGGGCAACTTCCAAATTGGCTTTGGTTATTCACAAATTCAGGGGCTGATTGCCTCGATCTCGGTCGAGCAGAACAACTTCCTGGGCTCAGGCCGGCAAGTCGGGTTTGCCGTCTCTAGAAGCTCCATCATCTCGCAGATTGGGCTGAACTACACCAATCCGTATTACACCGACGATGGGGTCTCACGGGGCTTTTTCTTAAACTACACCGAATTTGATCAGGGCGAGGCCAACATCTCATCTTTCTCAACCAGCCAAGCAGCAGCGGGTGTGAGCTTTGGTTTCCCACTGACAGAAATTGATTTCTTGAGACTGGGGGCATCCGCGCAGCGCGTGGACATCAACCTACCCGTTGCCTTTGTTCCAATCGATCCCAATGATCCCGATAGCGCAGTGATCTTG
>CAJXNU010000063.1 GCA_913057255.1 uncultured Wenzhouxiangella sp.
TGATCAATCTCTACGTGGTCAATGGCAAAGAGGTCGGTAGCGACAAATATGAGTATAAGCTCGGGTGGCTCTCAGCCGTTGAAGCGTGGATTGCCGAAGAGGTCAAACAACACAAAAACGTGATCGTAATGGGGGATTTCAATATCGCCCCCGACGATCGAGATGTGCATGACCCGGAAGCGTGGAAAGACAAGATCTTATGCTCAGCACCCGAACGAGAGGCCTTGGGCCGCTTGTTGGATCTAGGTCTCACCGACACATTCCGCTTATTCCCCCAGCCCGATGAGACCTTTTCCTGGTGGGATTACCGCGCGGCGGGTTTTAGAAGGAATTTGGGGCTACGGATCGACTTGGTCTTGTGCTCAGAAGCGCTGAAAGCGCGCTGCACCACCAGCTATATCGATAAAGAACCCAGACGCCTAGAGCGCCCTTCAGACCATGCCCCAGCCGTGGCCGAGTTTAAGGCCTGAGCATCTAAGGGCGAACTCAACCCAAGACGGCCTCTACACCACCGGTTAAATTAAACAGCTGGGTCATGCCCTGTTTGCGGTAATGCTCTGCAATTTTTAAGCTGGTGATACCAACATGGCACATGAACACCACCGGTTGATTGGGGTCAGCGTCTTTTAAGCGAGCCATCATATCGGCATCGAGTGGTTGGGCAAAGTCCACCGGCTTGGCTTGACGATCGGGCTCTGGACGAGTGTCCACCACCCAAATATCTTCACCTTGATTCAGGCGTGCTTGCAACTGATCGGCCGTGATCGATTGCACCGCCGGTGGCGCGCCGGGCAGATCCAATTTCAAACCTGAGCCTTGCATGGTCTCAACCCAGTCAATGGTCGCGCCCTTGGCTTTTTGGGCGGTGGCCAGATCCATCAAAATGGTCATGCCCGCTGCTTCGGTCGCGATCTCATGCCCACCGCGTGGACCGATCTCAAAGCGTGCATCCCAATCTGGGGTCACAGAAAAATGCAAATACTGCCCGGGATACTGATCCAAGAACCCTTGAATCTCTGTGGCCGCTCGTTCGGTGATGGTGATCTCGGGTGGCGTGCGATCGGGGACTTCGAGTCCGAGCATCTCGTGCAGCTCACCGGCGTTGTACATCTCAGTGATGATGTCGCATCCACCCACAAACTCCCCCCGAATGTAGAGCTGAGGAATGGTCGGCCAATCGCTAAAGACTTTGATGCCCTCTCGTAGGCGCTCATCATCGAGGACGTTGTAAGCGGCATAATCGCCGTTGAGCAGACCATCCAAGAGCCCCGCGGTCTTGGCTGAGAAGCCGCACTGGGGCATTTTCGGCGAGCCTTTCATATACAAAACCACCTCCGATGAGGCAATTTGTTGCTCAATCATGGATTGGACTTCGGGATTTAGGGTCGTCTCAGTGCTCATGCCTACTCACTTCCAATGCTTAAATCTCAACGAATCGAGCCAATGCATGGCTCGGGTTGGCTTACTATGTGGCGCCGCTTTGGGGCCTTATCAAGGCCTTATCGGGTCGCCAATCTCTCCACATGATACTGGCACCCTCGCCGATGTGCTTGAATTTTAGGGAACTCACACCCGGCCCAAGCGCTGCGACTGCCCAGTGGTTGGGGCCGATCAGAGATAAGATTATTCTGATTTATTTTTCTGATAAACCTGTCATTTATTTAAAGATTTTGGCATATCCATTTGGGTGAGTGCTTGCTACTGTTTTGCTATCAACAGTGTGGGGCCAAGTCTTGAGTTCACCAAACACACCCTATGGCATCAGCGTCATCTCAACAGCCCGTTGGTTGACCGATGCATGGCGCCTGTATTGCCAATGCAATCCACACGTCCGACTCATCCATTGCGTTCAGTGGTCCGAAGAAGCGGCATGGCCGTCAGAAGGTGAGGCCGAGATTCGGGTGTTGGTCCTCTCACCTGATGATGAGCTGAGCCTGCATTGCCTCAAAGCCGCCAAACGAGCGCCACAGGTCTTGCCCACCTTGGCCTTGTGCACGGCACATGATGATGTTTGGATGAAACGCTTGTTCAGGGACCACGTTCAAGCTTACTTAACGCTCGATCAAAGCCAAGCCGACATTGAGCACGCCTTTGCACTCCTCCTACAAGGCGATACTCATGTGCCCCAACCCTTTATCAGCGCATTTATCAATGACACCCCACCCAAACCGTTGCGATTGAGCAATCGCGAGAAAGCCATCGCTAGGCTCTTGGTCTCGGGACACAGTCATCAGGCCATTGCCGAGGAACTCCACATCAGCGACAAAACGGTCTCCACCCACAAAACCAACATCCTTGAACGCTTGGGCTTGAAACATTTGCCCGATCTCGTGCGGTTTCATGACAAATACCCGCTGGCCTTCAAATACACCAACCAGCGCAAGAAAGATTCAAGCAAGACCCGTTCTTAAGGCGCAATCTCCACCACCTCAGTGCGCTGCCAATCAATGATGCCGGGCTGATAGCGCATGGCCCAGACCAGTGCGCGGGTCTGACCCACAGCCACCGACAGTGATCGATGGGTCTCTACCCACTCATGCTCATCGGGCAATAAGCCGCCTGCCCACCGCCAATGCCAGTCTCCGGGCATCAGCCGTTCAACCACCCATTGACCCGCTCCGTTGCGTTTAGCAGTTCTTTTCTGATGAGCCGCCGGACAGCTTGGGCATGTGCCAACCAAGCGAAGCGCATTGAGCACGGCATCGCGACTGGGCGCGTCCACGGGACTGCTTTGGGGCCAATCCATACTGACCACCACTCGCCCAGGCTGTACCCAAGCCCAGTCATGAGTCAGCTCTTGATGGGTCTGGTCACTGCGAGACAAAGGCGCCATGGATAAAGATGAGTCACCGGCCGACCCAAGCCAAAGATCCACATGATCGCTGGTGGTCAACAGCCAATCTCTCCTATTGAGGTTCTGATGGGTCGCCATCGACTCATTTGGGTCGGCCAAAGCCAGAGTGGGATCAATACTCAAACGATGATGGCCTGAGTCTAAGCCCACAAAGCGGTAACACCCTTCTCTATCGGTGAGCATGCTTTGCTCATTTAAAAAAACCATCACACCCACAATGGGTTGTGCACCCGCAGGCGTGATCTGTCTTGCACAACCAGAAATCACATGCCCCGGCTGAGATCCAACCAAGCGCTGGATCGTGGGCATGGGTGATGACACATTGGCTTGCCATCGATGACGAAGCCAAAGCATCACGTCTCGTTGATCGACAAGCGATGTACTCAGCGCCAGAGACCATTCTTGCCCGCTTTGCATTCCTCGAGACAGTCCGATCTGCAATTTTGTATTGCCCGTGTTGACCTCTTTGAGGCCAGCGAATCTCATCGCAGCCACCTGATTGGATGAAATCTGTGGTTGCTGTCTCGCCAATGCCACCGACCAGCGCCAAGGTTCCGACTGCACACTTTCCAAGGAAATTTCTTTGAGGGTATTTTGCAAACTCAAACGCCACTGGCCCAGCCCCAACTGTAACCAATGGCTCGCCAATCCAAATCGACCTTCTGTGTCCAGACGGCCCGAGAGATGCCAAGTGCCAACTCGACCTCGTAGCCGAACACTCCACTCAGATCGATGGGCCGATTGTTTGACGATTCGGCCGGCGCTCGATGGCTGTTGCGTCCATGTCCGATCACGACGGTGGGTGACACCCAAACCCAGCTGAAAATCATCTAGGGTCAGACCCGCCAAGCCATGGATGGGTCGCCAGTAATGGGCCATCCATTGATCACGTCGATGAAGGATCTGGGCGTTGTTCGATTCGTGGCTGGCCAAGAAGCTGGTTTGAATGAAGGCCTGATGAGACAGGCGATGATGCGATCGCACACGCACCCGAGTGCCAGCGGGCCAGTTGCTAATGTGGTCTTTGGGTATGGATTCAGCCATGATGTCCCAGCGGGTCTGATCTGGCAATCGGCGCCGGTACTCAAAGCGACCAGCGATGTTGTTTCGGTTGCCAGTGACATGCAAGCCCCAATGATCAGTCGTTTTTGGTTGCCTGAGAAAGTCGCGAGGTTGTTGATACGACAGCGACCAGGCCTGCTGTCGTGTTGAGCTGCCCGCCTGGCCAGCGGTGACATCGATATAGGCCACACGCCAACCGCGCCATGACCACCAGGGACTGAGGGCGTCTTGTTTGACCTCATCTTCTCCCAGACCCTGACCGCCTTGGCCTTCAAATTGAATCCACCCCACCCGCCAAGCGTTGGGCGCTGTATCACGTTGCCAAGTGGCCCTCAGTCCGCGCCCTAGCCTCGATAGACCATCGAGCCGTTCTCCCATAAAGACTTGATGCCCCACACGCCAGCTCAAGTGCTGTCCATCAAAGCCCACATAACGACCCCAGCGGGCGTCCCTGTGCCATGCAAACGACACTGCTTGGTCACCTGAACGATCCCAATCACCCGAGCCTTCAATACCCCAAGCACTGGATTGGGTCATCCCCACACTTTTCTCGCGCAAGCTCGAGCGCCAATCGACAAAGCCCCGCAGTCGCCAAGGCCGATGGGGCAACTGACCCTCACCCATCGTCATTGGCAACAACACCCACCGCCTGCTCAATAACACCGATGACTGTTTGGCATCGACGACATCCACAGCAATGGGTAACTGCTTGGGCAGTGGTCGCAGAGACTCTGAATCTAAAGACACCTTGATCATGACCTCGACTGGGGCATCCGGCATCAACCGGTGCTCGGTTGAAGAGAGATCAAGGGTCACACCCGCCGGTGCCCGCCCGCTGAAACCAACCTCTAGCGACTGATTGCCTCTCAACAAAAGAGACGCTCTGCCCACCCAAGGCCGGTGGACCCACCACCGCTGAGGCTCAGTGGCTGCATCATCTGCTAACCACTCTAGCGACACGCTGGCTTCCACATCAACGTGAGCGCTGACAGATTGATGCCTGAGGGTCATCACAACCTCATGCGGGCCTGCCGGCGCATGGCTTGGAACCGCTACCGCCAGCGTGAGTGTTTGGCTCTGTCCTTTAGCCAAACTCACTGGCCGTGGGGGCACCACCATCGACCACCCCAGGGGAAGCTCAAAGAGGGCGAGCTCGTCTTGGATGGGCTGCTCCGAGGCACTCACCACAAAGGCCAAAGAGACCCAGTCGCCCGGCATCACTGACTGGCTCTTGGGTGCCTGTATGGTGAGCTCTTGCGCGAAGACTAAGTTGGGACTCAAACACAAACACAGCCAGAAGCCAGCCAGCCACCGCTTTGACCACCGTGCCTTAGAGGCATAAAACGACTCAAGGTTGACGGGCCACATTCAGGCCCCATGGCAGATCAAAGCGCGCCCCGAAGCGTTGTGCGTGTGCCATCCAAGGCGCCGGCGTGGCGATCACCAACGCTTCCACCCCATGACCGGGTGGCTCATTGTTGGGGGCCACCTGGCCGGCGCCTTCCAATGCCCAGTTTATCCGTCGGTGACTCCCAGGATAGATCTTGAACTGACCCAACACGGTCTGTCCCAAAGAATCGCCTTGGGCACTGAATAACTCACCGACCAGCGCGATGTCCAACAAACGCTCTCCTGCATTGTGCGCCTCAAATGAGAACACGGGATCGGGTGATTGATCAGGATCTTTTGATAGATGTAAAACCGGAGACTGAAACAGCAAGCGAGTCGAGGCCTGCCCTCGAACCGCGGTGGTGATGCGCACTGCCGTTTGAAACCGCTGCTTGATGATCCACCGATCTTGCTGACTGAGCTCATCCAAACCATGCAACGCTTCATGACGGACCATCAACACCGCCCAATAAGCACCCACGAGCTCGGGGCGTTCGGCCAAAGTGGGCAGCTTCACTTCAAACCCAACGCGCGCCCGAGCTCTGGGTGCAATCAACTGCTCTGGTGACATCAATTGAATGTAGTCGGCCAAAGAACGCGCGTGAGCACCGGCGGGCAGATACTGAGCCTGTGCTTGGGCATTGATCAGCTGATCCATCACATCCACCCGCACCAACGCACTCTCATCCAAGGTGTTTTGGATTTCAATTTCTCCTCGAATCACCTCTCCGGGATCGGCGATGTGTAAACGATCGAGAGAACCGACCACGCTGACTCCAGCGCTTGCCGACTCACTCCAAATCAGACACACCAAGCCAAACCACATGAGTGATCTGATTACACGGTGCTGAGTCATGGCGTGCTGGCCAATGTAAAGGTGACCTCCATCACCTGAGTGCCGGTACCCACCTGATCCATCTGATCGGTCATGGCCAACTCGTAGTTCAGGAGCAGACCATCGGTGGCTCCATCTCCGGTATACCCCGTGCCAATGCCGGTCACCAAATCCACCGGCGTGGTCGATAGCAAAGCGGCCGCCTCTCCAGACGCGGTGTATTGCGCCGCTCCCACCGCGCCAGTGCCACTGGCAGCACTGGTGGATAGACGAACCGCCATGCCGGCCGGTGCTGCCGCACTCAACGCAGCTTGTAATGAACGGCTCTCGCCGGTGGGTGCGATGGAGGTGTATTGCAAGTAACGATCGTAGGGGTCTTTCACAATGCTGGGTGCCCCACCGGCTGTATCCGCACTCGAGACGATAAAGACCGGCACCCCGCTGCCGTTGATGGCCATTTGCGCCACACTTTCGACAGTGACACCCACATCCTGAGTGATCGTGCCCGTGGCACGGGTTGTCGGAGAACACGCGAGGGCCATCGTGCCGACCAACGCCAATGAGGCAAGATGATGTGGGGAGATGGTATTGCATGGATGCTTTGACATGATGAACTCCTTACAAGGTGGATGGGCTGTGAGAGACATCGTGGCATGAGCCATGGGGTTGATTGAAAAGGTTGGCAGTTGTTGACACCCACACCAGCGAGACGGCCTAAAACGCCATGAGTGAAGCGCACAACAAGATGGGCTTGCCGTATCATGGCCAGATGGAATGGAGCATCCAACCGGCGAGCCGAATCGATGCAGTCTCGTATGAGATCAGGGGCACACTGGCCAAGCGTGCGCGCGAGCTTGAAGCGCTCGGTCATGAGATCTTGTATCTCAACATTGGCAATCCCGGCGCCTTTGGGTTTCGGACACCTGAGACCATGCGCCAGGCGGTGATCAGAAACCTCCAACGCGCCGAACCCTATGGTTTCCAAATGGGCATCTTCCCCGCCCGAGAAGCCATCGCCATGCAATTCCAAGACCGCGGCCTCAAAGAGACCCGCTATGACGATGTCGTCATTGGCAATGGCGTCTCTGAACTGGTGGATTTGTCACTGCGTGCACTCCTCGAACCCGGCGATGAAGTCTTGATTCCCTCACCCGACTATCCCTTGTGGAGCGCTTCGGTGGTTCTCAATGGTGGCCGGCCGGTGTATTACCCCTGCCCACCGGATCGAGACTTTGAACCTGACCTAGAGGCCTTAGCGAGTGCCATCACACCCAAGACCCGAGCCTTGGTGGTGATCAATCCCAACAACCCAACCGGTGCGGTGTATTCCAAAGAGACACTCAAAGCCTTGGCAGAGTTTGCCAAAGCGCATCAACTGATCGTGCTGGCCGATGAGATCTACGATCGCATTGCCTATGAAAACACCGATGTGGTCCCCATGGCCACCGTAGTTGATGGGGGCGTGTGCTTGACCTTTGGTGGCCTATCCAAGGTGTATCGTGCCTGTGGCTATCGCATTGGCTGGGCAGTGTTATCGGGCGCGACCGACTCGGCCAAAGACTATTGGGAGGCGATCGAAAAGCTCGCCGCGCTCAGGCTCTCGGCCAACATGCCCGGCCAGTGGGCCGTCCAAACCGCCCTCGGCGGTCACCAATCCATTGCAGAACTGGTGGCGCCCGGTGGCCGACTCCACCTAGCCAGACAAGCGGTGATGGATGCGGCCGACGCCAGCAATGAACTGTCTTTAATTGCACCCAAAGGCGCGCTGTATGCCTTTCCAACAATCAAGGCCATCGACCAAGCCGAGCGTGAGAAACGGCCACTGCCTTTCACTGACCAAGACTTTGCTGAGACCCTGCTTGAGGAAAAACACATCTTGGTGGTGCCAGGGTCGAGTTTTAATTTCCAAAACCACGCCCACTTTCGATTGACCCTCCTACCCGAGCCCGATCAATTAAGAGAGGCAGTCGGCGCCATGGATGAGGTGTTGGGTCAGATGCTGGGCCGATGACAAATCAGCCCGCGACCGATTTTTTGGCAAACACCCTCTCTAGATCATTCATTGCATCGAATCCTAAGTTTGAGATCCAAACCAGACAATCACCGTCGACCTTTATAATGCGCTTTTGATCATTGCTTAAAGGATGGTTGCGATGAGCGCACCCGACAATCCCCTACTGAGCCCCGGTTTGCCTCGCTTTGGATCCATCGAGCCAGCGCATGCCCTGCCAGCGATTGAGCAGCTGGTGGATAGTTACCGGTCTGTAATCGAAGAGATCACATCACTGGCGCCTGAAGAGATTGACTATGACAACACGCTCTGGGCTGAAGCGCTGGCCGATGAGACGCTCTCCAATGCCTGGTCCACCATTGGTCATTTAAACCGGGTGACCAACACGGAGGCTTGGCGCGATGCATTCCAAGCGTGCTTGCCCATCATCAGCGCCTTTGCCACCGAACGGTCCCAAAACCAGGCCCTGTGTCAGGTCTATCAAACGCTCGCCGATCGATCAGACCTCACCGAGCAGCCCCAAGCGATCCAAGCAGCCATTGAACATAACTTGAGAGACTTCAAGCTCTCCGGTGTGGATCAGTCCCAAACGATCCGCGATGCGCTTAAAGAAAAGAGTCTCCGCTTATCTGAGCTTTCCAATGCCTTTGGCAACCACGTCATGGATGCCACCGATGGCTTCCAACTGCATTTTGAATCCACAGACAAGCTCCAAGGCTTGCCCGATGATGCCCTGGCACAAATGGCCGATCGCGCCAAAGCCAATGAAAAAGACGGTTGGCTGGCTGACCTGTCGTTGCCCAGTTACAAAGCCATCATGACTTACGCCGATGACCGTGATTTGCGAGAACAGTTCTATCATGCGTTTTCAACCCGAGCATCGGATCAAGGCCCGCAGGCTGGAGAGTTTGATAACACGCCTCTGGTCACTGAGATGCTCGCCATTCGACACGAGATGGCCGATCTCTTGGGCTTTGATCACCATGCCAGACACCGCCTAGAAACCCGCATGGCCGAGTCGGTCGAGGCCATTGAGTCCTTTTTAACGGATCTAGCCAACCGAGCTCGCCCAATGGCCGAGACGCAGCTTCAAGCCCTCAATGACTTCGCTGCGACAAAAGGCGCAGAGGTGCCATTAAAACCTTGGGATGTGGCCTATTACACCGAACAGCTTAAAGAAGAAACCTTAGGGATCAACGATGAACTGCTCAAACCCTACTTTGAAGTTGAGGCGGTGTTTGGCGGTTTGTTTGCCACCGCCGAGAAACTCTTTGGTTTGCAGTTTGAAAAAGAACCCAATCCCGAGACTTGGCATGAGCACGTGAGTTTTTATCATGTCAATAAAAAAGAAGGTCAGCGCATGGCCGGTCTTTATCTCGACATTTACGCGCGCCCGAAAAAAGCCGGTGGTGCTTGGATGGATGTGTGCCGCTCGCGCTTGGTCAAGGGTGAGATCAAACAACTCCCCATTGCCTATCTGACCTGTAACTTCGCCCCACCCTCCGAAGGCCGGCCGAGTTTGTTGACTCATGACGATGTCGTGACCCTATTCCATGAGTTCGGGCATTGCCTGCATCACCTGTTGACTGAGGTTGATCTCCCCATGGTCGCTGGCATCCATGGGGTGGAGTGGGATGCGGTGGAACTGCCCAGTCAATTGTTGGAAGGCTGGAGCATGGCCCAAGATGCCTTGAATACCTATGCCCGACACATCCAGACCAACGAACCACTGCCAAGTGAGGATCTCAATGCCTTGCGGGAGAGTCGGCAGTTCCAAGGGGCTTTGGCGTTGCTGAGACAAATTCAGTTCGCGCTGACCGATTTGAAATTGCACCAACAAGCTCCTGCCGATCCGATCGCCATCGCCCGTGAGGTTGAAGAGACCATTTCGGTGATGCCGAGCCCCACCACCAACCGCTTTTTGATGAGTTTTTCTCATCTATTTAACGGTGGCTATTCAGCCGGCTATTACAGCTACCTGTGGGCCGAGCGCTTAGCCCGCGATGCCTTTGATTTGTTTGAAACCCATGGCATCTACGATGCCGACCTAGGCCAACGCTTGGCCAATAGCATCCTATCGATGGGTGGCTCTCGACCCATGCAGGTCTCTTGGATGGAGTTTGCTGGCCGCGAGCCGCGACTCGAACCTTTACTCAGAGCCTATGGCATTGAAGGGATGGCGGCCTAATGAGCGAGTCCAATCCCCATCCGCCCGGCAAACCCAACACGCCGAGCAACGAATTTCAGCGTCTGATGTGGGCCACCAAAAATTCGCTGAAAGGCTATCGTCGGGTGTTTCAAGACGAGGCGGCGTTTCGGGCTCAAGTCGCCGTTTTTGTGCTCTTGGTCCCCATTGCCGGCTGGTGGGCCAGAAGCTTTGTGGAGTTTGTCTTATTGGTGGGCGTGTGGGTCTTGGTGTTGGCCGGTGAATTGGTGAACTCAGCGCTTGAAGCGGCGATTGATCGGATTGGGTTTGAGCATCACCACCTCTCTGCCAAAGCCAAAGATGCTGGCTCGGCACTCACGATGACTTTAATGCTGCTCGCCTTTTTTGTCTGGCTTGCGGTGGGGTTGGATCGTTATCTTTGAAGTCCCATCTCTCGGCGACGCCATCGGGCCAAGATCACGAAAGTGATGGCCCCACCCAGGGTCAAGGTGAATGGCAGAAGCAGCACAAATCGGCCAAAGTCCTCTGAGACGGTCTCGAGTTGTTGGTAGACCAAGACACCCAATAAGGGTGAAATCAAACCCCGAATGCCAGTGAGTGTGACATGGATGCCCATGTACAAAGTCGAGCGCTCATCGCTGGCAAAGTCATTGTGGCCCAGATTCCAGCCGAGCTTGCCCCCAGCAAAGGCCGCGCCCAAAGCCAAAGCGCCCAACCAAAAACCAGCGATGACGTTAAACGCTGATGCGGCGGCGAACAGCCCAACGGCTAAAACAAAAGTCCAGGCCTGTTTGGCCCGGTAATCCAAAATATGCACCGAATCCAGCCGTCTGGCCCAGATGGGTGTGAATATGGACAAGCACAGCAAGGGCAAGGTGGTGGTGATCATCACCTGCGAAAAGCGGCTGACATCAAACTGCTCGGTCAGCAACACCACCAACAGGGCGATCACCATCAAATTGCCACTGCCAAAGGCAAACATGGTCATCATATAGCGCCGATACCAATGATCGGTTTTTAAGATCTCCCAGCTTTGTCTTAACTGCCCACCGGGTCGGTTGGCCGCCTCAGCCAATTCTTGCTGCCTGAGTCTGGCGCCCATGCGAATGCGAACCCGCTGATAGCGCCAAGCCGCCACCAGGCCCATCAAACCGGCCAATGGAAAAATGATCCGCCAAACCTCGGGCCAGTGGTTCATTAAAAACCCCGTCAGGCCTGCGCTCAAGGCGATGACCAGCGAATAAATCACGGTGATGCGGCCGGTGATCTGACCGCGCACATGCCGAGGGAAATTTGCTCGCCAAATGGCCGATCGCAAGGTGATGACACCGGCCCAGGACAAGCGAGCCCCGACCATTAAGGCGGTGATGATCATGAGGCCTGCCACCGTCTCGGGCACAAAGGCCATCAGCAAACAAAAGATCGCAGTCAGCGCCTGCAAAGAGGAGACCCAGGCGGTTTTGTCGCGGCCTTCGGCAAGCTCTGAAATACTCAAAGAGGCCAGATTGGCAAAGGCTGGGGCGCCGGCGACGGTGGCCACCGCCAAATTGACCCACATGGGGTCAGCCACCTCCCCGAATTGAGTTTTCACCACCACGCC
>CAJXNU010000064.1 GCA_913057255.1 uncultured Wenzhouxiangella sp.
CACAGCCAAAGGCTGGGGTTTCCAGGACGTGTTGTTCAAGGGCCAGGCTCTCGAGCTGGAGCGGCCATTGGGCAGCTATGTGATGGAGCATGTGCTCTTTAAGATCGCATTTCCAGCGGAGTTTCATGCGCAAACGGCGGTTGAGTGCGCCTTAACGCTTCATCCTGAGGTGGTTGATCGTTTGGATGACATTGAGCGCATTGAGCTAGAGACTCAAGAGGCCGGTGCGCGCATCATTGATAAAACAGGGCCTCTGAATAACTACGCCGACCGCGATCACTGCTTGCAATATATGGTGGCGGTGCCATTGATTTTTGGATCGCTCACGGCAGACTCATATACCGATCAGACGGCAGCCGATCCACGCATTGATGCCTTAAGAGAGAAGATGGTGGTGCGTGAGAATCCCGAATTCACCGCGGCCTATTTTGATCCAGAACAGCGGGCGATCGGCAACGCCATCCAAATCTTTTTCAAAGATGGGTCTAGCACGCAAAGAGTCTCCATTGATTTCCCGATTGGGCATCGCCGTCGCCGTGCCGAGGGCATTCCAAAATTGGAAGCGAAGTTCAAAGACGCCATTGAGGCGCACTTTGATGCGGCCCAAGCCGCTTCAATTGAAAAAGCCATGGGCAATCGCGAAACGCTTGAGACCATGAGCGTGCCTGAGTTTATGAAGATGTGGGCGGTGAGAGCCTGACAGCGACCAAGTGCAATCGGGTTGAGCCCTGATCAAGCAAGACCCCTGACTTGTAACTCAAAGGCCGGCTTAAGCCGGCCTTGTTGTTTTACTGGGTAGCCAAACGGTCTTGAGCCGCCCGAACCACAAACCCGACAATGGGTAGGTGTGAGTAGAGCGCGTTGGCGCTGTCCCAATAGTCTTGGTGGAGAACGACTTGACCCTTGTCATCGAAGCGGAGATGGCTGATGCCGATTGAGTTTGACCGGATGGCATCCTCGCCTTCACCAATTTGAAAAAACATGGTCCAGCGGACGAAAACATCCGGCCCGTCTCTGAGCACCTGGTGGATTTCGACCTCACTCTCGGTCAAATTGGCACCGGTTTGGATCATGTAGGCTTTCAGTGTTTCGCGGTCGGTGAAGGTGTGCACCGTGTCGTTGAAAAATAAAGACTCGGCATAGATTTCATCGATGGCGGTGCCCAAGTCGTCCGCGGCTAGATCTTCATAACCGAGCGCAAAGCGCTCGAGACCCTGGTCAATGGCCTGTTCAGAACCTGGCTGGTCTTCTAGAGCCTGAAAATAGGCATCCACAGCGAGTTGGGCGCGTTCGGCGGCCACCTGTGGGCCCGAGCTTCCACAGGCTGTGAGCAGCCACAACACAGAGAATCCTGCGAGCACAACGCGGATATTGAGCATGTTTGAAAAGCTGGGCATGGGATGGTTCGCTTGGGTGGGTGAGACCCTAGTATGGTCGATCGGCGTTAACCCAGAGTGAAGGGCCCATCTGGCTTTTTTTAGGGTTCACATCACCCCGACCCTGCGCAAGGCACAATGCCGGCATGAATAAGAAATTCTGGGTCAATCACGGCTTATTCCAAGTCGCTTGGCCGGCCTGCGTGGCCGGCGCCGCCTATGGCTGGGGATGGCCCGGATTTTTGGTGGTGGGTGCACTGGCTTTTTGGCAATTGCACCCCGCCAATC
The DNA here is from genome assembly GCA_913057255.1 of uncultured Wenzhouxiangella sp. Lineage (GTDB taxonomy): Bacteria > Pseudomonadota > Gammaproteobacteria > Xanthomonadales > Wenzhouxiangellaceae > Wenzhouxiangella. Next base: position 1,665 of record CAJXNU010000064.1, read on the forward strand.
GACACCCGTTGGACTGGACGATGGTTTGGGTGTGTTTGGGCTTAGGTGTGGTTCTAGATACCTTGTGGATTCAGCTGGGCTTGATCAGCTACGCAATGCCTTGGCCATCCCCCAATTTTGCACCGGCTTGGATCATGCTCCTGTGGCTGGCGCTGGCCCTAGCGATCAATCACTCACTACAATTTTTTAAGACTCGTCTGATTTGGGCCGCGGTGTTTGGTGGCATCGGTTCCCCGGTGTCATACTATGCCGGTTCGAAACTGGGTGCTGCTGAGTGGGTCGCACCTGTGTGGCAAGTGGCGCTCGCGGTGGGCTTAAGTTGGGCCATCTTATTGCCAGCCTTATTTTGGTTGGGCCGCACACGCCACGAACTGGACCCACCTGTGCCGGAACAAGTGAGTGAAGAGACAATATGAGTGTGATCGACTGGGTTGAGCGCGGGTGGGTGCCCGATGGGTTGGTGCGACAAGGCATTCGTCAAAGGCTCAAAAACAAGCTTCTGGATGAGCACCTTCTGGATGTAGAAGCTCAGGCCGAGCGCATTCAGGCGCTCATGGATGAATTGGCCCAATCGCCCATCGCCATTGAAACAGACAAAGCCAATGAACAACACTATGAGGTCGAGGCTGATTTCTTTAAGATCGTTCTGGGTCAGCGTCTAAAGTATTCTAGTGCCTTATGGTCTGAGGGCGTTGGCACCCTAGACCAAGCCGAAGAGGCGATGTTAAAAGCCAGTTGTGAGCATGCAAAATTGGCCAACGGCCAGCGTGTCTTGGAACTTGGCTGTGGTTGGGGATCCCTATCACTGTGGATGGCAGCTGAGTATCCGGACAGCCAAATCACCGCGGTGTCTAACTCGGCTTCGCAGAAACAATCTATTGATGCCCGCGCATTGGAGCTGGGGCTACACAACCTAGAAGTCATCACCAGTGATGTCAATGACCTGTCACTCGATGATCGCTTCGATCGCGTGGTCTCGGTGGAGATGTTCGAGCACGTTCGAAACTATCGCACCTTGATGTCACGCATCGCAGGCTGGTTAAAGCCTGAGGGGTTATTGTTTGTCCACATCTTTTGTCACCGCTATTTGGCTTATCCCTTCGAGGTGGCCTCAGACAATGACTGGATGGCCAAACATTTCTTCAGTGGGGGCTTGATGCCTGCCGCCGACACACTCCTGCATTTCCAAGATGACATGGCCTTGGAGTCTCGTCGCCTCTATAGCGGTCAACACTATGCCAAGACGCTGCGCGCGTGGCTTGATTTAATGGATGCCAATCGAGCAAAAGTCGACCCCATCTTGCAACGTGTATATGGGGATAACTGGAAAATCTGGGGGCAGCGTTGGCGCTTGTTCTTCATGGCCTGTGAGGAATTGTTTGCCTACGACAACGGCCAAGCATGGCCTGTGGCGCATTATCGGTTCCGTCGTCGATAAGTCATGAACCCCCGAACTTGGCTAGCAACGGGCGGCATCAATACCAAGCTGGTCCGTGTGTTCTTGCTCCAAATTCTGGCCATTTCCGTGGCCACTGTTCTGGGCGTGTTTGTCGCTGGTCTCATCGCCGAGCGTGTCTTGGTGCGTGAGGCGCTTAGCGGAGAGGCGACCCACTTTTGGTCGCACTATGAAAAAGATGCCACTTTCCCGCTGCCCAATACCAATAACCTCACCGGCTATCTGAGTGTCGGTGGAGATGAGCAATCGCTACCTGACTGGTTGAAAGGCCATGATGAAGATGGGTTTTACCGCATCACTCAAACACCAGAATCTGAGCCTTTGGTATCAATCTCAAGTCGCGGTGATGCGCGCTTGTTTCTTGTATTTGATGAAGTCCAGGTCTCCCAACTGGCTCTCTACTTTGGACTGGCGCCTCTCACAGCAGTTTTGCTGCTAATTTACCTGCTGACCTGGGTGGGTTATGTCATGTCCAGACGTGCGGTGTCGACGATGGTGAAGTTGGCCGATCGGGTGCGCAACTATGATGTCAAGGCTGGCCAGTTCGAACCATTCCAGGCCAGTGAGTTCGGTGGTGTAGACGACAGTGAGGCTTTGACGTTGGTCAACGCGTTTAATCAATTCATTAACCGAATGCAGTCATCCATCCAACGTGAGCGAAATTTTACGCGCAATGCGAGTCATGAATTGAGAACCCCGCTGGCGGTGGTCAAAGCGAATCTTGATTTGCTCGAGCGGTTCGACCAGCCCGATAAGAAACAATCGGTGATTGATCGCATGCGGCGCACTGTCGATGGCATGGAGGATTTGGTTGAGACGCTGTTGTTATTGGCCCGCGATGCTGAGTCTTCTCTCAGCACCTCATCGATTAGTCTCAATGAGCTCTTATCAGAGCTTTTAGAAGAGCTCGGGGAGGCATTGAGTCAGCCGGGTGTGGACTATCGTTTGACCGCCAAAGGCGTTCTTAGAGTGGAAGCGCCCAAGCGCGTGTTGGCCATCCTTTTTACGAATCTCATTAGAAACGCTATGATGTATACGGACTCAGGCTTGATTGAGGTCATCATTGACCGTCGCGGTGTGGTGGTCAAAGACACGGGTTGTGGTATGGGAGAGGGCGAGATTGAGCGCATGTTTGAACCATTTGTCCGTGGGCATGACCGAAGCAATGAAGGCTATGGGCTCGGTTTGGCCATTGTCAGACGCCTGTGTGATCGATTTGGTTGGGATCTTCGAGCCTCGAGTGAACAAGGGGTTGGTACAGAGATACACATTGAATTTCCTAGAGCCCAATATGAGTCGAAACACCCATAGCCATGTCTTCTAATACCCAAATTGGGCGGGCCCGAGCGGGCGCTAACATTGCCCTGATCAAATACTGGGGTAAGCGGTCTGGCTCGTCACTCAATCTGCCTGCCACCAGCTCTTTGGCGGTGACCTTGGATGATTTGCAAACCACGACTGAAGTCAGTGTGTGTGCCGATTTCAGCACACATGAAGTGCGCTTAAACGATGAGGTGGTGGATGACCCACGACTGGTTGCGTTCTTAGATCACATCCGCGGGCTCGTCGGTTCTGATGCCCCTTTTGCTCGAGTGATCTCTGGCAACAACTTTCCAACCGCTGCGGGCTTGGCTTCATCGGCTTCTGGGTATGCCGCTCTGACCCTAGCCGCGACTCAGGCCTACGGGCTTGATTTGGATGCCAATGCGCTTTCGGTGTTGGCACGAATGGGCTCGGGCTCGGCGCCACGCTCCCTATGGAGTGGGTTTTCTATCATGCATCGTGGTGAGAGAGACGATGGTCTCGACGCCATTGCCAAGCCCTTGCTGGATGCCGATAGCTGGCCTTTGGAGGTGGTGATTGCCATCACCGCGCACGGTCCCAAATCGGTGTCGTCGCGTGTGGGCATGAACCACACCATGGCGACATCGCCCTACTACTCGGCATGGGTTGAGCACAACGAAGCGAGACTCGATGATGCAGCTGCAGCGGTATTGGCCAAAGACTTTGAGAAATTGGCCGATCTCAGTGAAGCCAGCGCTTTGCAGATGCATGCCTCAGCCATGGCAGCAGAGCCTGGGGTGTTGTATTGGAACTCCGCCACCATGGCTTGCTTACATGCGATTCGTGATGCACGAGCCAAAGGGCAAGGCGTGTTTTTCACCGTGGATGCTGGCCCGCAAGTGAAAGCCATTTGTTTGCCGGGTGCTTCTTCTCAAGTGGCAGATGCGCTACGTGGCGTATCTGGCGTGTTGGATGTCCATTGCACGCAGCTAGGTGCTGGGGCAGAGCGTTTGTGATTGCATGGCAAGCATCAGCGCCTGGAAAGTTGGTGGTGGTTGGTGAGTACGCCGTTTTAGAAGGGCATCGTGCGTTGGGTTTAGCAATCAATCGCCGCGCCCATGCGCGCCTCACCCTTGATCACAACACAGCTAGCCAACTCCATCTCCAGCCGCTGTCTAATCAGCCCATCGACTGGTCTGATGCCCTCCATCAGCCATCCGCTTTCTCGGCTGAGATCAATGAAGCCCTAGAGATGATTGAGTCCATTTGGCGGGCGCTGGGTCAAAGTCCATGCCCCCGCTCATTTTTCCTTGAGATCAATACCAGCGAATTATTTGATGAGTTGGGTTCTAAGCTTGGAATGGGTTCTTCGGCGGCTGTGGCGGTTTTATTGAGCGGTTTGGCTCAGCAGATGGGCAGCAGTTCCCAAGACTCTGGAGACGCACAACAGCCTTTGGATCTCAGGGCATGGCACCACCGGCTGTGGCGAGTTCATCAGCGTGGACAGGGCAGTGGCCTAGATTTAGCGACGATTCTGGTAGGAGGCTTGATCGCGTACACCCAACCGAGATCAGTCGACGGCGCGCCCGATGCGATGGCCGAGTGGTCATCATTGATGTGGCCCAAATCGCTGTATGGACGCATTGTTTGGACGGGCAAAAGCGCGTCGACGGCCGATATGCTGGTGGCCTATCGGGCTTGGAAGGCGCGTGCGCCTGAGGCATTTGCAGCATTCATGAAAGCGCTCGGGCAGTGCGCCGATGCGGTGATAGATGCGCTAACGATGGGCGATATGGAAGCTTTCTTGGAGGGCTTCACCGACTATGGGGCCAGAATGGGTACAATGGGAGGCTTGATCGAGCGTTCTGTAGTGACACCGGCGCACAAAGCGTTGGCCCAGCTCGCCACGGCTGAGCGGGTCGGCTACAAGCCGAGTGGGGCAGGCGGTGGTGACATTGGCCTGATGCTCAGCCAAGACCCCGATCGCTTGGCCCATTTGGCCGGTGAAATAGAGGCATTGGGCATGATGAGCATCGAGCTCAAAGTTGACGCCGATGGATGGCGGCTGGAGTGATCAAAGGGAATGGTCTCATGAGTGCCAGTTGCCCCAGAACAATAGACAAACGGAGCTAAGACCGATGAGCGGGGACAAATCAAAGCCATCTGAGATCAGTGCAGGCAGCCAGCCATCGGCGGGCCAAACCACGGATCAGTCGCGCATTCCAAAGTTCTACAAAATGAGCGTGGATGAGCGCGTTCGTACGGTGCATCATCACGGCTGGATCGACCAAGACGATTATCAAACACTGCAAAGTGGTCGTCATACCTTGTCCGTGCAATTGGCCGACAAGATGATTGAAAATGTGATCGGCGTGATGGGCCTGCCGGTCGGTCTCGGTCTCAACTTCTTAATCAATAACAAAGACTATGTGGTGCCATTGGTGGTGGAAGAGCCATCCATCGTGGCGGCTCTGAGCTCAGCAGCTAAGCTTGCGCGCGAAGCGGGCGGGTTTGAGGTGGAAAGTCAGCGCCCGATGCTGATCGGTCAGGTTCAAATTGTGGATGTGCCCAATCCGCAAAAAGCCAAAAATGCCTTGTTAGAAAAGAAAGACCAAATCCTAAACTTGGCCAACAGTCTGCACCCAAAAATGATCGCACGCGGTGGTGGTGCCAAAGACGTTGAGGTTCATATCCATCCATCGCAAGGCCCGGGTGGAGATATGCTGATCCTGCACCTCATTGTGGATACCTGTGATGCAATGGGCGCCAACTTAGTCAACACCATGTGCGAAGGCGTGGCCTCCTTGGTGGAAACCATCGCCAAGGGCCGTGTGTTTCTTCGAATTTTGTCCAATCTGACCGACCGCGCTTTGGTGCGAGCCAAAGTTAGAATTCCCACCGCCTTGCTCACGGGCAAAGGCTTTGATGGCGAGCAAGTCAGAGATGGGATCATTGTGGCCAATGACTTTGCTCGCATCGATCCGTATCGGGCCGCCACGCACAACAAAGGGATCATGAATGGCATCGATGCGGTGGCCTTGGCCACCGGCAACGACTGGCGAGCCATTGAGGCGGGTGCTCATGCCTATGCCGCCCGCGGTGGGCGCTATATGGCGTTGACCGAATGGTCGAAGGCTGACAACGGGGATCTCATTGGACAGCTCGAGATTCCTATCAAAGTCGGGACCGTGGGTGGTCCCTTACAAACCAACCCCACCGTGGCCTTGAACCTTCGCTTGCTCAAAACGCAAAGTGCACGAGAGTTAGCCGAGGTGATGGGTGCCGTGGGATTGGCGCAAACTTTTTCAGCGCTGAGGGCATTGGTGACCGAAGGGATCCAGCAGGGCCACATGACTCTTCACGCTCGGTCAGTGGCCACAGCGGCAGGGACGCCCCCTGAGTTATTTGATACGGTGGTCGATCGCTTGGTGGCCTCGGGCGAGATCAAGATCTGGAAGGCACAAGAGATCATTGAGAGTGTTCGATCACAAACCCATCCCTCTATTGATGTGGCTGCTGAGCCTGAGCAAGAAACCATGGAGGGTGAGCCACTGGGTGCCGGTCACGGCAAAATTATTTTGCTGGGTGAGCACTCGGTGGTCTATGGGCGCCGGGCAATTGCGGCCCCCGTTCCTCTGGCCATTCAAGCACGGATTGAAAATCGGCAGCAGGGTGTGGAATTGATCATCCCGCGCTGGGGCATTGAGCAGCGTCTCGACTTGGCGGCTAAAAATCCTCCCTCATTTACCCGCTCGATTGCCGGCATGCTCGAAGCCTTGGGCTTGAAAGACCGTGCGATGCGAATTGAAGTCTTTCCCAACGTGCCTCGTGCCATGGGCTTGGGCGGTTCTGCTGCCCTAGCAGTGGCTGTGATTCGGGCGCTCGATGCGCACTTTGAATTGGGCCTTGAGGATGAGCGCGTGAATCAATTGGCCTTTGAGTGCGAAAAAATTGCCCACGGCACCCCCTCAGGCCTCGATAACACATTGGCCACCTTTGGGGAGTTCATGCTCTATCGCGCCGGCACAACGCCTGAGCGACAGGTGATTGTCCCCAATAAGCCATTGCCCTTGGTGATTGGGATGAGCGGCGTGGAGGGTCTCACCGCAAAAACCGTGGCTCGTGTCCGTGATGCATGGCAAAGAAACCCGGATTTGTATGAGCGCTTGTTTGACGATATCGATTCTCTAGTCGATCTTGGCCTGAGCGCATTAGAAAGTGGTGACTATGAAGGCTTGGGTGAGGTGATGAATGTCAACCAAGGCCTTCTCAATGCCATGCAAGTCTCAACGCCTGAACTAGAAGAATTGATCCAGATCGCCAGAAACCATGGGGCTCTGGGGGCCAAGCTCACCGGCGGTGGTGGCGGTGGTTCAATCATTGCGCTGTGTCCCGAAGACAGCAGCAAAGTGGCCCGCGCCATGCGAGCGGCCGGCTACCATGCGCTGGAAGTGGAGGTTGGCGGAGTCGGCAACGCATGAACCAAGGGGTGGTCTCATCCGATGACGAGGTGCTGATTCTGGTCAACGCAGACGATGAAGCCATCGGGTCTTTGTCGAAAGGTGCCTGCCATGATGGCGAGGGCGTTCTGCATCGGGCTTTTTCAGTCTTTTTATTCGACCAAGACAATCGCTTGTTGGTCCAGCAACGGTCTAAAGGAAAGCGCCTTTGGCCCATGTATTGGGCCAACAGCTGTTGCTCTCACCCCCGCTTGGGCGAAGACATGAACACAGCCACCTCGCGCCGAATCAGAGAGGAATTGGGTGTGGAGGCGGATCTTGAATATGTCTACAAATTCCAGTATCACGCTCGCTTTGGCGATTTGGGGTCAGAGCATGAGCTTTGCTCCGTCTACCTAGGGCGGGTTGCAGCCAGCGCTATTGAACCGAATCCAACAGAAATCGCTAACACCCAATGGTTAGAGCCCGCCGAAGTCGATGCTTGGATGTCTCAAGGCAGCCCCGATGATGCCATTGCCCCATGGTTTCGGATGGAGTGGTCAGAGCTTAGGGTGGGGCAACCATCGGTCTTGGTCGAGTTCTTGAAGGCCAAAGGTTAAGCATAACCCATGCCATGTCAATATTAAACGTCGTCGGGTAGGGCGATTTTGAAGCCCAGGCCTTGGACGGTGTGCAACAGCTTGGTTTTGTAGGGGCGGTCCAGCGATTTTCTTAAGTTATACATGTGAGAACGAAGCGTATCTGAGTCTGGCAACATATCGCCCCACAGCTCATTTTCTAATTGTTCGCGGGTCACCAAGCGGGGTGATTCGCGCATCAAGACTTTTAAGATTCGAACAGAGGTGGGGGAGAGGTTGAGGCGTTTGCCCTCTCGCTCAACCCGCATCGTCCTCGGGTCAAACACCAAATCACCGACTTTCATTGCACCATCTGAGACTTCGCCTCGGGCACGGCGAATCAGTGCCTTGATCCTCATCTCAAGCTCTTGCATGGCAAATGGTTTGACCAAGTAGTCATCGGCACCCGCTTCAAAGCCGGTGACCTTATCTTCGAGTTGATCACGCGCTGTGAGCATCAACACAGGGGTTCCATCCCCACGCTCGCGCAACTGCTCGCACACTTTGATGCCGTCGACTTTCGGCAACATTAAGTCTAAAACGATGAGGTCGTATTTGTTTTCTTCTAGAAGGTTTAGAGCGATCGAGCCATCGGCTGCAAAGTCCATGGCATAGCCACAGTTCTCTAGATAGTCACCCACACTGGCGGCCAGATCGCTATGATCCTCAACCAACAAAATTGTGATGTGGGAATCGTGCTCGCTCATAAAAGCTCCTAGCGTTTCATGGAGTTAAAGAACTCCTCGTTGGTCTTCGTGACTTTGAGTTTGTCGAGCATAAACTCAATGGCTTGTGCCTCATCCATGGGCTGTAAGATCCGGCGAAGAATCCAGGCCTTTTGCAGTGTGTCATTGCCAACCATTAACTCCTCACGGCGGGTGCCTGAGCGGTTGATGTCGATGGCCGGATAAGTCCGCTTTTCTGCAATCTTACGACTTAAATGGATCTCCATGTTGCCCGTGCCCTTGAATTCCTCATAGATCACTTCGTCCATCTTGGAACCGGTGTCGACCAAGGCGGTGGCAATGATGGTTAAGCTGGCCCCGCCTTCGATATTTCGGGCGGCCCCGAAGAAGCGTTTGGGGCGCTGTAAGGCATTGGCATCCACCCCACCGGTCAGCACCTTCCCTGAAGAGGGCACAACGGTGTTGTAAGCACGGGCCAGGCGGGTGATTGAATCCAACAAAATAATGACATCGTGTTTGTGCTCCACCAAACGCTTGGCCCGCTCAATCACCATGTCGGCGACCTGAACGTGCCGTGTGGCTGGTTCATCAAAGGTCGAAGAGATCACCTCGGCATCAACGCTTCGCTGCATTTCGGTCACTTCCTCAGGGCGCTCGTCGATCAGCAAAATGATCATATGCGCCTCTGGGTTGTTGGCTCGAATCGCGCTGGCGATTGACTGCAGCATCATGGTTTTACCCGCTTTGGGTGGGCTGACAATCAAACCGCGCTGCCCTTTGCCGATTGGTGCAATCAAATCGATCAGTCGACCCGTAATGTCTTCGGTCGATCCATTGCCTCTCTCAAGCAGCAATTGCTCACGAGGAAATTCGGGGGTTAGGTTTTCAAACAGAATTTTGTTTTTGGCATACTCGGGCTTGTCGAAATTAAGCTCTTCGACTTTTAAAAGCGCGAAATACCGCTCAGAGTCTTTGGGCGGTCGAATTTTTCCAGAGATCATGTCACCGGTTCTGAGATTAAACCGTCGAATCTGGGAGGGTGAGACGTATATGTCATCGGGCCCAGCCATGTAAGAGGCTTCGGCTGATCTTAAAAAGCCAAAACCGTCTTGTAAGATTTCCAAGACCCCATCGCCATAAATAGATTCTTTCTTTCTCGCCTTGGCTTTTAAGATGGCAAAGATGACGTCTTGTTTTCTAGATCGGCCAATGTTCTCGATGCCGAGTTCTTCAGCCATTTCAAGCAGTTCTTGGACGGATTTTCTTTTGAGTTCAGTGAGATTCATGGGTTATTCACAGGAAGGTTAAGATCAGGATACGCATCGCCGAAGGGATCTGTCCGACGGGACGGAGATGTACCCAAGGGTTGAGTTAATTATTCTGTTCGGATTGATGGAAAGTTGGTTGCCTCTTGGCAACGTGAAGCTACGTTAGCACTTTTTGATCACATCGTCTAGTCCCAATTGGCGATCAATTGATCGATGGCTAGTCATTGCTGATGCCCGAGCAACCCAGAAGGTCGGGTTGCTTAAGCGGCTTGTTCTACCTAGATGGTGGCTTCAACAAACTCTTTCAGAGCGGACTTGGTCATGG
>CAJXNU010000065.1 GCA_913057255.1 uncultured Wenzhouxiangella sp.
CCAGAGCCCAAGCCAGAGCCTAAGCCAGAGCCCAAGCCAGAGCCCAAGCCAGAGCCCAAGCCAGAGCCTAAGCCAGAGCCTAAGCCAGAGCCTAAGCCAGAGCCTAAAACAGATTAGTCTGCTGGTGGGATTGGCCTATCTCCACCAATCCGTTTCGAATGGCTAACTTAAGCAGTGCCACCTCTGTATCGATGTTGAGCTTTTCATAGAGTCGATATTTGTAGGTGGCCACTGTTTTCGGACTGACGCTCAATTGGCGCGCGATCGCCGGCATACGACTGCCCTCAATCAGTGCCAGAGCGACCTCAATCTCTCGAGTGGTCAATTGCTCAAAGGGAGACGCTCCCTGACTTGATAACATCGACAGCGCCAGTCGCTCCGCAATGGCCGGACTGATGGCATGCTCTTTCCGACTGACTTTAAAAATGGCATCATGAAGTTCAGGGCCGTCACACTCCAGGCTCATTAGCCCTCTCACACCCAACTCCAACAACCGCGAAAAAATCGGATTGTCGATTCGCCGGGTCAAACCAAGAACAGAGGTCTCTGGGAAGCTTTTTTGCACCCTTTCAACCACCCTCAGACCTAAGCTAAAGGCATCATCCAAATTAACAACCACAACCGCGGGCTGTGATCGCCGCAGGCACTGCAATGTCGATGCGGTGCAGTTTCCCTGCCCAATGACCACCAATTTGGGATGCTGGCTGATCAGGTTAGCAAGTGCCAGACGAATCAGCTGGCTTTGTTCGATAACGGTCACTTTGAGCATGAACAATCTCCTACAAATGAGCTCCAGCGTACCGCTTGCCAAATGGAGCGCCTCAAGGTTTGACACTTATTGACGATCTTGTGTGCGGGCATCAAGGCAATCTCTTCTCGCTCCCTCCACAACTTAACGCTAGAATGCAGTCTCACCCACAGCAGAGGAGATCTTCTGATGAATAAGTTTCTTGCGCCACTGGCAAGCTTCATTTTGTTCTGGGTGACAACTGCCCAAGCCCAAGAGCTCAGTCGTACCGAATATCAAACGATTGGCGTTGAGAAAGTAGCCGATGGGTTTCAACATCCATGGTCTCTGGCGATCTTAAGCGATGGCAGTTTTTTGATCACTGAAAGACCCGGCCGTCTAACTCATGTTTCACCAGAGGGTCAGATCCGACAGATTCCGGGGGCTCCGGAAGTCCGCGCCATCAATCAGGGCGGGCTGTTAGAGGTCTTGCCCCACCCCAACTTTACTGAAAACCGAATCCTTTATCTCACCTATTCAAAGGCAGACCCAAATGGCTCTGGAAACACGGCCACTGCCCTGGCCCGAGGATTTTTGATCAACGATGAACTGATTGCGGTGGAAGATCTTTTTGTCCAAGACAGATACAGCTCATCTGGCCGGCACTATGGATCCAAACTGGCTTGGCTCCCGGATGGAACCTTGTTGATGAGCATTGGTGATCGCGGCACCGACCCACCCAGAGCCCAAGACCTCAATGACCACGCTGGAAAACTGTTGCGCTTAACAGAGCTCGGACAAGCACCAGCAGACAATCCGTTTGTAGGCCAAGCGGATGTCAAACCAGAAATTTACACCTATGGACACCGAAACATACAAGGCCTGATCGTCGACTCTGAGACTGGGGAAATCTGGGCGACCGAACATGGTCCACGCGGTGGTGATGAACTTAACCTGATCACCGCCGGTGGCAACTATGGCTGGCCGGTGGTGACGTTGGGCAGAGACTACCGGACTGAGGAGCAATTCGGGACCAGTCGGCGCTCAGCTCCTGGAATGATCAACCCAGTCACCGAGTGGACGCCGGCCCTGGCTCCTTCTGGTCTGGTGTATCTCAAAACCGACCACTTTGGCCCATGGGAGGGCAATTTTCTAGCGGGGGGCTTGCGCGCCGAGCAATTGCGTCGTCTAGTTTTTGAAAATGGTGAAGTGGTCCACCAAGAAGAAATCTTGCGCGATGCACTGGGCCGAATTCGTGATGCCCGCGTGGCGCCCAATGGAGACGTATTCGTGATCACCGACGCCGAAAACGGCGCGCTATACCGAATTTTCCCAGCGAATTAAGTCATGCGGGCTGATCTCCCAGTGGTTGTTTTGACAGGTGGTATCGCCAGTGGCAAGACCCAAGTTTCAGAGCAATTGGCCCACTGTGGTGCATTGATTATTGACACCGATGTGATTGCCAGAGAGCTCTCCGCGCCCGACCAACTCGGATACCAAGCCATTGTGGCTCACTGGGGCGATCGTGTGCTGATTGGTAGCGGCCCCAACAAAGGCCATCTGGACCGGCGAGCGCTAAGAGAGATAGTCTTTGCCAACCCAGATGAGAGGAAAACTTTGGAGCGGCTATTGCACCCGCTCATCATGGATGTGGTGCGAGCCCAACTCAATGAAGCCGAGGGCAGCTACCCATATGCGGTCATTGTCATACCGCTTTATGCAGAATCACCCCAGATCATGGAAGCCGACGCCATCGTGGTGGTTGATGTGCCTCGCAAGCTACAGCTTGAACGGCTAATGAGTCGTGATGACATCGATTTGGACCTGGCTCAGCACATGCTCGACGCCCAAGCCAGTCGAGAACAACGACTGGCGTTGGCCACCGATGTCATTGACAACACAGGAGACATCGACACCTTACATCACAAAGTGGTTGAGCTTGACCAGCAACTCAGAAACCGATTCAAAACAATCCCACAGACATTGCCCGCTCAGTAAGCCACATTCATCGAAGGCGCATCAAGCCGAGTCCCGCGCCAACACCATCATGCTTAAGCGAGACCAGGCCACCATGCGACCTTCCTCATCACGAATTGAAATGTTCCAGAGGTGCGTGGTGCGACCTTGGTGCACCAGATCGGCCCTGGCACGCACAATGCCCTCACGCATGGAGCGAATGTGATTGATAGAGAGTTCCAGACCCACTGGGTAGTGGGTCTCAAGGTTGAGCAACAAAGCCGAGGCGGCACTGCCCACAGACTCTGCCAGAGCCGCCGTGGCTCCTCCATGCAAGATCCCCATGGGCTGATGCACTGCAGGGCCCACGGACAATGTGGCTTCCAGAAAACCCTCACCCACATCGGTGTATTCAATCCCCAGCGTCTGCATCAGGGTATTGGCAGAGCTCTGATTGAGCCTTGCCAATGCCGCTTCACGGGAGGGTGAGTCACTCACCATCTTCGTCATCACCGGCTTCATCTAAACCATAATCCAAGGCATAGGGCGGCATTTCACCCCCATCGCCTTTCAGATAATGATCCATCCAACGCATCAATCTCAAGCTATAGTCCCAGCGAGAAGCTGCGCGCTGATTGCCGTGGCCCTCACCGGGATAGAGAACCAAACGCACTGGTGGCGGATCATCCTGCAGCACCAGATAGCGATACAAGATGCGTGACTGTGTGGGATCTACACGCGGATCGGCTGCCCCATGCATGATCAAGATCGGTGTTTGTGCCTGGTCTGCGTAATAGATTGGACTGGCTTTGCGATACAGATCCCAATCTTCCCAAGGCCAAGTGAGGTAGTGCACCAAATAGAGCTCTTGTGCAATATCCGACGTCCCCAACATGGCAATCTTGTCAGATAAGCCAACGTTCATCACAGCAGCAGCAAATCGATCCGTGTAGTACGTGGCACCCCAAGCGGTGGCGTAACCGCCATAAGATCCGCCTGTGATACCCACTCGATCGCCATCCACTAAGCCGATGTTGATTAGATGGTCCACCCCATCGACCAGATCACTGAACTCCTCAGCCGCCGGACGTCCCTGAGACGACAGCGTGAAATCCACACCTCGCCCCGTACTGCCTCGGTAGTTCGGGTAGAACATGAAATAGCCCTCGGAGGCTGCCGCTTGGCCAGGCAATGCATAGCTGGTAATCCAACCATTGGAATAATGTGACTCTGGACCCCCATGAACGGCCAAGATCAATGGATAGCGCTGGCCCTCTTGGTAGTCGTGCGTCCAAATCAAAAGCCCTTCCAGAACCAACCCATCAGCGGCCTCATACTCCACCACGGTTTGGCGCGCCATTGCAACGTCACCGAGCCAAGGATTGGAATCAGTCAGGCGCTCCAACTCATCCTGTTGGGATTCCCAAACATAGATTTCCCGCGGGTGCTCAGGTGTGGATGCACTGAGCGCAATCGAGCCATCGTCACCCACACTCAAACCCTCGAATACAACATCCGGCAACTGCATGAGCGTTTGCTCATTGCTACCATCGGGTCGAATCTGACCAAGACGAGTCTCCACGCCCTCATAGCTGATAAAGGCAATTTCATCGCCACGCCAAGCCATGTGCCAAACATGCCCCAATAATCCAGGCATTAACTCGGTCCAATCGCCACCGCTTCCGGGAGCCACCATTAAGCGTCCCTCTCTGGGATCTCTGACCACCGTTGTCCCAATGAACGCCAACACATCGCCCTCAGGGCTCCAAGCCATAGCCCCCAGCTTGCCTGGGTTATTGACTCGACCAATCTCATCGCCTTCGGGTGTGATGATGCGAATGCGTTGGAACATCAATGTGTCATCAACCAATTGGCGCGGAGTCACTGCGATTGCTAAACGATCCCCTGTCGGTGACCATCGAACCTGTTGCACAGAGCCATCCACAGCCACCATCTGGGATTCATCATCGAGCGTATGAATCCATAACTGATTGGCGCGCCACTCTTCTTCAAAGATGATTTGGCTAAACCCTTTGTCCTTCTCCGCCTGACGTTCTTTCGACTCCGGTGGCGCCACCACCAAAGCCACCTGCTTTTCATCCGGCGAAAAATCATAACCGCGAATATTGCCTTCAGGCTCGGCCAAGACTCGAGCCTCTCCACCGGTCAGTGGAATGCCATAAAGTCGCGTGTATTTGTCATCATCCCGTCGAGACAAGAAAGTGATCATTTCACCGCCTTGTGTCCAACCCAGCCCACCAATATTGACTTTGCCGGTAATGAACGCTCTCGACTCACCATCGGCATTGAGCACATGTAGCTCGCTGTACGAGCGTCCATCGGCATCCACACTGAGATCTCTAGGCACAATCCGGGTGTAGGCAATGGCCGAGCCATCGGGGCTGATGGCGATCTGACCGACCTGTTGTAATTTGGCAATATCTGCCAGAGTCATGCCTTGTGCTTGAGCAACAGAGCCCATTAAAACCCAACAAAGCGCTGCGACCAAGGCAGCCCAAGCATTCTTGCGATTAAACATCATCTGTGATCCTTTCACGGTAGTTGACTGCTACTGATTCTACCCCTCGCCGCTGGTCAATGGCAAAAACCTGCCCGTCAGGCCAAGCTCAAACGCTGCGTGAAACGATGGGGAGATAGCCTCCCATTGTTGATTGAAGCCTGCCATAATGAAGCCGAGTTGATGCCAACGCTATAAAACCATGACACTTTCACTCGCCAAAGACAAAATCCGATTTGTATTGCTAGAGGGCATCCATCCCAGGGCAGATCTGATGCTGGCTGAAGCCGGTTATTCCAACGTGCATCGAGTAGACGGCGCCGTTGACGCTAACCAACTTATACCGCTCATCGCCGATGCCCATTTTCTCGGCATCCGTTCTCGTACCCAACTCGACGCTCAGGTCCTATCAAACGCCGAGAAGCTCATTGGCATTGGCTGCTTTTGCATCGGCACTGACCAAGTCTCACTGCCCGATGCCACAGCCGCAGGGGTTCCCGTATTCAACGCCCCTTTTGCCAATACACGATCAGTAGCGGAGCTGGTCTTGGCTGAGATCATCTTCTTGATGCGAGGGATTCCCGAGCGGAACGCAGCCGCTCATCGAGGCGAATGGCGCAAGCATGCAATCGGGTCTCATGAAGTCAGAGGCAAGACATTGGGCATTGTGGGCTATGGCCACATCGGTTCGCAGCTTGGCATTCTCGCTGAGGGCTTGGGTATGCATGTGATCTATTACGACATCATCTCAAAATTACCGTTGGGCAATGCCACGCCAGTCTCTTCACTGGAGGGGCTATTGCAACAGAGTGATGTCGTGAGTCTGCATGTTCCAGAAACGCCAGAAACCGAGGGCATGATTGGAGCGAGAGAGCTCCAAACCATGCGCGCCCGAGCTCATTTGATCAATGCATCTCGGGGACGCGTCATTGACCTATCTGCCTTAAAAGACGCGTTAATCACAGGCCATATTGCCTCCGCAGCCATTGACGTCTTTCCCAGTGAGCCAAAGGATAAACATCAGCGCTTCGAGAACGAACTGTGTGGCCTAGACAATGTTCTACTGACGCCCCACATCGGCGGTAGCACCCAAGAGGCGCAGGAAAATATTGCCCGCGATGTCATTGGTAAGCTCATTCGTTATTCCGATAATGGTTCAACCACTGGTGCTGTGAATTTCCCCCAAGTCGCCCTACCCGATCATGCTGGCACTCGCCGCATCATGCACATTCACCGAAATGAGCCGGGTGTGTTAAATGCCATCAACACAGCAATTTCTGAACAGGCCATCAATATCGCGGCGCAGTATCTCCAGACCCAGTCCGACATCGGGTATGTGGTCATGGATGTAGAGACTCAAGATACACAACCACTCATCAGTGCCTTAAACACCATCCCCGAAACCATCAAAACACGAACCTTGTACTGAGTCGACTCGGCTCCGGCCCCACGGCATCCGTTCGTTAGGACTATCCCACATGATTTGCTTACATGCGAAATAACTCATATACTCAAGGGAAATAATAAAAAAAGCCAAAAAACACAAACGGGTGGAGAGTCAACCAATGAGTCAGAAATCGAGCAATGCAGGCCCGAATCACGGGCGCCGAAAATTCCTTCAAGTCTCAGGCCTAGGTCTTGCCGCCACAGCGGGCACCGGCATTATGACCAGCAAAGCGCTTGCCAAAGTGAAGACCAATGCGCGCGTCGTCATAATCGGGGCTGGTGCCGCTGGTCTTGATGCGGCCAATCGATTATCCAGAGAGCTTGACGGTGCACAGATCACGATCATCGACTCACGCGTGGAACACATCTATCAGCCGGGGCTCACTTTGGTGGCCACAGGCCTGTGGAAAGCCAGCAAAGTCATGGATGAGAACGCACGCTACATGCCCGATGGGATCGACTGGATTCAAGCTCGAGTGATTGAATTCGATCCAGAAACCAACAGCGTGCTGACTGACACTGGGCAGCGAGTGGCCTACGACTATCTGATGGTGACCACTGGATTGCAGGTCAACTACTCCGGAGTCGAGGGAATGTCACCTGAGTTAATTGGCCAAATGGGTATTGGGTGTGTCTATGACAACCCAAATCATGCCACCCGCACCTGGAACATGATCGATCAGTTCACCGATGTCGGTGGCGTGGGTTTGTTCACGCGCCCAAGAGGCCCAGTCAAATGCGCAGGTGCCCCACTTAAAGTCACCATGCTTTCTGAAGATTTGTTGGAGCGCAAAGGCAACAGAGACAAAGCGCAGCTTTTCTACACGCCACCAGCCAAAGGTTTGTTCTCACAACCCGAGATCAATGAATTTCTTAAAGAAGAGCTACCCAGCCGTGGGATTTCGCTGTTATGGGATCATCCGCTGGTCGGGATTGAGCCCGAACTCAAGCGCGCCACGTTTGAGACACCTGAGGGCAACCAAACGCTTGACTATGATTTCATCCATGTGGTGCCACCCATGCAAGCCC
Organism: uncultured Wenzhouxiangella sp.; assembly: GCA_913057255.1. Classification (GTDB taxonomy): domain Bacteria; phylum Pseudomonadota; class Gammaproteobacteria; order Xanthomonadales; family Wenzhouxiangellaceae; genus Wenzhouxiangella. The sequence continues at coordinate 7,677 of CAJXNU010000065.1, forward strand.
CCGATCCGCTCGCCAATTCGCCGCTGTCATGGAAGACGGGCAGATTCGCCGCCGGCGGATGGATGGAAGTTGATCAGCACACGCTGCAACACCCAAGATTCCAAAACGTGTTTGGCTCAGGTGACTGTGTGGGAACGCCCGTTGGTAAAACAGCAGCCAGCGTAAAGGCGCAAGTCCCAGTCGCAGTAGCTAATATGGTCTCTTCTATTGCGGATAGAGAGTTGTCTGCACGCTACAACGGTTACACGTCTTGTCCACTGGTCACTCGAAAAGGCCAAGCCCTGTTGGTGGAATTCGACTATGACTTAAAAATGGTGCCATCATTCCCCTTCGTCAATCCTTATGAGAAACATTGGTTCCCATGGATGTTGAAAGACCGGATGTTGCACGCTGCCTATAACGCCATGCTGCGTGGTCGCGTCTAACTCTTTCCAGAAAACTCATATAGGAGAACACTCATGGCATTTTCTATTGTTGGAATTCTTGCAGTCTTACTTGAGGCCTTTAGGCCATTAATCCCCCTGATCGTTGCCGTCGTCGTGGCGGACATTGCCTTACTGGCCTACACCGTTAGTAAGGGTCAGTTCGCGCACGCCAAAGCCAGACGTCTCTCGTTGTGGGCTGGCGCTGCATTCATGGTGGGCGCTTTCCTTGTGGGCCCCAGCTTGACCCAGGTGACTTTTGGAAGCTTCCTGAGCATCACTGACTGGGTCATGCTCGGTGCGATGTCCGTTGGTGTGGGCATTGCAGGCTTTGTACTCACCCTTCCAATGACAAGCTTGATAAAATTCTAGGGTATCAACACACCCGATCGTTCAATAGAGGAAAACTAATGAGAAAACTGCTTCATTTGACGGCCCCAGTCGTTGGGCTTGGGTTGGCTTTGTCTGCGTTCAATACGCAGGCCGTTGCCGAATCACGAGCGACTGACAGTGAATTAAGCTTGTTGCTGCGATTGCAACCGGAACTGGTTTATGTCGATGGTTCAGCAGCCGATGCAGCTGGGACTGATGGGTTTGAGATCACCGATGGCTGGGCTGGCGGTCGACGCAATGGGGCAAACTGGGGAGCCTTGTTTATTGACGGGGCTCACCCAATCAATGACGACATTTGGGCATTTGCTCGGTTTGGGCTCAACATCAACATGGATGGCCTCGTCGATGGGGATGGCAGAACCCGGGAAGTCTATGCAGGGCTTGAGGGCAATTTCGGCAAAATCTATGCGGGAAAGATTGGCAGTGCCTACAAAACATCCGGTATGTCTTGGGACCCTCTCAATGCCTCATTTCTCCAGGCGCGCGGCAACATAGGGCGGTCAGTTGGCGCCTTTGGCCACAGCAGTGCTTTCGAGCGCTCAATTGCTTACGAGAAAAGTTTGGGATCCATAAGGTTTCGTGCTGTGGCATCACTGGACGATGCGGTCACCGGTGATACGACAGGTGATGACGACCACATGATCTCTGCTGCCATCAGCGCCCCCATGGGGCCCGTTGAGCTGATCACGGCCTACATCGATGGAAGCGGCTACGAGGGCGCTCCTAAGGATCGTGAGGCGATCAAGGTGGGGGCCCGATACAGCAAAGATCAATGGTCTGCTGCCATGATGCATGAGGCCCGAATGGAGGGCTTAGAAGATGGTAACTTCACCTTCGTCACCGGCAGCTATCGCCATAAAAAGTGGCAATTCAGCGCCAATGCTGGCTTATTCGATGATGATAAAGGCATCAATGATGGTGATTACTTTGCCCTTGGGGCCCGCTATCAACTGCATCGCCGAGTCAGCATCCACGGGGGCATTCGTCAGACAGACAGAGACCTCACTGGCAAAGAGCGCGTTGCCGGCTTGGGCTTGAGAATTCTGCTCAACTCAGGCAATCTAATGAAGTAGTGCAGTTGCTCAATTTTTAGGGGTGTGCGTTGAGAGGCACAAAACATGTGGCCCAATTAACGATCAAATCTGTTTTTTTGGTGGCGCTTGTCATATTACTTGCGGCATGTGCTACGACCCCGCCTCGTGAGCAAGACAATCTCTGCCAAATTTTTAGGCAGTACCCCAAGTGGTATGACGAAACTCTAGACTCACAGCAACGGTGGGGCACGCCCATTTGGGTTCAAATGGCCTTTGTGCAGCAAGAATCCTCTTTTCGATCAGGAGCGCGCCCGGAGCGAACCAAGCTATTGGGCTTTATACCCTGGCGGCGGCCCTCATCGGCCAGGGGCTATGCTCAAGCACAAGACCCTGCCTGGCAGGATTACCTAAAAGCGACTGGCCAACGATTTGCTCGCCGCTCAGACTTTGGAGATGCGGTTGATTTCATCGGCTGGGACAACAACGTCAGCAACCAACGACTCAATTTAAGCAAGAATGATGCCTATAACCTCTACCTGGCCTATCACGATGGCCATGGGGGCTATCAGCGGGGATCTTGGCAGAGCAACGAGACACTCAAGGGCATTGCCAGAAAAGTTGAACGTCGAGCCGCACAATATCAAAGCCAGCTACAAAGCTGCCGCGATGAATTTCACTGTCGACGCTGGTATCAGATCTGGCCTTTTTGTCGCTAAGCATGAGCCACTTGGACCATCTTGTCTAGCCTCGTGCCAAAGGCATGGTCATGCAGCGGCAGCCTCCCCCACCCCGACTGAGCTCGGCACCATCCATGGTCACCACCAACTTCTCATGTGACTCGATGGTTCTTGCGCCACGGATGACTTCTGAGGCGTCAACAACACCAAACCCCGCCTGGCTCATGGACTCAATGGTGTGGCGGTTGTGCGCATAGCCAAGCACCTGCCCTGGCGCGAAAGTGAAAAAGTTGGCTCCGCTGGCCCATTGTTCACGCGCTTGGTGAAAAGACTCCCCACCCCCACACCAGATGGGCTCTAGATCGATATCAAGCTGCGCGAGTGCTTGCAACACATTGGGGTGCTCCGTGATGCTCGTCATCTGCTGACCAGAATCGGCATCAAACACGCAATGATAAGCAGGGGCTGCGTGGGTGCCCTGCACCATCGGAGGAAAGACCACGCACCGATGGTGATCGACCAGAGTAAAGAGCATATCCAGATGAATCGTGGCCCGAGACTTTGGTATCTCAACCACAATAAAATGGCGAACAGGCCCCTGGCTGGCTATCGCCTTCATCAAATAATCGATGGCTGCCACAGACGTTCTCTCGCTGTAGCCAATCAACACCAAGTCCTCGCGCACCACCAACAAATCGCCACCTTCGATGGTGATCTTTGAGTCCTGATGAACCGTGCCATCGAAATAAAACCCATTTGTTGAAATATCATTGTGGTGATTGAAGATTGCTTTCAGAAGAAGTGACTCTGCCACGCGAGCCCGATAAGCCATAGATCCGATAATCACGCGGTCATTGAGACACATGGTGGCATCGCGCGTGAAAAAGGTATTTGGTAGAGGGGGAATGGCGTAAGGCGAGCGATCGAGAAAACGCTCAAGACTGGTGATTGATTTGGGGGTGCCCTCAATGAGCTGGGCAGCCAAATCTTTAGGGCTGGCCTCAGACAATTCCCCAGCGTACTCTGGGCAGTCGTATAACGACACGATTTCTTGAATTAGAGCCTGCCTAACATGGTCGTGGTTCAAGACTTCGGTGAGAAGGTCTTTCAGCTCATAGACCTTGGCGACCTTCTTGAGCACCCCAGTCAACTGGGCATGTTCTTTGGAAGCGAGAGGAAGACTGAGAATGTCGTCATACAGCACTTCAGGTGCTGAATCGGGTGTCATGTTTTCCATTTCAGCCCCAGGGGTGTGCACCAACACCGCCTGCAAGCGATCGACCTCTGAATTGACCTGTATGTTCACGTCTAAACTCCATCAGTCATTGAGGCGAATGACCTGATTTAGTTGGTGCCCGGGGCCGGAATCGAACCGGCACGAAGTTTCCTTCGAGGGATTTTAAGTCCCTTGCGTCTACCAGTTC
>CAJXNU010000066.1 GCA_913057255.1 uncultured Wenzhouxiangella sp.
CGCTCGCGCTCTAGAGCATCTCCAAGAGGAGGCTGATCATCGGTGGGCATCACCGCCCCGGTGATTCTGGCAAGCGCCGTGTGAGGCGGTGGCGACCAGGCCTCATCAGCGGTGGTTGCTACCAGATACTGTTCAACCAACTCTGAGACGGAGGTCTCATGGGCTTGTGCGTGGCGTTTCGCTCGGTCAATGACCGCCTCATCGACCACCAAGGTGAGTTTTTTCTTCATCAAAAGACCCCCATACGTGCGGTTTTCAATTCACACGTGCACGATACCATCACCAGATCAAAGAAGCCATGCGCTCCGTGTGAACAACCGTCAATTTTCAGCCGGCGGCCGGGCTTAGAAGCCCAGCACTGTCGAAAACTGCACGCGATTCATGTTGCCAGAGGCACCGGATTCCAACTCCCGCTTGGCATAGATGTATTCCATCCCAAAGCGAAGGTGCGGCGTGGCTTGATAGATCAAGTTCACATGCGCACTGCTCGCGGACTTATTCACCCCGAAGCCCGTGAGGTTGGTGTCATTGTCCACCGACAGCATTGAATAGGTGAAGTTGGAACGCCACTGATCATTCCAGTGGTGGCGATAGGAGACAAAGCCACCGTAAGCATCGATGGTATCGAGCTCACCGGATGCATTGAGCACCGCATCGTTGGTGGTGTTTAAGCCCAAGTAGCGACCAATGCCTGGGCCGCCTGAGACCATCCAACGAAAGTCGTTCTTGCCCATATTGACCTTGCCAGAGAGACTCAGCGCAAAAGCCATTTCACGCTCGGCGCCACCCGCGCCATCGATGGCCAGTTGACGGCCAAGACCAGCGATCGTGAACGAACCCCAATCAGCTGCATGGTTATACCGAGCCACAAAATCCGGCACGCTGGCCACATCGGTCACAATGCGGCTACCGCCGCCCAGTGGCGTGACCGTGGTCTCTGGGTTTTCGATGGCGAACTGCCAATTGCCCTTGGTCCAGCGAACCTGGGATTGGCGAGCAAAGATGGTGCCCTCCGATGGGCCAATGAAATCGAGATTTTCTGGCAGAGCCCCGACATTAAAAAACGTCGTCCAAGCTTGACCAATCAAGACATCGTTCCAGCGCAAAAACGCTTGGCGAATATTGGGGCTCGCCGCATTGGTTAAGCGCTCATCACCGCCATTGTTGGCAGAGAAGTCAAACTCTAGATAGGCCTGCAAGCCATCGTCTGGGCGCAATACATTAAAAATAAATCTAGACTCTCGAATGTGGGTATCAAAATCGGTCGTGGATGACTGACCGCCCACCGGAATCAAACCCGGCACATAAAAATCTCTCAGCAGGCCACGTGCCGGCACCGAGCCACCGCTGTAGCGAGACATCATCATGTCGGCTTTAAGAAAGCCTGAGAACTTGAACTCGGTTCCAGAGCCAGACGGGCGGTCGCCCTTTTCTTCCTCTAACTTCGCCAAGCGCGCTTCGACCTCAGCATGACGGCCACCTTGCATCGTCTCTCGGCGCTCAGATTGGGCTTGTTGCTGGGCTTCTTGTGCCTCCACCAATTGCTTGACCATGCGCTCAAGCTCAGCGATTCTCGCCTCCAACTCGGCTTCTCGAGTGGGCGCATCGGCCCATGTCGTGGTGACACATAACATTAAGGCCAAGCCAAGGCTTGACCGGATCATCCCTAATTTCATGGCTCTCTCCTGCTGAGCAAACAACTGCGTTTTTAGTATTTTTCTTTAACTGTGTTACTGACTCCACCTCCACTTCTACCGATGTCACCCCATTTTCGCCTATTGGACTTTAGTCCAATACGGAAAAACCATCTGGCTCGACTAAAGTGAATGAGGAGTCACGTGATCGGGCCACTTGGAGAAGTTAAGGGAGCTCCTAAAGGTCCGCTTTAATGAGGAGTCAGAGAGCAATGAAAGACAATCAAGCGGCAGCCTATTGGTCTGCCAACATTCGGATTATTGTGATTTGCTTAGCCATTTGGGCCTTGGTCTCATTTGGCTTTGCCATTTGGCTGCGACCCATGCTGGCCGCTTTGCCAATCACCATCGGTGGGACCGACTTGGGCTTTTGGTTTGCCCAACAAGGCTCAATCCTCAGCTTTATCGGGCTGATCTTCTACTACACCTGGTACATGAATCGACTCGACCGTCGATTCGGTGTCGACGAAGAATAAGGAGCCCATCATGGATCAATTTACGCTGAACCTCATTGTTGTGGGCGCGAGCTTCGCGCTGTATGTCGGTATCGCCATTTGGGCCAGAGCCGGCAACACCTCTGATTATTACGCCGCCTCTAGGGGCGTCAATCCAATTGTTAATGGCGCGGCCACCGCAGCCGATTGGATGTCGGCCGCCTCATTCATCTCGATGGCCGGCCTCATTGCCTTTGTTGGCTATGGCAACTCCAGCTTCTTGATGGGTTGGACCGGGGGTTATGTGCTCCTGGCTTTGCTTTTGGCACCTTATCTTCGGAAGTTTGGACGCTTCACCGTGCCTGAGTTCATTGGTGATCGTTTCTACTCAAACACGGCCCGCATTGTCGCGGTGATTTGTTTGTTGGTGATCTCGATCACCTATGTGATCGGTCAGATGACCGGTGCCGGTGTCGCCTTCTCACGCTTTTTAGAAGTCGAAAACACCACCGGGCTATTGATCGCCTCCACCGTGGTGTTTGTCTATGCCGTCTTGGGCGGCATGAAAGGCATCACCTACACCCAGCTGGCTCAATACTGTGTGCTGATCACCGCCTACACCATCCCTGCGGTGTTTATTTCACTGCAGCTGACCAACAACCCTGTGCCGGCTTTGGGTCTGTTTTCTACCCACGCAGAATCGGGCCTGCCTTTGTTAACTAAGCTTGACCAGGTCTTGATGGAGTTGGGTTTCCAGGACTACACCGGCTCGCATGGTTCAACCATGAACATGTTCTTGTTCACCATGTCTTTGATGATTGGTACGGCGGGATTGCCGCACGTGATCATTCGTTTCTTCACCGTACCCAAAGTCTCTGATGCGAGAAAATCAGCCGGTTGGGCGTTGGTCTTTATTGCCTTGCTCTACCTCACCGCACCGGCAGTTGGTTCCATGGCGAGACTCAACATCATCACCACGATCTTCCCTAATGGCACAACCGAAGAGCCCATTGCCTACGAGGCAAGCCCCGATTGGATGACCAATTGGGAGCAAACCGGCCTGCTGGCCTTTGAAGACAAAAACAATGATGGTCTCATTCAGTACTACAACGACCGCTCGGAAGAATTTGCGCCGATTGCCGAAGCCAGAGGCTGGGAAGGCAATGAGATGGTGACGTTTAACCGAGACATCTTGGTCTTGGCCAATCCAGAGATTGCGCAATTGCCCGGTTGGGTCTTGGCGCTGATTGCTGCCGGTGGTTTGGCCGCGGCGCTCTCGACCGCCGCCGGTCTGTTGCTCGCCATTTCATCGGCCATCAGTCATGACCTGTTGAAATCGGTGTTCATGCCCAAGATCTCGGATAAACAAGAGCTGATGTATGCGCGGATCTCAATGGCCTTTGCCATTGCCTTAGCCACCTATCTGGGACTCAATCCGCCTGGCTTTGCCGCACAGGTGGTGGCGCTGGCCTTTGGGCTGGCGGCCGCCACGCTATTCCCAGCGCTGATGATGGGCATCTTCTCTAAGTCGATGAACATGCAAGGGGCGGTCGCTGGCATGCTCGCCGGCCTCATTGCCACCTTGCTCTACATCTTCACCTACCTAGGTTGGTTCTTTATTCCAGAGACCAACATGCTCCCCAACACGGCCGAGCATTGGGTGGCGGGCATCTCACCCCTGTCATTTGGATCGATTGGCGCCGTCATTAACTTTGTCACCGCCTTTGTGGTGATGAAAATGACTCAGGCACCGCCCGCTGAGATCCAAGAGTTGGTTGAAAGCATTCGTGTCCCACGAGGGGCAGCCGGTGCCATTGACCACTAAGCACGATGAGAAGGCCCGGTGCGTGATCGCGCACCGGGCTTTTTCTTTGCCTATCCATCCCAACCTACCTCACTCCATATGCTGCTAGATTTTGTGGCTGCCATTGCAGCTGGCCTCGGTGCCGCTGGTTTAATGATGGGCCTTCGTTTTTTATCGGGCCAACGCTTGCCCATGTATTGGGTCAGTGGCCTGGCGGGTGTCGCGATGATTTCGATGATGGTTTATCTCGAATACAGCTGGGCCGGTCGAACCATCGAACAACTCCCCGAGGGCGTGGTGGTGACCGCCGAAAGCCAAGAGGCCATGTGGTATCGGCCTTGGACCTATGCCAAGCCCTTAACATTGAGACTCGTGGCCATTGATACCCGAAGAAATAGACACCATGCCCAACAGCCTCAGCAAGTCATGACCACGGTGATGTTGCTGGGCCGGTGGCTACCGATCCGAGAAATCCCCGTTGTCTATGACTGCCAAAACCAACGACGGGCCGATTTATCTGCTGAGGTCATGTTTGGAGACGATGGCACATTGGTAGGCGCGAGCTGGATGGAACTCGAGGAGAACGATCGCGCGTTGGCCATCGCCTGCGCTAACATGGGCTCATGAAAACCATCGCATGGCAGTTGTGGGCGGCCGTGGCCCTGATCGGCGCGGTGTGTCTTGTGTGGTTGGGTTTGGCGATTGCTTTATTGTGGGCCGTACTCACACCTGAAGACTGGGCCACCGTCACAAATGCTCTTGGGGCTCGCATTGGGCTTTTGTTGTTTTTGTGGGGGATCGCCCTGGTCCCCATCTATCAAGCGCTAAAAGCGCTGATGGCCCGCTATATCATCGCACCTGAGCGTTTGGCCGATGCCGTTGAGCTTCGTTTAAACGGGACGACTCAAACTCCTCTGGATAATGATGAACTCGGTGGCGCCAGCACCACGCGATTGAATCGTCTCATCAATCAACTGCTCGATGAGCACCAATCGCATCAGCTTGAGACCGATGCGCGCATCCAAAAAGCACTCGAGCACACGGAGACAGAGCGGGCCTGGCTCAGCGCTTTACTGGCCGAGCTCAACCGCAGCGTGATCGTGTGCAACAAACAAGGGCGGATCTTGCTCTACAACAATCGCGCGCGATTGCAATTTAAGCGCTTATCAGAAAGCCACGCAAACAATGATTCGGCCAATGGTGATGCCAATCATGGGGGCGAGCTCTTGGGCTTGGGGCGGTCGATCTACACGGTGCTCGATCAAGCCTTGCTCGAGCATGCGCTCAACATCATTGAACGCCGACTGGCCAAAGGGTATCGACAAACCAGCACGCAGTGTTTGATGCAAACCGATCGAGGCAGAACCTATCGCGTGCAAATCACGCCCGTGTGTCGAGAAAACCAAACCATCGACGGCATGATCTTGGTGATTGAAAACATCACCCAAGACATCGAAGACAAATCAGAACATCAGCAGGCCATCGACCACCAGCTCACTCAAACGCAAGCTTTACTGGCTGACCTGACCGCATCGCTCAAACCCAGCGATCCACACGCGAGCCCATCGGGCATCCAAGCCACCCTCGATGCACTATCGGCCTCGCTTAATGACCTGGCCGCGGCCAATCGACTCGCCGGGCGCCTCTATCCCTTGGAAGATCTATCCATAAGCGATTTGATGGAGGCCGTGAAGCAGGCTTGTCCATCGTCTGCCGAGATCCTATGGCCATCATCAGACGATCTCAAAGATCTCTGGGTCAGGGCCGATGCCTATGCATTGACCCATGCCTTGGCTTTTGCGGTCAACTCCATTGGCATGGACAAGACAACGAACACCATCGGCTCTCACCTCTCAAGTTCAGGCGATGAGGTGATCATCACCTTGGAAAGCTCGGGCGATAAGGACCATGTCGCGTCCACCGATTGGTCAGAGACCCTGAAACACACCACTGTCTTGTCCTCGGGTCCACTGGCGGGCAGTTTTGATCACATCATCGAGGAACATAAGGGACGTTGGGTGACGCATGATTCTTTTGATGACGCGAGCAAACATCGCCTCGACATTCATTTGCCCAGACGGCCCGAGCAAGATGCCTTACCTGAGTCGGTGGCCCAGCGCCATGAAGGCCGGCCTGAGTATTATGATTTTCGTTTGTTCGATCTCACCTTGGTGCCTGATGAGATCCACCACCGACCACTCGATCAACTCACCTTCACTGTCTTTGACACAGAAACCACCGGCCTCAATCCCTCAGGCGGTGATGAGATCATTCAAGTCGGTGCGATCCGCATCGTCAATGGGCGCATCTTAAGCAAAGAGATCTTTAATCAGCTGGTTGACCCCAAACGACCCATACCCGCCTCGAGCACCGCGATCCATGGCATTCGTCCCGACGATGTGATTGGACAGCCCGACATTCAATCCGTGCTTGGGCTGTTTCACACATTTTGCCAAGACACCGTCTTGGTGGCGCACAACGCCGATTTTGATCTGCAGTGTCTGCGTCTCAAAGCCCCCACCGCTGGCGTGGCTTTTGACCACCCGGTGCTCGATACGCTATTGCTGAGCGCCGTGGCCCATCCTTTTCAAGAACGGCACAATCTAGATGACATTGCCGGCCGATTGGGCCTGCCGGTTGTCGATCGTCATCAGGCTTTAGGGGATGCCAAACTCACCGCCGAGATCTTCGTTCGCCTGATGCCCGTCTTGAAAGACAAAGGGATTCATACGCTGCATGATGCCATCACAGCCTCCAAAGCCGTATGGCAAAAACGGGCCAATTACTAATCCACACCGTGGCCGATGACATGAGTACAGACACCGCTCAAACAAAACTTTTACATGCGCTATCAGTCTCTGCGCCATTTGCTGACTTATCGCCCACTGAGCATCAAGCTCTGCTCGCGCATTGGGCCTTAAGCGCATTTTCGAAAGGAGACAAAGTCGGTCTGTTTGATGGTCAAACCGACGAGGGCTTGTGGTTGATTGTCAGTGGTGAAGTGGAGTTGACCACGCCTGCCGGTGAGCCACTCGAAACTCGAGGCGAGGGCGAGGTCTTTGGGCATGCGATCGTATTTGATCCAAGCCAAGAGGGGCATGCGCCCTACCAGGTGATGAGCCAAACCGAGACTGAACTGGCGCATTGTCCGCCATCTGCACTCGCTGCCATGGCCAAGCAATCACCCATGCTCACGGCATTTTTAAGTCGGCGCTTGGGTGATCGGCTGCGCGCCCTTCATGTGGGTCATCGAGACCGCTTGAGTGATCTCAATCTCAAACCTGTGATCGTTGGCCAGCCGGATCAAACCATTCAACAAGCCGCTCAATTGATGAGCCAGCATGGCATCAGCTCACTGCCATTGGTTGAAGGTGGCAGGTTGGTGGGCATTGCCACCGACCGAGACTTCAGAAGCAAGGTGCTGGCAAAAGGTCTCTCTCCCTCACAGCCCATTGAAACCATCATGACCCCGTCTCCATTGACGGCCAAGCTCGATGACCAGATCGACGATGCCATGCTCATGATGATGCAAAAAGCCATTCATCATTTGCCCGTGGTCAATGAACAAGGGGCAGTGGTGGGCATGGTCAGCGCCGGGGATTTGTTGCGCACCCAAGCCCCTCACCCGCTACAACTGGCCAGAGACATTCAGCGTGCGTCCGATCTTGAGACGGTGGTGAGACTCTCCAAAGAAGGGCCTGGCGTGCTCTCTGGGCTGGTGCATCAAGGCTCAGAGGTCACGGAAGTGGGCCGGATCGCCAGTCTTCTCACCGATACCATTACCCAGCGTCTGTTGGCACTGGCAGAAGAAGCCCTTGGACCTGCCCCCATGCCATGGTGCTGGGTGGCCTTTGGTTCACAAGCCAGAATGGAGCAAGGCCTGATCTCCGACCAAGACAATGGATTGATCTTAGCCAACACCCCCAATGAAGAAGAGGCGGAGTATTTCAAAGCACTGGCCACTTGGGTGTGTGATGGCCTCAATGACTGTGGCTATGTCTACTGCAATGGAGGCGTGATGGCCATGGGCCAATGGCGCATGAGTTTGGAGGCTTGGCAGTCGACGTTTTATGAATGGATGCGACAACCCGATCCTCAGTCGGTGATGAACTGCTCGATCTTTTTCGATCAGCGCGCGGTCGCCGGCCATGCTGAGCTCTTGGCCACGCTCCAGTCTCGAGTATTAGAACATGCCAAAGAGGCGAGCATCTTCTTGCGCTTTCTCGCCGCCGAGTCCATGCGACACCATCCTGCTTTGGGTTTATTCAATCGATTTGTGCAAGAGACCGATGAGCATCAACAAAAAGGCATCAACTTAAAAAAAGGGGGCGTCTTACCCATTGTGGACTTGGCCCGAGTGCGCGCCCTAGAAGGCGGCATTCATGCGGTTCACACCGAGACCCGGTTGAGTGAGGCGGCCAAAGCTGGGGTGATGAATGAGCACGATGCCGATGATCTCATGCACGCCCTTCGCTTTATTGGCAATGTGCGACTCAAGCATCAAGTCAGACAATACGATCAAGGCCAATCCATTGATCACTTGATCGAACCCGACACGCTCTCGCGCTTACATCAGCGCTACTTACGTTCCGCTTTTGGTATTGTCAAACGCGCTCAAGTGGCTTTGGCGTCTCGGTACCAGCTGTAAGCCCAACATCCACACGCCCAACAGCAAGCACCACAGGGCCCATAACGATTGAGTTGGAACGGGCAATGGGGTTGGTCGAAAACGAGCGATGACCTCATGATCCTGAATCACTGTAGTGATCTCACACACCGGACCCAAGGCTTGGCCCGGACACGCAGCCCATTCAAGAAATTCAAAGCCCGGTTCGGCGGTGGCTATGCATCGAGATGTCTCGCCCTCAGGGACTGGATTGGGGTCACAGACCACCACACCGCTGACCGCTGGAATGACCGATGGTTCGATGTCGTAGGTGGTTTCTAATCCAGTTAAAGTGAACGCATCACTGCTCACGCCAGAGAGATTGGGCGAGCTAAAAGCCAATACATACTCGCCCGAAGCGCCATCAATCACCAAATCATCAAAGCTCACTTGCCCATTGGCTGATGTTTTTGTGGTGGTCCCGGATAGCGTCCCAGGTCCTGACGCCAAACTGACCGTGATGGCTCGGGGTGTCGATGTGCGATTGCCTGCATTATCGTACTGGCCAACGACAGGTGCCACGGGCAACGGCTCACCGCTGAGGGCATCCACCGGCTGTGAATCGATTGCTAACTTGGCACAGCGACCGCAGGTGATTTCAAATGGATCGCTGGTGACTGACCCATAGTCATCTGAGACAAAGCGCAAGGTTCGCGTACCCACCACGCCTTTGATTTTTAAATCGGCAAAGGCCGCGAGGCCTTGAGCATTGGTCACCACCAAAGTGGTGCCCATAAGCGCCGGTCCACCCAAACCGATGCTGACGCGCACCGCCACACCGGCCTCCTCCACGCGGTTGCCCGCACCATCTTCTAGGGCAATGATGGGCTGGCGATCGAAGACCTCATCTTCTCTCGATGAGTCACTGGGTGCTTGAGTGATGACCAAGCGCTGCGGTGGACCTGCATTGACCTGGATGACATCACCCACAATCTCTGTCAGGCCATTGGCTTGGAAAGTCAATCGGTACTGCCCCACATCCCCAGTGATCATCAAGTCTGTAAAACTCGCCAAACCCGCGGCATCGGTCTCCACAGCCGTTGTCCCAGACAAGCTAGCGTTCGCCTGAGGCTTATTTGTCTCCGATGTCTCACTCAGCGCTGATGGTGAACTGAGGTTGAGTAAAGACACCGTCACTGGCACACCCGCTTGAGCAACCGCATTGCCACTGACATCCACCACCTGAATTTTTGGTTGCTCAGCCAACATCACCCCGCTTTGCGCTTGGCTCGATGGTTCTTGAACCACCTGCAATCCAGTCGCTTGACCCGCTTGAAGCGTGATTGTGTTGGAGGCAATGGGCGTGAGTGCTGTGGCCGTGAAAAGCAATGTGTGTTGCCCTGCCAGTCCTGTCAGCTCTAAGTCTGTAAACATCGCTTGCCCCATGGCGTTGGTCGATACGGTTTGGGTTCCAGACAAACTGGCCTCCCCTGAGGCAACAGACACACGAACAGCGATGCCCTCATCCGAGGTGGCGTTGCCATACTGGTCGCGCAGCTGAACAATGGGTTGCACAGCAAACGGCTCATCGTTTGCCACAAACGAGCTGGGTTGTTGACTCAACTGCAATTGCGTTGTAACCCCGGCTATGGCGTCGGCACCAAACACCACATCTGGTGCGCTCACACCGATCGCACTGACACGCAAGGTATTAGAACCGCTCGCCGTGCCCAAAGTCCACTGACCCACACTCGCACGGCCTTGAACACCCGTTTGAACACTCGCGCCAATCACGCTGCCACCTCCCGATGTCACCGCAAAGTTCACCGTCACACCAGAGACGGGGTTGTTGAAGTCATCCAACACCTCAACGGTCGGTGCCACCGGCACCGCCGTACCCACCGCTGCCGTCTGACCATTGCCCGTCACTACTCTCAATTGTGTCGGCACACCCGCAGCCGCTGTCGCTGACCAAGTGATGGTCTGACCAGACAACGCAGCGCTGGTCGCTTGTAGCGTGTTTGCACCCGCCACGGTCCCCAAGGTCCAGCTGCTCACCGTGGCAATGCCAGATGCGTTTGTCACCACTGAGCTCGGAGCCACGCTCCCACCGCCGCCTGTCACAGCAAAGTCAACGCTGATGCCTGAGACCGGGTTGCCATAGGCATCCACCACGCGTGCACTCGGTGGGATTGCTACCGCATTGCCCACCACCGCTGACTGGTTATTGCCTGCCTCAACGCTCAAGACACTGGGCGTGCCCGCTTGTAACTCGAACACATCTGACTGCGTCGCCGCTACTGGATCCGAACTAAACGTCAATGCATAAGGACCTGTCGTGCCTTCAATCACCAGATCATCAAATATGGCCTGACCACCAGAAGAGGTCTTGCTTGTCGTTCCAGACAAGGTGCCAGCACCAAACGCCAGTGATGCCGTGATCACCCGAGGGGTGGTCGTTGGATTGCCTGCGGCATCAAACTGACCCACCACCGGTGAGACCGGCAACACCTGACCGGCGGATGCATCCACCGGCTGCGTGATCATCGCCAACTTCTCACAACGACCACACACCAGGTTGATCCCACTCGAGGTCACCGAGGAGTAGCCACTGGCCGTAAACCGAAGTGTCTTGGTGCCGACTTGTCCTTCAATCAAAAGATCAGTAAACACCGCTCGGCCTTGAGCATCACTCAATACCGTCGTGGTCCCACCCAACACACCATCGCCTGCGCCAATGGACACACTCACCCCCACCCCAGAGATCAAGGCAGGATTGCCCGTGCTGTCTTGCAATTGAATGATGGGTTGCTGATCAAACACGAAACCATTTCTGGCTTCGGTGGAAGGCTGTTGAGTGATCGC
>CAJXNU010000067.1 GCA_913057255.1 uncultured Wenzhouxiangella sp.
GCATTGATTCAAACCCGAGCGCTGACCCCAACGACATTCCTGGGGCGACACAGTATGTGGTTCAAGCGCTAAATCAAATGGCCGCGGGCGAGCCCATTGCTGAGCCCATCACGCGGCCATATGGTTGTACTGTGAAGTACGCTGACTAAGGGTTTAGTTAAGCAAAGCCCGGGGGTTAACGTCCCCCGGGTTCTGCAAACTGTGCCATCCACTCCTCAACTTCGTCATACCAATACAGCGAGTTGTTGGGTTTCAAGACCCAGTGATTCTCATCGGGATAGTAGATCAAGCGTGACTCAATGCCTTTGCTTTGAAGGGTTCTAAAGAGCTCAAAGGCCTGACCCACCGGCACCCGCAAATCATTTTGGCCATGGATGATCAGCGCTGGGGTATCAAAATTCTCCGCATAGTAGTGCGGTGAGATTTCTTCATAAATCTCTGGGTTTTCCCAGAACTGGCCAAAGCGCGTGCCGTGGACGGCAAAGTCAGCGGCCATTTGCGAGTACATGTTGTAGACCGGCGCATGAATCAACAAGGCATTGAATGGATGGTCTTTGCCGAGCAAAATCGATGACAAGTAACCCCCATAACTGCCACCACCAGCGACCATTCGGTCTTCATCAATCCAGTCTTTCTCCGCAAACCACTCGGCAGCGGCAATGGTGTCGTTGTAGGGTGCTGTGATCCAATCTGGGTTGATGTAGTCGGCGAAGTCTTGGCCAAAGCTATTGGAGCCGTGGAAGTTGTGCCACGCGGTCACATAACCCCATGAAGCGAATGTTTGCGCGTTCCAGCGGAAATGGAAACCATCGGGAATGGCATTGTGTGGGCCACCATGGATCAACAAAAACAAAGGATATTCTTTGTTGGGATCAAAGCCCGGTGGGTAATGCACCCACATTTGGATGTCGGCACCATCATGGCCCTTGTAGGTCACTGACTCATAGGTGCCCAAGTCCACATTGGCCAAGACATCATCGTTGATGGTGTCTAAGCGCGTCGCCTCACCCGTGGCTCGGTCCACTTTCACCAAACGGGGTGGATACAAGAAGCTTTGGTTGTGCGCGACCAAGGTGCCATCGTCTGAAATGCTAATGCCACCGAAGCTCGTTGGACCCGTGATGGCAGTGGGCGTGCCGTCTAGGTCAATGTGATAGATCCGACCATGGGCCTCATCGGCAATCGCGCCAAGGAATCCACTGCTGTCGGGCAGCCACACAAGACCTGAGGCCGAGCGGTCCCACTCTGTAGTGATTTCTTCTTGGCTCATGTCATCCAAATCCACCAAGACAATGTTGGCGTTGTCGGCGTAAAAACCAGGGATGGCTCGTCGAACATAGGCCAGCGTCTCACCATCGGGCGAAAACATGGGGCTGCCATCGCCTGCGGGATTGGCTGGCGTGATGTTGGTGGCCTCATCTGAGCCGATTTCAGCTAAAAATAAATCGATGTTGGGATCGACCGCGCCCGGATTGGCTGGTGAGGTAAACGCGATGTGCGTTTCATTGGGATGGATGTCATAGCTACCCAAACCTTGGCTAGAACGAGGCAGTTCAATTCCAAGGGGCTCGGTAATGGATTCCACAGCCTCTGTGCCAACATTGATCCGATAAACGTGTGCTTGGCGTTCTTCGTCAATCCAGTGATCCCACATGGAATACGGCAGCGCATTCCATTGATGAGCGGACACATGGCTGTCTTTGTTTTCTTTAAGGGTCTCTTTCATCTGATCCCAATCTTGTCCGGGATACGTGCGACTGATGAAATAAATATGGTCGCCCACCCAGCGCAGCGATGACACGCCGGTTGGGATCTCACCCAAACGCTTGGCTTCACCCGGCGCGTTCATGGGCAATAGATAAATTTGGCCAGCCTCATCGTCGTTCCGGCGACTCACAAACGCCAACCATTCGCCATTGGGTGAGAACACCGCGCTACCGGCTGAATGGCCCTCAGCAGTCAGTGGACGCTGTACCCCGCCGTCTTCAGAAAACAGATACAGACGGGTTTCTGAGGAATCATCATCGGTGTTGTAGGAAGTCACCGGCGCCACGATGTGCCCACCTGTTGGCGAGATCACGGGAGAACCCAGACGATCCAACTCCCACAAGACCTCAGCCGAAAGGGGCCGAGAGTCTTGGGCAAACACCAGACCGGGCAAAAAAATCAGTAGAAACGCCCATTTCTTCATCGTTTGTTTTCCTTCTATTCGCGGTTAAATCAATACAAAGTCAGTGAGCTAACATCCATGGTGTAGGCGGACGCCGCTGTTTCGTTGGAGACATCTTCAATGTTGAGCTGTCCCTCCATCCAAAATGCATCCCAAATATTGACCATGGGAATGGGTTCTTCCAGCCGACCATAAATCAGCTGATTGGCCGGTGGGGGTGGCACGTGGATGCATGCACCAAAATAAGGGACCAAGAAAAACTCTTTGAGATTGCCCTCCCCGTCCGTCTCAATTGGAACAACAAATCCCGGGATTTTGACGTTTTGTCCATCCAGCTCCCCCACCGTACGAAACGATTGGAACGCCTCAGGATCACCAAAACCTGTGTGATCCACTTGGTTGGATGCATCCATCCAGACCTTGGCCTCGTCTTCGGGCATCAGATCCAACCACTCAAGCTCTCTGATCTCATCATTGGCAACTGCCGCGACGCCCATCAACAGAGCGCAGAAGAAAACTATGGAATGTGGCAAGCGAATCATTTGAAGTTCCTATGTGTTGTGTCTATGACTTAAGCGTCACTCGAGCTCTTTGACCTTAGATTGTACCGTGAGTTTCTCTAGCTTCTAACCTGCATGCCATCGGCCAAGGTTCTCCGATAGGCGAGCGTCGCGGGAATCAAGGCCACCAAAAGACCGGCCAACCAAATGAGCCCCAAGACACCCAGCTGCCAAGCCTCTGGCCAACTGAGACTTAAGAAAATACCCAACCGGTCTAAGAGTATGGGGGCGGCCATCCATTGGGCAACATAAGCCAGAACCACGCCCAGGACGATGCCAGCGAAGGCAATCAGGCCGGCTTCCGCCACCAGCAAGGTGGCAATTTGTTGGGGCCTTGCTCCATTAGCCCTAAGAATGGCCATCTCTCGGCGGCGCTCATTTAGCGTGGTGAGCAAGACCGTCAACATACCCAGAAGACCAGTAACCACCACCAATGCCGCCACCACCCGAAGAATTTGTTCGGCCAAGCCTGAAATTCGCCACAGCTCCTGTAGCGCAATGCCAGGAATAATCGCACTCAATGGCTCGACTCGATATTCATTGACCCGCCGTTGCAGCCCAAACACCGCGGCCCGAGTTTTTAGCCCGAGAAAAATCGCGGTCAAGGTTTCAGGCTCCAACTCATCGGCTCTTGCTCTGGCTTCTTGGGGATCCAAACCGCTGCCCGGCCGCTGCATGCCACTTTCCCAACCCACGTGAATCGCTCGATGGGCGCTTAATGACACGTAAAGCTGTTGGTCGATCGGTGTGCCGGTTGGCTCCAAAATAGCGGCCACCTTAAAAGGCAGCGCATCATGGGCTTGTAGGCTCACGCGTCCCGTGCCGTGCGATAAAACAATCGCATCACCCAGTTGATAACCGAGCTTTCTGGCCACTTGGGCGCCTATGACAACATCAAACAAATCAGTAAAGAGCGCGGCTTTATCCTTTCCTCTGGCAATGACCAAAGGCTCTTGATCGCCCACCTTAAAAGAATCAAAAAAGGCCTGAGTCGTCCCCATCACCCGATAGCCTTGATGCGAATCACCCAGCGCCATCGGCACCGCCCAATCCACTTCCGGCAACGCTTCGAGTTCTTTAAAAGTCTGCCAATCGATGTTGTTGGTAGCACTCCCAATACCAAACACCGAATAGAGCAATAGTTGAATGGGTGCAGTCCTCGCGCCAACGATCAGATCCACACCCGAGACTGACCGATAAAATCCTTGGCGGACTTCTTGTCTGAGCTGCTCAACCATGACCAACAGGCCAATCGAAAAGGCGATGGTCACCACGGTCAATGCCACCGCAGAGCGGCGATTGAGGAGTGAATACCAAGCCAGCCTTAGGAGCTTCATGCCGCCACCGAATCCAGAGACAACACCCGATCAAAGCGCGTGGCCAAGTCTTGTTCGTGACTGACAAACAACAAGGTGCTGCCGCTGATCTCTGTTTGCTTAAACAACAAATCAATAAACACCTGGCGACGTTCAGCATCAAGCGCCGAGGTTGGCTCGTCGGCCAATATCAAATCCGGCTGTCCGATCAATGCCCTAGCAGCAGCCACCCGTTGCTGCTGGCCCACGCTCAGAGCATCTGCTCGGCGAGACCAGAAGGCGCTTTCCAAATCCATGCCCATTAATAAGCGCTCCACCGCTTTGTCTACATCACCGCAGCGTTTCGCCCGAAGCGCTGAGAACTGACATGGGAGGGCCACATTGGCACGCACATCCAACCAAGGCAGTAAATTAAATTGCTGGAAAATAATGCCTAAGTGATCGGCTCGAAAGCGGTCTCTTTTGGAGCCTTTGAGTTGGTCCAGTCGCTCACCAGCAAACAACACTTGGCCGTGATCGGGTTGGATGAGCCCCCCGATCAATGCCAGCAGGGTGGATTTTCCCGACCCGCTGGGTCCATATAAAAAGACTTTTTCCCCTTCATTGATATGAAGGTCGGGCAATCTAATTTCCTCATCCGACCCAGGCCAGGTGTAACGAAGCCCAGAAAGATCAAGCAAAGGTTTCTTTGTTGCTGGCATGGGTTATTTCAAGTCAATGCGGGTTTCATTCGCGGCCAAGCGGGCTTGAAAGGCATTCGTTTGGGTCAACACATTCAAGGTGATGCGCTCATTGTTCGGAAAGGAGGAAAACAAATCAATGTCCATCCAGCCCAGCGCATCTGTTGCCTGACACACCGCCTCAATCTCGATCTTAAACTGGGCGTGGTCATCCCCATGGTCGTGATCGTGGCTATCGGCATGATCGTGGCCATGGCTGTGATCGTCATGATGGTGATGGTTGTGATCATCTCCGGCCTCTGCCCCGCTGGCCATCGCCTCCTCCCCAAAACCCTCGGCCGTGGCAGACTGCTTTGAGATTTCGCAGTCCCCTCTAGGGTCTAGGGTCAGCCATTGACCTTTATTTAGAATAGACAGCGCGTTGTCGAGCTCGGTGCGCTGCGATGAGTTATTCGGGGCATGTTCAAACCCCACCACATTAAATCCTGGGATCTCGAGCACCATGCTTAAGTTTTCACCATCGATGGCGAGGCTGCCTGAGCCTTCGCCATGTACATGCGCCCCATGCTGGCGCTCAATTTGGGCTGCGGCCGGCAACGCACTCAAAAAAAGGAAAGCACCCAACGCCCATCCATGGGTTTGGTTGAGCGCCCGAATGGGCCACCGCTTAGCCATTGGTGAGGCTGTGTTGACCATAACCACTCCTAATCCATGAACCTTTGAGCATATCAGATTGGGGTGTTTTTTTGAGCTTGGCCGCACGGCCTTTGGGGTATTTGCGCAAAAGCCTATGTTGTCGCACAATTAAGCCTTCCGATATCTGATGGTAATAATTACAAATGCAAACATCCTCCATTCACGGCATGTGGTCTTCCCGAATTGCGTTTATTGCAGCCGCCACCGGTTCGGCGGTTGGTCTGGGCAATATCTGGCGGTTTCCATACATCACGTCTGAAAATGGGGGCGGCGCTTTTGTATTGATTTATCTGGCCTGTATCGCGCTGGTGGGTTTGCCCATCATGTATGCAGAAATTGTCATCGGTCGCCGTGGGCGCATGAGCCCGATTAATTCTTTAAGAGAGCTCAGCACCACCAGCAACGCCTCCAGAAACTGGGCATTCATCGGCGTGATTGGCATTATGGCTGGGTTTATGATTTTGTCTTTTTATTCCGTTGTGGCGGGTTGGACGCTGCACTACGGGTTTCACTACTTTAAAGAGTGGATTGGCGTGGGCGCGCCCATCACTGATCCGGGCGCCACGTTTGGCGCGCTGTTGGGGAATGCAGGTGAGCTCACTTTCTGGCACGGGTTATTCATGTTAATGACCGTGGGTGTGGTGGGTTTTGGCGTGGAGAAAGGCTTGGAGCGCGCAGTCAGCGTTCTAATGCCCGTCTTAATGGTGCTGCTGTTGGTGCTCTTGGGCTATGGCATGAACACCGGACATTTCCAGGAGGCCGTTGGGTTCTTGTTCAAACCCGATTGGTCGCAAGTCTCTGGTTCCATGTTTGTCACCGCGCTTGGGCAGGCCTTTTTTACCTTATCTCTGGGCATGTGCGCCATCATGACCTACGGTGCTTATCTACCGGCCAACGTCAACATCCCCCGGGTGGGCGTGGCGGTTGCAGGCGCCGACACATTCGTCGCGCTCGTGGCCGGGCTGGCGATTTTCCCGATCATTATTGCCAACAACATTGATCCCGGCAGCGGGGGAGCTGGGCTGATCTTTACTTCCCTGCCACTGGCGTTTGCTGAAATGCCGTTTGGTATTTTCTATGGGATGCTCTTTTTTGTGTTGCTATCGGTGGCGGCTTGGACCAGCTCGATTTCTTTAATGGAGCCAGCCACCGCCTATTTGGTGGAGTCCACCAACCTCTCACGCAAAGCGGCCGCTCTGATTGTGGCGGGCCTTAGCTGGTTATTGGGCCTGGCTTCCGTGTTCTCGTTTAATCTGTGGTCGGAGGTGAAGATCATCGGCCGGTCCCCGATGGATGCGATTGACTATGTGGCCACCCAAATCATGTTGCCTGTGGGTGGGCTGTTGATCGCGCTGTTTGCCGGCTGGGTGCTCTCAAGCAAGATCACGCGTGAAGAGCTCGATGAAAAAATGCCCAACTGGGCCTATCAGGCTTGGCTCTGGATTACCCGCGTGGTTACGCCCGCGCTCATTCTCGTGGTCTTGGGTGGCATCCTAAACATCTTCTAGGCCTCTTGCAGATCAGGGGCGTTTAGCGATCACCATGGCGCGCATGGGCGCAGGGTATCCTTCAATGGTTTGCGTTGGGTCCTCGGCTGAGAGCC
The DNA here is from genome assembly GCA_913057255.1 of uncultured Wenzhouxiangella sp. GTDB lineage: Bacteria > Pseudomonadota > Gammaproteobacteria > Xanthomonadales > Wenzhouxiangellaceae > Wenzhouxiangella. Next base: position 7,026 of record CAJXNU010000067.1, read on the forward strand.
CGTCGACCAATGACTGATATGGCATCCACGGCGTGGCGCGTTGCTCTTCTTGGGTCGTGGGTGTGAGATCAATACATTCAATCTCTGCAAACCCTACTCTTGTCAACCAACAAGCAAGCGTGTCCATCGAGGGTAAGGCGTAAACATTTTTCATTCGAGCGTAGCGCTCATCGGGAATCAGCACTCGATCACCATTCGATTGTTGCTCGGTGGCTTCCTCTGGCACGACCAGTGTCTCTAAGACCAAATCACCGCCAGGTAACAGTTTCCGGTACAGCAGACCCAAATGCGCCATGTGGTGCGCCTCGACATAGCGGCGATGCGATAACACCCCCATGGAAAACACCACATCAAAGTCATCAAGGGTCAAAGGCAACTCTTCGAGTCGGCAGGCCCACATCGTGTGTCGCGCCTCGCCAGCGAGCTGCGAGATCAGCTGATGTTGCATCACAAACAAAGCGGTCGGATCGCACGCAGTCACTGATTGAGCGCCAGCATCCAACATCCGCCACCCAAAATAACCATTGCCCGCACCCACATCCAGTACACGGCGATGACTCAAGTCCACATGCTGATTGATACGATTCCACTTCCAATCTGAACGCCACTCGCTATCAACCGGCACGCCGGCGACACACCAAGGGCCTTTTCGCCACGGAATCAACGCTTCCAGTATCGAAGTGATTTGGTCTGGGTGCGCGCTTGCCTCCCCTACGTGCACGACCCCATCGACCACCTGCCATTGAGGCGCCAGCGTTGGGAGTGATTGCAGTAAGCGCGTCCAGTCTGGATAGCGCCCGTCTTTTTTTAAACGGGCTTCATTGAAGCTCGCGGGCGAGACCATCGGGTATTAGCGGCCCAACAAGGCCAGATCACCAATTCCGAGAAATGCCAATCGCATTTGGTGTAACAACCCCAGTCGGTTGGCCCGAATGGCAGGATCCTCACTCATCACCATCACTTGCTCAAAGAACACGTCCAACGGATCGGCAAGATCAGCTAACTGTTTGAGCGCCATGTCGTAGTCGCCACTGGCCACGGCCTGTTCGACTTGTTCTCTTTTTAGAGACCACACTTCAAATAGCGCCTTCTCCTCACCTTCTACCAGTCGACTGGGATCAACCTCTTCAGATGGGGTGGCGTCCGCCTTGCCCAGCAAATTGGCTAAGCGTTTGTTGGCGGCAATGAGTTTTTCGATGTCCTGGTGGGCTAAGAGCGCTTCAACCGCGCGGGCGCGCTGCATCAAATCGGTGATCGAGGACACCGGGATGGCCATGACAGCATTCAATGTGGCCGCGCCGATTCCTTGTTCGCCCGCATAAGACCGAGCCCGGTCCAAACAAAAGCCGCTCACTTCGTCGATGACTTCAGCTTGCTTGGCTTTGTCCCACGCCAGTTGCTCGGCTAGGGGTTCGGAGGCTTTGGTCAAAAGCTCGTTGAGCTCAATGGTCGGGTGTTGCTCTAAAATGCGGATCAAGCCCAACGCGGCTCGACGCAAAGCAAACGGGTCTTTGGATCCTTTGGGTTTTAGGCCGACACCAAAGATGCCGATTAAAGTATCGGCCCGATCGGCCAACGCCACCACGGAAGCGATGGGTGTGTTCGGTAAATCGGCGCCGGCGTGAGTTGGCCAGTAGTGCTGTTCGATGGCCATGGCAATGTCTTCGGCCACGCCCGCATCCAGGGCGTAGTGATAGCCCATCACCCCCTGAAGCTCAGGAAACTCACCCACCATTTCGGTGGTGAGATCACATTTGGCGCCTCTTGCGGCCTGCTCCACAGAAGCCAAATCCAATGAGAGGTGTTTTCCGAGGGTTTTGGCGATCGAGACCGTGCGTTGGGTTTTCTCGGCAACTGAACCCAAATCTTTTTGAAACAGCACCGCATCTAAATCTTTAAATCGATCAAACAATGGTATCTGTCGATCCTGATTCCAGAAAAACTCTGCATCGGCCAAGCGAGGACGAATCACTCGTTCAAACCCTGCCCGCATCGCCGACTCATCTTCACTCTCAATGTTGGCAATGGCCACAAAATGTGGCGCCAGCGCTTCGCCACTCTCTTCTCGCAGCGGAAAGCACTTTTGGTGATACTGCATCGCGCTGATGAGCGCAGGTTCAGGCACGTTTAAAAACTGGTCATCAAACGCACCAAAGACCGGCACTGGCCATTCGGTTAAGTTGGCGTTCTCATCCACCAGGGCATCAAAACTGGTTGGGTCACACACAAAGCCATGTTCTTTTGCCAACGACACCACTTGTGCGGCAATTTGTTTTTTGCGCTCGTCAATGCTCGCGATCACATGCGCTTTTCGAAGGGTGTCTTCATAGGTGGTGGCTGAATCCAAAACCCATGGCCCGTGGCCGTGGATGCGATGCCCCCAAGTGATATTCTCGGCAGATAATCCAAAAGCCTCAACAGGTACGGTCTTTTGACCATGCATCGCCACCAACCAACGGACCGGGCGCACAAACCGTTCCGCACCCGATTGCCAACGCATGCTTTTCGCGCTCGCCATTTGTTGGGTCACTGTTTTGAGCGCGGTGTTTAGCACATCAGCCAAGGGCGCGCCCTTTTGGTGAACGGTCGCCATTAACCATTCACCCTGGTCAGTTTTTAAACGCTCAAGGGCATCAACCTCCTGACCCACACTTTTTGCAAACCCCAGTGCGGCCGGCGTCGGCTCACCTTGATCATTGAAGGCGGCATCCACTGACGGGCCTTTGCGCTCGAGTGTTTGGCTGGGCTGCTCACTCAACACGTCTTCAATCACAACCGCCAAACGTCTGGGTGTGGCCAGCAGCTGTATGGTTTGATCCGCATCAACGAGTTGATGGGCAAGCAGTTGATCAAACAGGCCTTGGCCTAACGCTTGAACCAGCGATTGAATCTGAGCCGCTGGCAATTCTTCACAGCCAAGCTCAAGCAAGAGACAGTGACGGTCACTCATGAGCCTTTCACCCCCGGAAATCCGAGTGCCTCACGAGCGAGGTAGTAGGTCTCGGCCACGCGCCGAGAGAGGTCTCGGATTCTTAAAATGTAGCGCTGTCGTTCGGTCACGGAGATCGCGCCGCGCGCATCCAATAAGTTGAATGTATGGGATGCCTTGAGCACTTGATCATAGGCGGGCAGCGGTAAGTCGGCTTCGATCAACGCCACAGCCTGGGCCTCGTGTGCTTCAAATGCGGCAAACAAAGCGCTCGTGTCTGCCAGTTCAAAGTTGTATTTGGATTGCTCGACTTCGTTTTGGTGAAAGATGTCGCCGTAGCGGACCACGCCATTCATTGAGTTGGCCCAAACCAAGTCATACACGCTCTCAACGCCTTGGATATACATGGCCAAGCGCTCTAGGCCATAGGTGATCTCACCCATCACGGGATTGCATTCCAGGCCCCCGGCCTGTTGGAAATAGGTAAATTGGGTCACTTCCATCCCGTTGAGCCAGACTTCCCAACCCAAACCCCAGGCACCCAATGTGGGTGATTCCCAGTTGTCTTCAACAAAGCGAATGTCGTGAACCTTTGGATCGATGCCGACCGCGTCCAGTGAGCCCAAATACAGGGTTTGGAAGTCATCGGGTACCGGCTTCATCACCACCTGATATTGGTAGTAGTGTTGGAGTCGGTTTGGGTTATCACCGTAGCGTCCATCGGTGGGCCGACGGCAGGGTTGTAGATAAGCCGATGACCATGGCTCGGGGCCGATCGAGCGCAAGAACGTGGCCGGGTGAAACGTCCCAGCTCCCACTTCGCTGTCCAACGGCGCAGTTAACACACAGCCTTTCTCTGCCCAGTATTGATCTAGGGTTCGGATGAAGGTTTGAAAATCCACAACTTAGCCTTTTGAACGCAATGTGTTTGAATCACCGAGCGCCTAGATGAGCCGCATCGTGACCGCTGGATATAAGTATAACTGCCAGTCTATTGGCATAACGCCCTATCATATCCTCTAAGCGACCTGAAACCCGCATCTTGCCATCGACCGGCTTGGCCGATCAGTAAAGAGATGAGGCCGAAAATGTGACAGCAAACCATGAGCGAAAAAGACACTTTATTTAGTGACCCAAGCGAGATCCCCACCGGCTCATTTGAATTCAATGAACCGGTGGTGCGCGTTTTCTCCGACATGATTGAGCGTTCGGTACCCGGCTATCGACAGTTATTGGAGTTGACGCCGTTGGTGGTGCGTTCAGCGGTGCAACCGAATACCAAAGTCTATGATTTAGGGTGTTCGCTGGGTGCGGCCACGCTGGCTGCCCGGCGCGCCA
>CAJXNU010000068.1 GCA_913057255.1 uncultured Wenzhouxiangella sp.
ACCCGCTCGCACCCAGTCTCGATGAGTCTCTGGCGCCTGAATAATCGCCGCGGAATTGGCCAAACACCGAGCACCACCCAAACCTCTGGTGGCTTCATCAAATAAGCGCACCTGTTCTTGTGTTTGTTTTAGGTCAGATTCTGAGTTGGCAAAGTGAGAAATCCAATCAATGTCTGCAAGGCCTGACAGAGCGCTCAGCCGCTGATAACTTACGCGAGCATCAAGGGGCCTGACCCCCAAACGATTCATGCCGGTGTTGATCTTGATCCAAATCCGCCGGCTGGGTGAACGACCGTATTGCTCGAGCGCATCCACCTGGGCGCTGTGGTGGACCACAAGCTCCAAGTCCAATTCCTCCACCATGGCCAGGTCGCTGAAATGCGCCACCCCTTCTAGCAATACAATCCCTTGGTTGATGCCCAAACGACGAATGGCGCGGGCTTCCTCAAGCGTTGCCACCGCCAGCAAATCAGCGGCTTTGAGTGCGGGCACACACAGGTCCAATCGATGGCCGTAGGCATCGGCTTTGACCACGGCCATCACTTTGGAATGCGGCGCCCACGCCTTGACCTGGCCTAAGTTGTGCCGAATGGCTTTTGTGTCAATGGTGACTTGGGTGTTACGTGGCACAGCGGATCAATGGGATCGAAGCTTGACTAGTCATCTAAACCGTGAAAGTCGGGTGTGAAGTCCCTAAACCGTAAAAACTCGCCCTGGAAACTCAATGGGAAATGACCGGTGGCCCCGTTTCGGTGTTTGCCGATGATGATCTCTGCCTTGCCTTTATCCGGGGAGTCTTCGTTATAGACCTCATCGCGATAGATAAACAGAATCAGATCCGCGTCCTGCTCGATCGCGCCAGATTCGCGGAGATCGGCCATCTTGGGGCGCTTATCAGGACGCTGCTCAAGCGCACGATTGAGCTGTGATAAGGCCACAACGGGCACCTGCAGTTCTTTAGCAAGAGCCTTAAGACTTCTTGATATCTCACTGATTTCATTGGTTCTATTTTCAGATGTGCCCGTGACTTTCATCAACTGCAGATAGTCAATCACAATCAGACCAATGTCATGCTCGCGCTTCATTCGCCGTGCACGCGCCCGAAGCTCTGTGGGTGATAAAGACGGCGTCTGATCAATGAACATTTGAGCGCCTTTGAGCATGCTCATGGCAGAGCGAAGATTGACCCAATCGTGGTTGTCGAGATTGCCCGTCCGAAGCTTGTCCTGGGCAATTTGGCCCAGCGAAGAGAACAAACGAAGCACCAGCTGGGTGTCGGACATCTCCATGGAAAACACCGCCACTGGCACTTTATAGCGAATCGCCGCCCGCTCAGCGATGTTCATCGCAAAGGTGGTCTTGCCCATCGATGGGCGCGCAGCCACGATGATCAGATCGGTCGGCTGCAGGCCCGCTGTGCGCGCATCCAGCTCACCAAACCCGGTCGGCACGCCGGTGATGTCGCCATCATTTTCTTGCAGCTCATTGAGGAGATCCATGGTTTGGGCCATGACCTGCTGGATGGCCACATAGGAAGAGCTTCGATGAGCCCCCTGGTCGGCAATGGCATAGATCTCTTTCTCAGCCGCCTCCAAGAGCTCCTGGCTGGTCTGGCCTGTTGAGCCCAGCGCATCCTCTGCAATTCGAGCACCAATGTCAATCAATTGCCGGAGAATGGATTTCTCACGAACAATGCGAGCATACCCAAGGATGTTGGCTGCGCCCGGTGTTTCATTGGCGAGCATGGTCACATAGGCACCGGCATCGATTTTGTCGAGCTTGCCGTGACGAGAGAACCACTCGGTCACCGTGATGGCGTCGGTCGGTTGGCCCTCATGCGCCAGCTCAGAGATGGCACGAAAAATTAAGCGGTGGGTCTCACGGTAGAAATCGTTCTCATCAACTTGGTCAGCGACTTTATCCCAAGCATTGGCAGACAGCATCAACCCTCCCAAAACCGACTGTTCCGCCTCGTTCGAATGGGGCGGCGTTCGGGCATTGGAGACGGTTGCTATATTTGCTGTGGCCACTTCACTGATGAGTTGCTAGGGTTGTGTGGATCGTCTGGGTTGATGGGTGCAGTATACCGCCCTGCACCCATCTTGCCATAATCCACTGACACTGCGATCAGTCAGAAGATTCTGCCTCGGCATCATCGGCCGCGGCGGCAGGCGCCGGACCACCTTCTTCGTCGATCACAACCAAGGTGACGCTGGTTTGCACGTCGGCGTGCAGAATCAAGTTGGCTTTGAACTCGCCAGGCTCACGCACGGGGCCTTCTGGCATGTCCACCTCAACTTTCTCAACAGGCACACCCAACTCGGTTAACCGCTCAGCCACCTCATGGGGATTGATCGAGCCGTACAGCCGGCCTTCTGGGCTGACCGCGACCTTAAACTCAATCCGACCCACGGCATCAATGGCTTCGGCACGCGCCTGGGCGGCGGCTTTTTTCTCATCGGCCTGACGCTGCAATTCCTCTCGGCGCTCCTCGAATTTCTTGAGGTTTTCCGGATTGGCTGGCACCGCTTTGCCGCGAGGCAACAGGTAGTTTCGACCATAGCCTGGGCGAACATTGACCGTGTCACCTAGGTCGCCGAGATTATAGACTTTTTCTAATAAAATCAGTTTCATATCGGCAGACTCCTAGTGACTGTCTGAATAGGGCAACAAGGCCAAGAACCGTGCGCGCTTAATCGCTGTGGTGAGCTGGCGCTGATATTTGGCTTTTGTGCCCGTGATGCGGCTGGGAACCACTTTGCCGGTCTCAGTGATGAAGTCTTTGAGTAAGTCGACATCTTTGTAGTCCACCTGCTCAATGCCTTCAACAGTGAAACGGCAGAATTTACGTCTTTTCATAAATCTCGACATGGCTTAACCCTCCACCCGGTTGCTGTCTTCATTGGCATCATCCGCCTCATCAGTTGCATCCGCGCTTGATTCTGGCGCGGCGCTTTCGTCGCTATGATCCAAATCATCGTCGTCTGATGACTCATCGTCCGAGTCGCTGTCATCATCGCTGTCATAGCTTTCGCGACTGCGACGACGCGCATCGCCCTCGTCTTTTTTCTCTTTGCGCTTCATCATCACCGAAGGCTCAGTTTCTGCTTCGTCTTTGCGGACCGTGAGGTGGCGCAAAATGGCGTCATTGAAGCGGAAAATGGTCTCGAGTTCCTCGAGCACATCAGCTCCACACTCAATGTTGATCATGATGTAGTGGGCTTTGTGGAGCTTTGCGATGGTGTAGGCCAACTGCAAGCGGCCCCAATCTTCAGAGCGGTGGACACGACCGCCACCGGCTTCCACCACGCTCTTGTAACGCTCAAGCATGCTGGGGACTTGCTCAGACTGGTCAGGATGGACCAGCAGCACGATTTCATAATGTCTCAATTGTCTTCTCCTTGTGGATATAAAGCCCCCGAACCGGCTGTTTACACTGCCAGGCCCGTGGAGCAAGGTCGGCCTTTCGGCCAGCCCGCTATTATAACGGGTTTTTGCGGCTCACAGCAATGGTGATCGAGTGAGGATTTGGGGCTGAACTTGAGACGCCCTATCGGCCAGATTTGGCTGAGAATGGCCGAAGCTTAGGCGCTTTCGGACTGGATGGTGAAGCTTTCCCCACACCCACATTCGGCCGTGACTTTCGGATTTTTGAACCGGAACTCTCTGACCAAGCCATCCTGAGTGAAGTCGATCTCCGTGCCAGCCATCATTTCCAAGGCTTGGCTGGTGATGATGATCTCAATGCCGCGGTCATAAAAAACATGCTCATCGGGACCTGCCGATGACTGGGCGATTTCTAGCTCATAGGCCCAGCCAGAGCAGCCGGTGCGACGGACAGCCAAATGCACCCCGCGGCCGCCTTCTTTGCCCATAAACAGCGCAATCCGATCCGCTGCCGCCTGGGTCAGCGTGATGGCGGGCTCGAATTGCTCATCGCTTGTCATGTTGGTGCTCATGTCCAGTATCATTGTACCCAACCGTTTTTAATGACGCATGGGAATTCATTGATTCATGTCTACGCAAAGCTCCGCGCTACCCCCTGTGGCCTCAGTCAAAGCGCTGCTCGCCAACGAGCATGCCCAAGGCAGTGACGTGCTGGTTCAAGGCTGGGTTCGAACACGCCGAGACTCCAAGGCCGGCTTCTCCTTTGTCCACCTAAACGACGGCTCGTGCCTCAACAACATTCAGCTGGTCGCAGATCAGGCACTGCCCAATTATCAAAACGAGATCTTGAAGCTGACCTCAGGCAGCTCCATCCAATGTGTGGGCACGGTGGTCGAATCCAAGGGCAAAGGCCAATCGGTTGAGATCCAAGTCAAGACCATCGAAGTGATGGGCTTGGTTGAAGACCCAGACACCTATCCGATCCAGCCCAAGCAGCACTCCTATGAATTCTTGCGGTCCGTTGCTCATTTAAGGCCCCGCACCAACACCTTTGGGGCGGTGACACGCATTCGACATGCAGCGGCTCAGGCCATTCATCGCTTCTTCGATGAGCAAGGTTATTGCTGGGTCAACACGCCGATCATCACGGCATCCGACGCCGAAGGTGCCGGCCAACTGTTTCGTGTCAGCACCTTGGATCTTGCCAACCTCCCCAAGACAGACTCAGGACACATTGATTTCGCTCAAGACTTTTTTGGACAAGAAACCTTTTTAACCGTTTCTGGCCAGCTCAATGTCGAAGCCTTTTGCTTGGCCATGAGTAAGGTCTACACTTTTGGACCCACCTTCCGGGCCGAAAACTCAAACACCTCCCGCCACTTGGCTGAGTTTTGGATGGTTGAGCCTGAGGTGGCCTTTGCCGATCTCAATGACTTGGCGCACTTAGCCGAACAGTTTTTGAAATCTGTGTTTTCTGATGTATTGACTCACTGCGCTGAAGACATGGCCTTTTTCGCCGACCGCATTGAGCCTGAGGCGATCACCCGTCTTGAGAAAGTCATTGAGAGTCCTTTTATTCGAATGGACTATGGCGAAGCCATCAAGATTTTGGAGGCGTCTGGCCAGAAGTTTGAGTACCCCGTCTCTTGGGGCACCGACTTACAAACCGAACATGAACGGTTCTTGACGGAGGTTCACTGCAAAGCACCGGTGGTGGTAGTCAACTATCCCGACGCGATCAAGGCCTTCTACATGCGGCTCAATGATGACAATGAAACTGTGGCCGCCATGGATGTGTTGGCACCTGGGATCGGTGAGATCATTGGTGGCTCGCAGCGTGAGGAGCGACTCGATGTATTACAAAAACGCATGGCTCATCATGGTCTGGATGCAGAAACCTATCGCTGGTTTTTGGATTTGAGACGCTATGGCACCGTGCCTCATGCTGGCTTTGGGCTAGGCTTTGAGCGCTTGCTCAACTACATCACAGGTCTGGGCAACATCCGCGATGTGATCCCCTATCCAAGGACACCCAAGAGCGCGCCATTTTAAGATCGACTTAAGGCAACACGCCCCAGATCCAGAGTCCCACTGCATGCCACAGTGGCACGGTAGCGACCGATAAGAGCACCGTCCAGGCGACCATGGCCGTTGACAAAGCTGGGGCCAATCTCGCCTGGCATAAAAGGGCCGAGGCGGTGATCATTGAGGGCATGGCTGCCTCCAAAAGCGCTACCCTGGCCACAGCTGGCGTGACATCCAACACCATGCCCAAGGCCAAGAGCAGCCCGCCAGCGACCATCGGAAGGATGACCAATTTAGCCACGATCCCAAAAACCAAAGGTCCCACAAATTCTTGGGGCAAGCGAAGTCGCAATGCCAAACCAATCGCTAAAGTCACAATCGGCAGCAAGGCCCCCGCCAACACCTCAACAAGGACAAACCCAGCCGAACCCAGCCACTCATGACCAAAAATAAGCGCCACCAACAAAGCAAGAAACGGAGGAAACTGGAACAGTCGTTTGGCCATGCTGCCCAGAGTGACTCGAGATCCAGTGCCATACCAAGCCACCACCCACAATACATGGGTGGAGACCATCAAAAACGATCCAAACTGATCGTAGACCACCGCCAGCGATAGATACTGACGCCCCAGCAAGGCCTCAACTAGGGGAAACCCAAGAAACGATGTGTTACCCAGTGGCAAAAGCACCAGCAAGACCGCTCTGACTTCGCGTGACCAGCCGAGCGAGCGCGTGATGAGTAGCACCAACAAGGCACTCACCACCAACAGCGCCCAAGGGATGATGATGAGAGGCAAAAGAGCAAGATTGGGCTCTAGGCTCGGCACGTGGATCAAAATCAGCGCCGGTAAGCAGATAAAAATCGCCGTTTGATTGAGCCACTGGGAGGCATTGGAGGGGACATACGGCACTCGCTGCAGAATCATTCCCACAGCAATAAACCCAAAAATCACCCAATAGGCCGTCATTCGATGAAGGGTAACTCAAAAGCCAATAGACAATGGCTGAAAACAAAAAAGCCCCCAGATATTTATCTGAGGGCTTCACCCGTTGGGTCGGTTCACATTGGGCCTCGGGCCACACCAGACAATCAGATTAAGCGACCATCTCGGTCGTTTGTCTCAAAGACCTTTGATTCAAACAGACAGTCCCGATGGGCTTGAGAGACAGTTTGCAAAAATTAACAAGGCTTGGGTATCAGAGATCAGCCAAACATTCGATGAGACATGTCTCACCGACGGCTTCTATCTTTGCCAAGTCAACCCCATAAACCATGCACGGCCCGGCCCTGGCTCAAAATAGGCCCCACGATTGGCATTCACCCGAATGTTGGAAAAATAAGCTTGGTTAAACAAGTTATTGATCCCGACCGACCACTGCAATCGACTTGCATCATCCAAGTCATGCTCGTATTGAGCTCGCCAGTTGACCAGACCATAGGACTTAACACGCTCTACATTCGCGTTGTCTGCAAATACGGAGCCCACCCAGAGTGCATCCAAAAACATCGACCAAGCATCGGATGCCACCCACTTGACCTGAGAGAAAACCGTGTGATCGGGCAATCCTGGCAGAGCGTTTCCATCAAACGATTGACCATCCAGCGCGAATTGACCGAAACGATAATCCGCGTAGGTATAGGCCATCGACCAAGAGATAGCATCACTCAGTGCCTGCTCCATGCCAAACTCGAAACCCACCCGATCGGTCTTTCCTGCATTGTCATAAATATCGACGCCATCAAATGCCCCCACCACAACAATCTCATCGCGGGTATCGACTTGGAATAGGCTGGCTTCCATTTGCCCATCAGGCCAAAACGCCCGCAATCCGACTTCGTAATTTTTGGCGTGCGCGGGTGATAAGTTTCGTGAAAATCCCCCGCCACCGGTTAAGTCCTTGATCTCGGTGAAGGTCGGGCTTTCAAAGCCCTCACTGTAGTTCACAAACCCCCAGAGTCGTGGGCGAAGCTGATAGCTCGCGCCAGCCATCAAGCTCCACTCATTAAAAGCCTGACCCATAGTGCCCACGGCCGGCGCATTGAATTCATCGATTGTCAGTCTTAGATCGTCATAGCGCGCGCCAAGCTGCAACGACCAATCGCCCCACTGACGATCGGCCTGAATGAATGCTGCTTGTGACTCGGCCTGCTGCCTCTCGTTTTGCGTTTGGGCCACCACCAGCCCTTGATCGTTGACTCGGTATCGTTGACGATCATCGTCTTGCTTGGCCCAATCCAATCCAGCGGTCAGCCGCCAGCCGTTGGGTCCGACCCACTGCGCCGAACTGCCCAGTCCATAAAACTCTCGCTGAAAAGCGATGAGGCTTGGAAAGAAAGAACTGGGCAACTGCTGCTCAAAATCTCGGCTGCTCCGAAACAAATACGATGACACCGTGGTTTTGTTGGAGAGATCGAACTCATGGGCCAAGCCCACGCGCTCTTGACGGACTGTTTGACCGGAATTCAGCGACTCAGCCTGCGCGCTGGCTTGCCAACGATCCGCTGCCACTTGCTCGCGGGTGAGTGCACCAGGATCTTGCCCAAACGGTTGGTCGAGCACGCTGAGTGCGAGCCTGAGTCGTTGCGTGGGCCCGAGTGCAACCACCCCATTGGCGTTGAGTAACCGTTTGCTGGTGCTTGAATGCGCGCGTTGCCCGTCGAAATCCAGATCAGACACACTCAACCACCCATGCGCCCGATCCCACTGCCCACCCGCTTGCAGGCCGATCTTTTTATACCCATCAGCACCCAAGCCTAGGTCCGCATGAACCGTCGGCTCCAAACCCTCACCGTCCCTCGTTTGCAGAGCGATGACCCCGCCTGCGGCATTGCCATAGAGCACCGATGAGGGCCCACGGATGACCTCAGCGCTCACCAAGGATTGCAAATCCAACGAGTCCACCTGTGACTGGCCATCGGGCAAGGTTTCTGGAAAGCCATCGTTGATTAGCTGTATGCCCCGCACACCGAATGGCGCACGGGCACCAAATCCACGGATGGATATTCGGATGTTTTGGGCGAAGTTATACCGGTTTTGAAAAAAGACCCCCGGAGAGCGGTTGAGCCACTCATCGATACCCAAACCCTGATTGGGCTCCTCCAAGACTTGTTGATCGATCACCGTCACCGCTTGAGGCAGCTCTGACAAACGCGTGCGTGTCCGAGAGGCGGTGACCACCACGGTATCGGTGATGTCGTTGGCATTGTCGAACGCCGCCGCCGATGGGTCCGTGTCTTTTTGCCCAGCATTGTTTTCATCTAAAGCCGATGGCGAGCCCCCATGGGCAATGTTTGAAAACAATACACAGGCCACACAAGCCACTCCAACCCAAGCGGATCGCACGCTTTTACCGATCACCATATCGTCCTTTATGTTTTGATCGTCGAGGTGACCCGGTGCCCTGCCTTGAGCCTCGCCCGAGTCGCGTTTTCGCCACCGATGCTCAGACCACTAAAAGCAACCGGTAGGCCCATGCCATGATACGGATCGGGCGAGTCTTGTAAGTGAAAGTGCAGGTGGGGCTCGGTTGAATGCCCAGTGTGGCCACATGAACCAATCACTTGGCCTTGAATGACCTGCTCGCCGACACTGACCCGCACACTGCCTGGCGCCAGGTGGGCATACAAGCCAAATTCTTGATCTGCATGTTCAATGATCACGTAATTGCCGATGAAACTTCTTGCCGTCATGTCACACACCCCCCAACCCAAAAATGGCGCGTCTTTGACTCTCGTTTCCACTCGGACCACTCGGCCAGACTGCGCAGCGAGAATGGGGACGCCATAGCAATAATAGTCATCGACTTTGGTGCCACGGCCTGAGTGTCGAATGAGATGCTCATCGGCTTTAACAAAATCCAGCGCGTAGCGCTGCCCCAAGATGTCCCAAGAGTGCGAGGTCTTCGGGGTCATCCCTCCATTGAGTACCAGCCACTCGCCGTCAAATGGCAAGCGATAATCAAGCTGGGTCTCATAGTGCTGTTTGTTATTCCCTGTTTTTTTCTCCCGAGCCGCCAATCTGGCATTGCCTGCCAACTGTTTGAGTATCTCGATCAATTGATAGGGATTGAGAATCACCAACAACTGAGTTCCAAAGAAAACCAAAAACATGGCCCATTTCCCAAAGCGCCTCACTGGCCCGGATGCTTCGAGTGTGGCCAAACTCTCCTCAGGGTATTCACCCCAATTATCTGCCCAAACCTCGGTCTGATCGCTCTGACTAAAGCGTTTCCTCCAATAGTCGATGAGATAAAAGAAAACCAAATAAAGCCCGACAAAGGCAAGCCCAGGCAATGAGGCATCAAAGCCATAGCGCAAGGTGAGCTCAACAACGGCGGTGGCCAATAAGGCAAGAAAGATTGACATCGGATGGTTCCGTGATAGCGATTAGAGTCAGGTGATTGAGTCAGGTCTCATTTTCCAATTCAGCAAACCAGCCAGCAGTGCCAATCCACTGAAATAAGCAACCGGTGCGAACAGGTTGGACACATCAATTTTCATTGTGACCCAAGAAAGCCCTGAACTCAGTCCGAATATGGTCAAGGTCAACATGGCTGAGGCCGCACCGGCTGCAGAAGGCAAAGAGGTCATTGCAATCGCACTGGCCGAGGGCATCATCCAGCCTGCCAAAAATCCAAATCCTGAGGCCATTAAAACCAAAAGCGCAATAGAAGATGGCATCACCGACAAAGCCCAAACGGCCACGGCATAACCCAACAAGAGCAGCAGGCCTCTTCGTTGCACCCAGCCGATGGAGTGAATCTTAATAAAATGCTTGGCGCCAAAAGTACCCGCGACGTAACACAGCGCGCTCAGCAATGAAAAATAGGAAAAAATGGACTCTGAGATCTTGAAATGAAACACATACCAAAAGGGAGTGGCTGCGTAATAAGCGATTAATCCTCCAGTCAATAGAGCATAGACGCCAGTGGCCTGCCAAAATGTCCGATGCTTGAACACCATCGCGTATTGCTCAAGTAGTACTTTGATCCCCGGCCGCTCGTCCTGACGAGACGTCTCTGGCAAACGCCACGCCGTCAAGATCATCAAAACGACTGTGACCATGCCAAAAAACACAAACAGCGAGCGCCACCCCAATTGCACCACCATATAACCCGCCAAAAGTGGCGCTACGGCAGGCATCAAAGCAACAATGCTCGAGATCACCGCGACTTTCTTGGCGAGCACACCCCGTTCATAACTATCGACAAACACAGCGCGGCAAACAGGGCTGATTGCACCTGCGCCAACGCCTTCCAGACAACGCCCAAGCATGTACACCTCCATGCTTTGAGAAACAACCACCACAAGAGAGCCCAGCGCGCAGATGGTCAGTGCTATCAACAATATGGGCCTTCGACCATAACGCTCCGACAGCGAGCCCCAAAATGGCTGCGTGAGCGCGTAACACAGTAAAAACGCCACGATTGAAAGTTGCAACTCGTGGTGCGACGCGCCAAACGTCGTGACTAAGCTAGGAAAAGCCGGTAAGACAAACTTTAGAGCAAACCAACTCAAGATCCACAGGAGAGCTGGCAAGACAGAGATGCCCCAGCCCCACTGCTTTAATGTGGTTTCATCAGGCAACTGTGCCACACACAACGCTCCTAGCTAGTCAAAGACTCTGGGTATTTCCCCTTACCATCATACTGACTGCGCATAAAAAAAGCCCGCACTGAAGGCGGGCTTTTGTCTTGCTTGGCGTCCCCTAGGGGATTCGAACCCCTGTTACCGCCGTGAAAGGGCGGTGTCCTAGGCCTCTAGACGAAGGGGA
>CAJXNU010000069.1 GCA_913057255.1 uncultured Wenzhouxiangella sp.
CGAATCCCAAGCGGAGGTCATTTGCGCCGGATCGGGCAGGCCCGTGGCGTTGACATAAAAGGTGTCTTTCATGCCAAGCGCTTTGGCATATTCGTTCATGAGGAGGGCAAACGCTTCTTCGGTGCCAGCAATGTATTCGGCAATGGCCACGCTGGCATCGTTGCCCGATTGAATGATGATGCCTTTTAATAAGGACTCGACATCCACTCGCGTATTGACCTGCACAAACATGCGCGAACCCCCCGTCCGCCAAGCACGCTCGGAGATCAGCACCTCATCGTCGAGTGCCATGTTGCCGCGCTCGAGTTCGTTAAAGGCCACATATGAGGTCATCAGCTTGGTGATGCTCGCCGGCTCCACCGGCATATGCGCGTCTTTTTCGGCAATGATTTGCTGGGAATGGAAATCCAGCAAGATATAACTCTCGGCATCCACCGGCGGTGGTTGCGGGATTGCGACTTGGGCCTGCACCGCAGTGCCATGGCTCATGACAGCTGCCAATACTGCAATAGCCGCGATGGGCGCGAGCAAAATCGAACAAAGTTGACGCATCGAATTCATGATCATGGCTCGTTTCGGCATGGGGTTCTCTTTAAGGATACACATATTGGGCCTGATCTAGGCCCAGTTCAAGCAATTGGCCAATCACCTCAATGGCCTCGGCGGCCTCCAATATCGGCCCCACTCTCACCCGCCACACGCGATCGCGGCGGTCTTTCGGGGGCTCAAAGGCCACCGGCCCAAGCCCTGCGCCTTCCAGGCGCTGCTGTAATTGTCTGGCATTATCGGCATTGGAAAACGCACCGACCTGCACCCACACTGGCAGGCGGGCGGGACGGGCGATCATCGGTGGCGGGCCATCAAAGGTGAGTGCCTTGACCTCCACCGGCGCGGTACCGACTTGGTCCATGCCCAATTTCACCGCCGCCGCCCACGACAAATCAATGATGCGCCCGGGCTTAAACGGGCCGCGGTCGTTGACGCGAACAATGATGGATTGGTCGGTATCGAGACGTCGAACTTCAACATAGCTGGGCAACGGCAAGGTCTTATGCGCGGCCGTCAATTGATACAGGTCATAGGGCTCACCCGATGAGGTGAGGCGCCCATGAAAGGCTTGCCCATACCAAGAGGCTGTGCCTTGCTCGACATAGCCTGTCGCCGTGGGCAAGACCTCATACCTCTCGCCCATCACCTCATAGGGGCTGTGGTTGCCATAGGCGCTCAATGGCTCAGGCTTGGGATTGACAGGCTCGATGAGCGACACATCGAGGACCTGATCGGGCGGGCCGTCTCTGAGATAGCGCGGTGTGCAGGCCGCCAACACCAAGATCACCAGCACCAACAGTAGCCAACGCGCCCAGGCCGGTGCGTCCACCATCGATCTCATAGGGCCTGTTGGGCAATCGCCTCAGCCAATTGCGTGACCGCCATGGCATACAGGGGTGAGCGGTTGTAGCGGGTGATCACATAAAAATTGTTCAAGCCCAACCAGTACTCCGGACCAGATTCTCCCTCCAACTCAATCACGGTGGCGGGTGTACTGGGATCTAAGTCGGCTGCATCGAACACAAAGCCCATCTCGGCGATGTCTTCTAGACTGTGTTCTGGCTTCATGCCAAAAGCTTCGGTGCTCACATCAGCCGGCACCTCGGTGATGGGCAAGGCAATCGCTTGGCCTTCAATCCAGCGGTGCTTGGCCAAATAATTGGCCACTGAGCCCAAAGCGTCTGGCAAGGAGCGCCACAAATCGCGATGGCCACTGCCATCAAAATCCACCGCGTAGGCGCGATAACTCGACGGGATGAACTGGCCCAAGCCCATGGCCCCGGCATACGAGCCTCGAATGTCCGTCAGTGGCAGTCCTTCTTCGTTGGCCAAGGCCAAGAAATGCCCCAACTCTGAGGAAAAGAATGCGCTTCTGGGCTCATAGTAAAAACCCAGCGTCGCCAAGGCATCGATCACTCGGAAACTGCCAGTGTTCATGCCGTAATTGGTCTCCACCCCAACAATGGCCACCACCATTTCGATGGGGATGCCAAACTCTTCACTGACCCGCTCTAACAAGGGCTGATTGGCCCGCCAAAATTCCACGCCACCGGCGATGCGGGTGTCGGTTAAAAAGATGGGGCGGTAGTCGTGCCAAGGCTTGGCTTCGGCTGGACGGGTCATGGCATCGATGATGCTTTGCTTGTATTCGGCCTCATTTAAGACCGAGCGAATGAGCTCCGGGTCCACTGAGTGTTCTTGGGCCATGCGCGTGACGAAAGCATCGGCACCTGGGTGAGGCTCAGCCCACGCGATATTTAAAAAACCCACAGCAACCAAACCCAAGACCATCCATTGTTTCATCATGATGCGTGCTCTCATCCTTTGTTAGATCATTTGACTTTAAAAATTGACTCGTACACCGAGCGCTTGATTGGGCGATCGTCGACATCACCACTCTAACGGTTGTGACATTATTTTTTTGCTAAGCGCCAAGCTAAAACAATGACACTGCCGGCATCTAAACGCCCAAGCGTTCAATTTATAGCATGGATCACGGGCCCATAAAGCGTCGCTGGGCATGCAGTCCTTGAATGAGACCAAAACTGGCCAAAATGGTTGCAGCAGAGGTCCCGCCGTAACTCATCAATGGCAGAGGCACACCCACCACCGGCAACAAGCCGCTGACCATGGCGATATTGACCAACACATAGGCAAAGAACAAAAACACCAAACCCCCAATGAGGAGTCGGGCAAAAGGCCCACTGGACTGATGAGCCAGCTGCAAACAACGAAAAATGATCGCGCCATAGAGCACCAAGATCACCACCACGCCCACGAAGCCAAACTCTTCTGCCAGCACCGAGAAAATAAAATCGGTGTGGGGTTCGGGCAAAAACTCCAAATGCGATTGTGACCCCGACAGGTAACCGGTGCCTGACCAACCCCCGGAGCCCACCGCAATCTTTGATTGGAGAATGTTCCAACCCTGGCCCAATGGATCCCGCTCTGGATCTAAAAAGGTCAAGATGCGATTTTGTTGATAGGGACGGAGATTGAACCAAAGGATCGGGGCTGCAGCAATCGCCAAAGCCACTAGGCCTGTAATCACACGCCAGCGAAGCCCGGCCAAAAAGAGCACCGATGCGCCACCCATACCAATCAAAACGGCTGTACCCAGATCAGGCTGGACCAAAATCAGAGCGCACGGAACAGCGATAACAACCAGAGCCAACAGCACCGTCGATGTATTGGGCGGCAGGGGTCTTTTGGATAAAAACGCCGCCAGCATCAAAGGCAAGGCCACTTTCATGGCCTCAGAAGGTTGGAATTGAATGACTTTGAGATCAATCCAGCGCTGGGCGCCGCGGCCCACGCCGATAAACTCAACGGCGACCAGCAGCAGCAAAGCCAGCAAAAAGATGTAGGGTGCCCACACCAACCACAGTCGCTGCGGCACCTGGGCAAGCACCACCAAGCCCACCAAACCCACCCCCAGTCGGGCAGCTTGATTCCAGATCAAGGTCATGTTTTGTTCGCCGGCGCTGTAGAGGACTGCCAGCCCTGCGACCATCAGCACGCCCAATAGCGCCATTAAAATGGGATCGAGCCGAAAGAACTCAAACCCATGTCGACCTAAGATGCGCCAGCTCATGGGCCCTCACCCCCTGGCGCATTGGCTAAGGTCTCGCTTGGCTCCTCTTGACTCATCCATGTCGCGAGCTCTGCCATCACCTCGGCCCCAATCGGGGCGGCCACGCTCGCCCCACCCCCGCCATGCTCCACCACCACACTCACCGCCCACCGGGGCTCATCGGCTGGGACATAGCCAATAAATAAGGCATGGTTTCTTAAGTGTTCAGGGAGATTTTCTTGGCTTCTTTCATCGACAGCATCGGCTTCATCGGGCAAACCAAAGACTTGTGCGGTGCCCGTTTTTCCAGCAAAGCGAACGGGCACTTGACTGGCCACTGCCCGTGCGGTGCCTGTGGGCCCATGAATCACTGACTCCATGCCTTGATAGACCGCTTCCCAATCTTGGGGTTGGTGCAAGACGCGCTGACGCGAGGGGTTGGGGTTCAATAAATAAGGAGAAGGCGCCTCTCCCCCAGCGGCCAAAAGTGCCGTGGCGTGCGCCAGTTGCAGCGGCGTGGCCACCACAAATCCCTGACCGATGCCGGTGATCACCGTCTCGCCTGGAAACCACGCCTCATTAAATTGCGCCCGTTTCCACCGGCGGGTGGGCAGTAGCCCATCGCCCTCACCCGATAAGTCAATGCCGGTGGGTTGACCAAACCCAAACAAGGCCAACTCGCGAGACATGCGATCGATGCCCAAGTCCATCGCCAGTTCATAAAAATACACGTTCACCGACTCGGCCAAGGCTTTTTCTAAATCCACCCAACCGTGGCCCTCGCGCTTCCAATCGCGATACCGGCGGCCTTCGCCATCGAGCTCAAAAAATCCGCGAGAAAACTTTTCCTCAAATGGGTCAATGGCACCTTCTGACAAACCCGCCAGTGCCAAGAACGGCTTAATGGTGGATCCTGGCTCATAAGCGCCTTGCAAAAACCGGTTAAACAATGGTCGTTTGGGGTTGGACAACAGCGCCTGATAGTTGGTCTCGCTGATGCCATTGACAAACCAATTGGGATCAAACCCCGGTTGACTCACCAGCGCGCGAACCGCGCCGGTCTCCACATCTAAGACCACAATCGCGCCCGCTTGGTCGCCCAGAGCCTCCACCGCCGCCCGCTGCAGGTTGAGATCCAGGGTCACGGTGAGATCTTGTCCATCGATGGGGTCTTGACGGTCCAACACACGCACCACCCGACCCTGCGCGTTGGTCTCGACTTTCTCCACACCGGGCTCACCGTGTAACAGCGATTCATACGTTTGCTCGAGACCTGTCCGTCCCACATGCGTGGTGGCGCGATACCGCTCGGTCCCCAATTCACCCAAATCGCTTTGGTCAATGCGGCCCACATAGCCCAGCACATGGGCGAACAATTCCCCATGCGGATAGTGACGAATCAAGTAAGGCTCGACTTCAACACCTGGCAACCGGTGGCGATTGGCCGCCAAACGCGCCACCGACTCCGGATCCAAATTGCCTTTCAATGGAATCGCCTGGAAGCGCCGTGAGCGCTGACGCTGTCGCTCAAACCGTGCCCGCTCGTTATCAGAGACTGGGACCAAATCGGCAATCGCCTGCAGTGTGCTCTCAAGATCAGCCACGCGCTCTGGGACGATGACCAATCGGTAAGCGGGTCGGTTCTCGGCCAAGATCTGACCTCGGTGGTCGAAGATCAAGCCTCGGGTGGGTGGCAGAGCTCGCAAACTCACGCGGTTACTCTCCGCGCGACCGGCATAGAGGGCATGATCAAAGATTTGGAGAGTGGCAAAGCGCCAAGCTAGGGCTATGAGCAAGACGCACATCAACACGCCGATGACCCGATAGCGCCGGTCGATCAAACGAGACTCCGCGACCGCATCGCGGACCCGAGTTCTCTCTTGGCGCCACCAAAAGCGCATCAGGCCGGTAAGCGGCGCTTTTGCCGCAACGCATCCAGGGCCAGAAAGAGCCACGGCCACAGCACCATGCCCACCAAAGGCGCCGTCCACCACAACAGCGGTGGCCAAGGTTCGTTACCCACGATCACCACCCACAGCTGCAACACGCGGTCATTGAGCAATAAGGCCATCACCGCCGCTGCTTGTTGCCACGGTGGAAAAAAGCGCAATTGGTTTCGGAAGCGTTCCAATAAGAAAGAAATCACCAACAAACTCAGTGCATGCTGACCCAAGAGTGAGCCCGTGAATACATCCAACAAAAGACCAATCACAAAGGCTTGGCCAAGATGACGCAATCGGTTGCCTTCCAGCGCCCAGTAGATCATCACCATGGCCACCCAAAAAGGCCAAATCGGTCGAATCAATTCCGGCTGCGGAATCAAGGTCAGCACAAAGGCGACCACCAGACTGATGATCATCAAGGTCTGATCCGAAAACTGCCGCTCAGCCATTGCCGCTCACCGCGCTCTCAGTGGATTGCTCGCCGCCGTCCGCCGGCGCCGTCTCCGGTGAGTCGACCTGCAATGGATCCGCCTCGGATGGCTCATCGGTTTCGGTCGCTGGCTCTGGCGTCTGTCTTTGCTCTTTGACCACCATCACAAAACGAGATCGGTCGTGTTGGCCAAATGGCGTGGCTGAGGCCACGGCAAAGCTCTGGCCCTCGGGCCGATCGATGGCTTCAATACGGGCCACGGGCAGACCGGGTGGGAACACACCACCCAAGCCTGAAGTGATCAGCTCATCACCGATGACCAAATCCATATTCATCGGAAGATCAGGCAAAGACAGATCATTGTCTAGACCCCCGCCATAGGCCAGGGTCACATCCGCGGTTCTCGCCACGCGCACGGGCAATGCATGGTCTGGATCGGTAATCAAAATCACACTGGCGGTGAGAGCGGTGACCGTGTCGACCTGGCCAACCAAACCGCCTTGATCGACCACCGCCAAACCCGTGACAATGCCATGGCGTTGCCCGCGGTCAATGACCACCCGATGCGAAAAGGGGTTGAGATCCACCGAGATCACGCGTGCGGTGATGAATTCCTGCTCCGCTGCCGCATCGAGACCCAATAGCGCCCGCAATTCTTTGTTCTCTTCTACCAAGGCATCCAAACTTAACGCGGCGGCTTGTTGCTGTCGCACGGTTTCGGTGAGGTCTTCGTTTTGTTGCAACAGCGCTTGGGTCGAGCGCAACCAATCGCTGCCCGCGCCTGCCCATCGAATGGGCGCTTCAATCGCCAACAGCACGGGCTCTGTGAGGTGCCGGACGGCTTGGTGGAAGCGATCGAGATACTGCCCGCGTTGATCCAGGGCCATTAAGAAAATGGCGACCAAGGCATAGCCAACCAAACGGGAGGTGTGTTGGGTGAGGTCACCCGCCGCGCGTGACGTGCTGCGGGACATAGCCACTAGTCTGAGAAGAAGTCGCCCCGGTTCTCGTCCATCATCTCTAGCGCGCGTCCACCACCACGGGCCACACACGTCAGTGGGTCGTCAGCAATGATCACGGGCAAACCGGTCTCTTTCATGATGAGCTTGTCGAGATCACGGAGCAGTGCACCACCGCCAGTGAGCACAATGCCGGTCTCAGCCACATCCGCGCACAGCTCAGGGGGCGTTTGTTCCAAGGCGGTTTTGACAGCGGCCACGATCATGGCCAAGGCCTCGCCCAGCGCCTCGTTGGCCTGAGTGGAGGTCATGGTGATCATTTTTGGAACGCCTTCTGCGAGGCTTCGACCCGAGACCTGAATCTCAATTTCTTCCTCAGGCGGCACCGCACAACCGATCTCGACTTTAATGCGCTCAGCGGTGGCCTCACCGATTAAGGTGCCATAGATGCGGCGAACATAATTGACGATGGCCTCATCGAAGTGATCGCCTCCAATGCGCACTGAGTTGGAATAGACAATGCCGTTTAGAGACAACACCGCCACCTCGGTCGTTCCTCCACCAATGTCGAGCACCATCGAACCGCGCGCTTCGTGGATGGGGATGCCGGCGCCAATCGCCGCGGCCATCGGCTCTTCGATCAAAAATACTTCTCGAGCGCCAGCGCCTTCTGCCGATTCTTTAATCGCGCGGCGCTCGACCTGCGTGGATGAGCAGGGCACACACACCAACACGCGCGGGCTGGGGCGCAAGAAGCGGGCCTCGTGGACTTTACGAATGAAGTACTGGAGCATTTGCTCGGTCATATCAAAATCCGCGATCACCCCATCTTTGAGCGGGCGAGTGGTGCGGATATTGCCAGGGGTCCGACCCAGCATTTTCTTGGCTTCAGAGCCGACAGCCGCCACTGACTGCGGGCCGCCAGGGCCTCTTTCCATTCGAACCGCGACCACCGAGGGCTCATTTAAGACGATGCCCTGACCACGCACAAACACCAGGGTGTTGGCTGTACCCAAATCGATGGATAGATCGTTGGAGAACAATCCCCGCAAATGTTTGAACATGTTGGTTGATCCGCCTGTTGTATTTAATCGAGGCCTACTGAAGTTATTGTATACCCTACAGGGTACAATGCAATAAACCCATTTAAAGTAAAGTCGAGACAATTCATGGCGGTGATGATTTGTGGTTCGTTGGCGTTTGACACGATCATGGTCTTTCCCGAACGGTTCAAAGACCACATCCTTCCAGACAAGACCCACATGCTCAATGTGGCTTTTTTGGTCCCTGAATTGCACCGAAACTTCGGTGGTTGTGCGGGCAACATCGCCTACACTCTAAAAAAGCTCGGGGGTGACCCTGTCCCCATGGCCACCGTGGGCGCAGACTTTGCCCAATACCGAGAATATTTAGAAAAACTGGGCATCAACCAAGACCATGTGTCTGCCATTGAAACTGAGTGGACCGCTCAGGCCTTTATCACCACTGATTTAGATGACAACCAAATCACCGCTTTTCATCCGGGTGCGATGAGTGAGAATCATCGACAAGTCATCCCTACCGATGCGGGCATCACCTATGGCTCGATCTCGCCCGATGGCAAACAAGCCATGTTGGATCACTCGGATCAATTTGCTGCCGCTGGCATTCCACATTTGTTTGACCCTGGCCAGGGACTACCAATGTTCAATGGCGATGAGCTTTTTAAGATGATCAAAAACGCCACATGGCTGACCTTGAACTCATACGAATGGGCCATGTTGAAAGAAAAAACGGGTTTGAGCCGAAAAACGGTGATCGAACACCTCGATGGTGGGGTGATCATCACTCATGGGGCCGAGGGTTCAGAGCTCATCACTCGAGACGGCGAAACAAAGATTCCCTCGGTCAAACCAGACGATATTATCGATCCGACCGGCTGTGGCGATGCCTATCGAGCCGGCCTATTGTTCGGGCTAGACCGTGGTTGGCAACCGGTGGATGCCTGTTGTCTTGGGTCGTTGATGGGCTCGATCAAGATTGCCCACAGTGGCCCGCAACACCACGATTTCACTCTAGAGGACATCCGAGGGCAGTTCGAAGCCGCATTCAACCGTCCAATGCCTCAATAACCCAGCGAATGGCTTGGTCATCTCGACCAAGCCATCATGCCCCGAGTCAATAACCCGCTGGCCACCCCAAGCGTCTAGGATCACTCACCCCATAGAGTCTGCCGGTTTCCTCATCACGCCATACAATCTGCATGGACCCAGTCGACCAGTAATAAGGTCCCAAATCAGACAACGGCAATCCCGATTCACGAATCCCTTGGCGGACCTCATCGCTGATTCTGGATTCAATCCGAATGCCAGGCTCATTGCCCAACCATGCCCAAAACCGAGGCACACTCGCCGCTTCAGCCGGATGCATGTCCCAATCCAAGATATTGGTCAAGACCTGGGTCACGGGTTGTGGTGGCATGCCTGGAGTCCCCATCGCCAACCAGGGCTTGCCGTCTTTTTCAATCATTAAGGCAGTGATGGGCAATACCAAACGCCGCCCCGGTCCTTGGGTGAACGCACGCGCTGTCGATCCCGTGGCGCGAACACCATCGACCAGCACCCCAGGCGCGCCCCCATGGCCGGTGTGCAGCACACTAAACCAGTTGCCCTGTTCGTCCACAATCACGTTATGGTCGCTGCCCAAGGTCATGGCCTCTTCCTCACCATCATCCGAGGGCGCAGACAAACTCACACCGGGCTGGCGCATGGAGGCTTTGACAATATCGGCTGCCATTTGGCCATAGGCATCAGACATCCAAATATCGGTCGGCACTTGCATAGCCAATGGGTCATTGATCATGCGCCGAGTCTCTTCACTGGCCCGACCAAACACGCGCGCCATGATCTCTAAAGTCTCGGCCGACTCTGAGTAATGGGGTCGGTCGGCGAGATCAAAGTGCTGGAGCATGTTTAAGCTCAAACCCACAAAGGCACCACCGGTATCCGGAGGGGCTGATCCCACCATGGAATGTCCGTTGTAACTAAATCGAACCGGCTCTTGCCATTGCACTTCATACTCGGCCAAGTCCTCCGGTGCCACACAGTGGCCTTTGGCACGGGCGGCATCGACGAACTTCTCCGCCCACTCACCCTCATACATGTAATCAGGTCCTTGTTCAGCAAGGGCCGTTAAATGCGCCGCCAGCGCAGGCATCTGCCAACGCTCACCCACGGGCACCAGAAATCCATCGGGCATATAAAAATCACGCGCTTCAGGGTTATCAATCAATCCGCCTGAGTCGCCGGTTTGCATCAAGTTGTAGTTGATGCCATACATAAAAGAGCTCATCTCCACGCCCTCGGTGGCCGCTTGGATGGCAGGCTGAAGATACTCAGACCACTCTAGGGTGCCCCAACGATCCGCCAGCGCACCCATCGCCCGGACCACACCACCGATCGAGACTCGGGATGGATCACCCTCACCACAGCGACCGGCCAAAGGACGAGCACCCACCCCACTGATGACGTGATACTCGCCGGTGTCGGCTTCGTAGTAGATACCTGACATGGTGCCAAAGTGAGAGACTTGGTGATAGTCGACCACATGTTGCAAGAAAGTCGCGGTGATCATCGCATCGACCGCATTGCCGCCTCGCTCCAAAACGGCCAAAGCGGTTTCTGTGACGATCGGCAATTGAGTAGACACCATCGCCGAATTGCCCTCAGCAATGGGCTTCGGTCCTTGGTTTAGGCGAGGATCATTGCGTTGCATATCATTTGACTGAGTGGCTTCGGCCGACCATGCCCAGCCCATGATCCAAACCAGCGATACAACCAGCAAAGCGTGACGCATCTTTATCTCCTTATCCCATCAAAGGGTGACTGAGCGAGTCTCGATGGTTTGAGCATAGCGAGGGTTTGGACCAAATTCCAGTCTCAATTCAACGCGTGATGATCCAGCTGCGTTAGACTATGCGGGATTCCTCGGGGTGGCCGCTGGCCTGAGACTTCGACATTAGAAGGACCCGTTGAACCTGATCCGGATCATGCCGGCGTAGGGACAGGAACCCAAAGAACGGACTCGGTGCTGACATCACCGCCCACTCTTTGCTCATCCCCCGTGCACGACCGGGTCTCCCATCCACATTTTTAGGAGACCTGATTCATGAACTCGATGAAACAATGGACTAAGCCCTCACGATCGCAAGGGGTGCTATTGGCCACCGGCCT
>CAJXNU010000070.1 GCA_913057255.1 uncultured Wenzhouxiangella sp.
GAAGTTTACCCGCCGATGTCCCCCAAATCATCAAAGGAATGCCCATGCCAATGGCCATGGCAAACAACGCGGCCCCACCGAGCACCGCATCACCTGTCTGGCCAATGTAGATGAGCGCCCCCATCAGAGCTGGGGCGACACACGGCCCCACCACCAAGGCAGACAAGGCCCCCATGATGGCCGCGCCCATGAGCGTGCCACCCTCGGTGCGGTTGGAGAGCTCATTGAGTTTGGTTTGCAATCGACTGGGGAGTTGCAGCTCATAAAAGCCAAACATGGCCAACGAGAGCAGCACAAATAACACCGCAAAGGAAATCAGCACCGCCGGGTGCTGGAACACGGCCTGTAGGTTCTGGCCAAAGACACCGGCCACCACACCAAAGGCGGTGTAGACCAGCGCCATGGATAAGACATAGACCAGCGACAAACGAAACGCGCGTCCGGTGTTGATCTCATCGCCTTCACCGGCGATGAGACCCGACAAAATGGGGACCATGGGAAAAACACAGGGCGTAAAGGCCAATAGCACCCCCGCCAGCAAAAACAAAGCCAGTGCCAGGATGGGTGTTTCTGATAAGGCCAGCGCCAACCGGTCTTGTTCTGAGCCTGAGGCGACTGAAGGCCCTGCCACGGATGATATCGGTGACTCGCTGGACTCCAAGGCAGCCGGCAGTGCCACGGCCATCGACCGGGTCATGGGTGGATAACAAATCCCATCGGTCAGACAGCCTTGGAAATCCACCTCGACATCTACCGACATCGCCGTACCCGCTCCGCGCATCACGCCAACCGGCACCTCTACTTCATCAAAGTAGACGAAGGTGTCACCAAAGTATTCGTCGGTGATGGCTTGGGCCTCGGGCAACTCTAGGCCTGAGACGGTGATGGAGGGATCCCCCACGCGCACCGCCAGGCTGTCTCTATAGATGTAGTAATCGGGCGCCGCGCGAAGACGAAGCAATAAGGCATCGGGGGCCATGGCAATCGCTTCAATTGAAAAGGCCTCCTCGGCGGGCAAGGCAGCACCCGAGCTCGCCAACACGCCATCTAAAGCGCCTGTATTCGACGAGCTGTTCCAGTCGCTCAGAGCTAGGCCGTTGTTTTTGTTAGTGCTGGGACCAGCCAGAGGCACGGCTGGGCCATCCAAACTCAACAACTGTCGGTGGGGTGGATAACACACGCCCAAGTCCGCGCAGCCTTGAGAGGCCACTCGAACATCTAGAGATCCAGCCGGCGCCTCAATCAAAGGCACCACCACCTGAACACGCCCGCGGTAAGTCTCTGTCTCTCCAAAGAACTCGTCGGTGGTGACCTCGCCTCGCGGAATCTCTGGCTCACCCAGCGTGGCTTGTTCTGAGCGGATATCAAAAGCGTGGCGGTAGAGGTAGTACCCCGGCGCAATGGTCCAAGTGAGCACCACGGCATCGTTGGAGCGTTCAGCCTCTAGGGCAAAGGCCTCTTCCACCGGCAATAAGTCGTCGGCGGAGATGGTTTGAGCTTGGGCACTCCAAGCCATGCCCCAGACCACACCCGCCCAGATAAGCGCTTGCAACCAAACAGCCCACCTTGGCCGTTGGGTCAGGCCTGATGGGGCGGTGGCGTGCTTTGTGGTTATGGCGTCAGTACTCATGCGGTCTCAATATTGATCTCAGTCTTGTCCCAGCCAATCATTGGCCCAGTCTAGGTAGGCCGGCAGACCATCGTTGATTGTAAACAACAAAAGCTCAGGCACATCATAGCCGTGATGGGTCTCGATAAAGGCTTTCAGAGCCTCGGTCTTGTGGGCGGCGGTTTTGATGGTCAACACCACCTCCTCGGCCACTTCAATGGCACCATCCCACGGATAAACTGACCGCGATGGCGGGCCGATGTTCACACACGCCGCCAAGTGCTCGCGCACCAAGGCTTCAGCCAGGGCGGTGGCATCGGAGGTGCTCGCGCAGGTGGTTTGAGCGATAGTTAGGGCCTTAACATCATCCATAGCCCCCTATTCTAGCCCCCCTTGGTCGATTTCTTAGAAAGATTGCACCTTGGCCCTTGAAAAGGGCTTGGGTGGACTCCATCTTGATCGGGCGTCTCAAAGATTGGTGCTGGATCCAAGTACTGTCTTTGAAAACACGCCCTGGGGCAGATGGACTGCCTACGGGGTGAATTAAACCTAATCATTGATGAGTTGGAAGGGAGAAATAACCCATGAAAATGCGTCCTTTACATGACCGCGTCATCGTTAAACGCGTTGAAGAAGAGCGCACCAGTCCAGGCGGTATTGTCATTCCTGACAGCGCCACTGAAAAACCCATCCGGGGTGAAGTACTGGCTGTTGGCAATGGCAAGATCTTAGACAACGGCGAGACAAAAGCGCTGGATGTCAAAGTTGGCGACACCGTCTTGTTCGGCAAATACTCTGGGACAGAGGTCAAGGTCGATGGTGATGAGCTGTTGGTGATGCGTGAAGACGACATCATGGCGATCATTGAGTGATCGCTGATCAACTTAAAAACTGATCAACCAAAATCGTCATCTATCCACAAATTTACATTGAATTCGAAGGACTAGAAACATGAGTGCTAAAGACGTACGTTTTGCAGAAGACGCTCGTAACCGCATCTTAAAAGGTGTGGATACACTGGCCAAAGCCGTCAGCGTCACGCTGGGCCCGAAAGGCCGTAATGTGATCTTAGAAAAGAGCTTCGGCGCCCCCACCATGACCAAAGATGGGGTCTCTGTGGCCAAAGAAATCGAACTCGAAGACAAGTTCGAGAACATGGGTGCCCAGTTGGTGAAAGAAGTGGCATCAAAAACTTCAGATGCCGCTGGTGATGGCACCACCACCGCGACCGTTCTGGCGCACGCTATGCTGCGTGAAGGCCTGAAGTCGGTGGCTGCTGGCATGAACCCAATGGACTTGAAGCGTGGTATTGACCACGCAGTCAAAGCCGCCGTTGAAGAGTTGAAGAACATCTCAACCCCTTGCTCGGACGACAAAGCCATCGCTCAGGTCGGTACGATCTCTGCCAACTCCGATGAAGAGATCGGCAGCATCATCGCTGAGGCCATGGGCAAAGTCGGTAAAGAAGGCGTGATCACCGTTGAAGAAGGTCAGTCACTGGAAAATGAACTCGACGTGGTCGAGGGCATGCAGTTTGACCGCGGTTACCTCTCTCCTTACTTCGTCACTGACCAACAAACCATGCAAGTGGATTTGGATAACCCCTACATCCTCCTGCACGACAAGAAAATCTCAAACGTCCGTGACTTGCTGCCCATCTTGGAAGGTGTGGCCAAGGCCGGTCGTAGCCTGTTGATCGTGGCTGAAGACATCGAAGGTGAGGCCTTGGCCACATTGGTGGTCAACAACCTCCGTGGCATCGTTAAAGTGGCCGCCGTTAAAGCCCCAGGCTTTGGCGATCGTCGCAAAGCGATGCTCGAAGACATGGCGATTTTGACCGGTGGTCAAGTGATTTCTGAAGAAGTGGGCTTGAGCTTGGAAAAAACAGAGCTCGATAGCCTCGGTTCTGCCAAGAAAGTTCAGATCAGCAAAGAAAACACCACCATCATTGATGGCGCCGGTGACGTTTCTGCCATCGAAGCACGCGTGAGCCAAATCCGTGTTCAAGCGGAAGAAGCCACTTCAGACTATGACCGCGAAAAACTCCAAGAGCGTGTGGCCAAACTCGCTGGCGGTGTGGCCGTGATCAAAGTCGGTGCAGCCACTGAGATCGAAATGAAAGAGAAAAAAGCCCGTGTGGAAGATGCTTTGCACGCCACTCGCGCTGCGGTTGAAGAAGGTGTGGTCCCCGGCGGTGGTACAGCCCTGGTTCGCGCTTTGGCCGCCATTTCCGACCTCACTGGCAAAAACGAAGAGCAAACTGTGGGCATTAAGATTGCCATGCGCGCCATGGAAGAGCCCCTTCGCAAAATCGTGTCTAACTCAGGCGGCGAGCCTTCTGTGGTCTTGGCCAAAGTGGCCGAGGGCAAAGGTAACTTCGGTTACAACGCCGCGACCTCTGAGTATGTCGACATGATTCAAGAAGGCATTCTCGACCCAACCAAAGTCACACGTTCAGCGCTACAAAACGCAGCCTCAGTGGCCGGTCTGATGATCACCACCGAAGCCGCGATTGCTGAACAACCTCAGAAAGATGAGGGTGGTGCTGGTGCCCCTGATATGGGTGGCATGGGCGGCATGGGTGGCATGGGCGGCATGATGTAATTGATGCCTCTGATGTTGCTCTTAAGCACCATTTGAAAGACGAAAACCCCGGCCCAGCGCCGGGGTTTTTTTATTCCCCAACCACGCCAATCCAACCTTGGCTTCCACCGCTTAAGCCAACACAGTGGCTTGGCTGACGCATAATTGGGGCATGGAGCCACGTTATCCCATCAAGGTCAGTGCCGCGGAGCTTTTAGAGCTGAGCGACTATGTGGCCAATGCCAACCGGCAGTTTGAGGGATTGGTGAATGCGTCCATCGAAAAGCCACCGATCTGCCCAAGCCCTAACTCAGCGCCTGCCTCAGATCGTGAGTGGGATGAGTGGATGCACACACTCCGTCGCTACCGAGCAGGACAATCGATCCATGCCCTGTGGTTGGATCTCACCGGAGAGATCGACATCCATGAGATGGGGCAGCGCTTATCCCAGACCGCTCACGATCTCTTAGCACTGGCCTTGCACGCTTCAGAACAACACGTGGCCCATCAATATGGATCATTAATGGGCATTGATGGCGAACCGCTGGGTCTGTCGGTGTTGGGGCTGGGAAAGCTCGGTGGCAATGAATTGAACTTCAATTCAGACATCGATGTGGTCTTGGCCTATCGCTGCAATGGCAAAGCCACCGGACCTCGGCAACTCGAGGCGCCGCAATATCTCGCTCAGGTGGCGCGGGGCTTGATTCAGCAACTCGATGCCGTCACCCCTCAAGGTCGGTGCTGGGTGGTCGATACGCGCCTGCGCCCGTTTGGGGCCTCGGGTGCGCTGGTGTGGTCACTGCCGGCGATGGAGGCCTATTTTTTGGGAGAGGGCCGAGCCTGGGAGCGCTATGCTTGGCTCAAAGCCAGCCACGCCGCCGGCGATGAGGCCACCTGCCATGCCCTACTCGCAGCACTCCGGCCCTTTATTTATCGTCGCTACTTGGACTATGGCATTTTTGAGAGCCTGCGGGCACTGCACAAGAAGATCGATGGCCAAAGCCAGCTCAAGGGTCAAGGCTTAGATATCAAGCGAGGCCCGGGCGGGATTCGCGCCCTGGAGTTTTTGGTGCAAAGCTTACAACTCCTCGAAGGGGGTCGGAACCCAAGCCTGCAAGTGGCAGGCTTTCGGCCCGCCTTGGAAGCACTCACTGAATCCGGTCACATCCATCCAAAAACATCAGAGGCCATGCGAGAGGCTTATGGGTTTCTCCGCACTCTGGAAAATCGCCTGCAAGCCATGACGGGGAGACAAACCCATGAGCTTCCAAAAAGTCCTGCGGAGATGGAGCGATTGGCCAGGCTGATGGGTTTTGATCAGCCTAAGACACTCATCGATGCACTGGACCATCACCGCCATTGGGTCAGAGACGAGTTCAGCGATCGCTTCTCAGAAAGAGAGGAGACGCCCGCCACGAGTCCATTTGTCTGGCCACCGAGCGATGATCTGGTCAACCAAATAGCCCACCGCGGTGTGCCTGAGAGCGCCCAAGCCATCGCTGAGGAGCTTCAAGGTCTAGAAAAACGCCTAGCTCGCCGTCCTTTGAGCGCAGAAGGTCGAGCCAGACTGGAGCGTTTGATGCCTCGGCTAATTGAGGTGTTGATCCAAGCCCCTGACCCCATGGAAGGGCTCGCCGATGTCATGGACTTGATTGAGCAAATCGCCCAACGCTCAGCCTATCTCGCTTTGCTCTATGAGAAACCTGAAATCTGTGAGCGAGTGGTCTCAGCTTTTCGAGCCAGCGAGCAAATCGCCAAATGGGTGATCCGTTCACCACAGCTTTTGGATGACTTGATCGATCCTGCTCACCAAAACACCATGCCAGCACACCCAGACATTGACCCCAATGACCCAGAGCTTGGCCTCAATGCCTTGGGCCGATGGCGACAAGCCTGTTTCTTGCGCGTGGCCCTGGCCGAGGTCAGTCGTCAAATCACACCCGATCAAGCCAGCCTCGCGCTCACTCAAGTGGCCGAGACTTGCATCCAAGTCATCTTACAAAGTCTCGAGACAGACACGCCGCTGGCGGTCATTGCCTATGGCAACTGTGGCGCTCGCACCATGCACTATGGCTCAGATCTTGATTGTGTGTTCTTGCATGATGCCCACTCCACCTCTGGCGAGATGGCACGGATTGCCCAGCGCCTGATCTCTTTTATGCAGCTGCCCCTGCCCGGCGGGCGTTTGTTTGAGATCGATACTCGACTCAGACCCAATGGCCGGGCTGGCTCGTTGGTCAGTGAGATTGATCAGTTTGGACGCTACCAACAAGACAGCGCTTGGCTGTGGGAGCACCAAGCCTTAATCCGCGCCCGCTGGGTTGCCGGTGACCCAAAACTAGAAGCGCCATTTGAAGCGATTCGTCAAGAAACGCTCAGGCGTCAACGAGACAAAGCGTCCACCGCGCAAACCCTCAAAGAGATGCGTCAAAAACAACTCAACGAGCGGGCGGAAACCCCGATCAAACAGCGCCTAACGGATTTGCAGTTCGCCATCGAGTTTGGTGTTCTTACCCAAGCCCATGATGCGCCAGAGCTTGCCACTTGTCGCTCACCCGAACAACAGATTGAAACACTCAGTGGCTTAG
This sequence comes from uncultured Wenzhouxiangella sp., assembly GCA_913057255.1. GTDB lineage: Bacteria > Pseudomonadota > Gammaproteobacteria > Xanthomonadales > Wenzhouxiangellaceae > Wenzhouxiangella. Next base: position 6,781 of record CAJXNU010000070.1, read on the forward strand.
AGCCCCCGCACCGGAGCGAACTTTTGAAGGCTTGGCGCTCATTGATCGAGCAACAGCATCACCAATGGTTGGACCGCAATCCACGCCCCACCGATGCCGGCGAGCTGGAGCAGGTCGATGGGCTTGTCGCCAGGACTTGGCAGGCATTGATGAGATAAGCTAGAGTGTGGTTCATGTGATGACTTGCAAGGAGTATGCCCATGCGTTCAGCCGATGAATGGTTTGATGATTATGGTCAAAGCCACACCAACCCCACCAACAAACTGATTCACTGGATTTGTGTGCCGCTGATCTTTTGGTCCGTGGTGGCGCTGGTCTGGTCCATCCCCTCACCGATCGCTGGCCTCAATTGGGCGATTGTGGCGACCATGGCAGCGCAGTTTTACTACATCATGCTCTCGCCCAAGCTCTCGATTGGCATAGCGCTTTTTATGGTGCTCTCACTGCTCGTTTGTGCCGCTGTAGACAACACCGCCGCCTGGCCTTTATGGCAAGTGGCCTTGGTCGTGTTTGTGGTGGCGTGGATCGGCCAGTTCATTGGCCACAAGATCGAGGGCGAGAAACCCTCGTTTTTTAAAGATCTGCAATTTTTGCTGATCGGTCCCGCTTGGCTGATGGGCTTTATTTATCGCCGGCTATCGCTGAGCTACTAGTCCCAGCTCAAGCCACCGACATCCCCCAACACATCACCCTGAGCATCGCCGTGCCGGGCACACCTTATTCTTCGGTGTGCGCGGCATAGCCCTCGGCGGTCATTAAGTTGTTCAGCTCTTCGGCATCTTCGATGCGAACACTAAACAACCAACCATCGTTGTAGGGATCTGAATTGACCATCTCCGGTGCATCAGCCAGCTGGTCGTTGATGCTCACCACCTCACCGCTCACCGGCGAGTAGATGTCTGAGGCAGCTTTCACGGATTCCACCACGGCACACGCATCGCCTTGGGCCACGTGCGCACCCTCCTCTGGCAATTCCACAAACACCAAATCACCCAGTTGGGCTTGGGCATGATCGGTGATGCCGACTTTCACCACGCCTTGGTCTTCTTCACTGGCCCATTCGTGGCTTTCGCTGTAACGCCGATCGGAAAGTATCTCGCTCATGCAATGTCCCTTAATGTCATGGTTGTCTTGACCGAGCGCGTGGCTCGATCAAAAAATGAAGTTGTGCCTTGGCTAGATTTTAACCCGCCCGCGCAGGATATCGAAAAACATCACCCAATCGCCAGCCAAACTGTACAACGGATACTTAAAAGTCGCCGGCCGGTTTTTTTCAAAGACAAAGTGACCAATCCAAGCAAAGCCATAGCCAAACACCGGCATCATGGCAAACCACCACGGAGAGTGCATCAGACCAAGAAAAAACGCCAGGATCACCAGGCCTGTGCCCACGAAGTGCAGCCGCCGGCAGCGGATGTCTTCATGCTCTGCCAGATAGTAGGGATAGAACTCTTTAAACGTAGAAAAGGTTTGACTCATGGCCATGCCACTCCAGCTCATCTGCCAGATTCAACCTTAGCACTTGGCCTTTTAAAAAGGCAATAGAGACTTTAAGTGGCGCGACAAGATTTCTGTGCGCGGAGATTCATTAGGTGGGCGATGATCAAACACACCCCACCGGTGCTGGTGATGACCGCAGCCGTGACTGGACCAATCAAAAACATTTCTAAGATGGCTGCGATCACGACAATGGCCAAGCCAATCAGGCCAGGGATGAGCATCTTGGTGCTCCGGTGGTATCGATAGCCCAACCCGAAAGCGATCAAGCTCAGTGGCACCACCACCAGTAGCAACGCCAAATGAAAACCCTCACTGCCCCAGAACCATAGGTTCAGCGCTGGGCCCAGCGCCAAGATAAATGGGATGCTCAAGCAGTGGATCACGCACAAAAAAGACACGCCAATCGCGGCTTTGTCGAGAACAATGGCTTCTGCTTTGGTGGTTTTCATGACATGGCTTGGAGTCGACATAATGAAACATTATAACATCCCCATCTTCACCGGATCAATGGGGGAATCGACAAAAATATCCGTGCCCACAAACCCAGTGGCAAAGCCAGCTTCAACCGCTTTGATCCCATCGCTCTTGCTATGATCGATCCCATGCGTGATTTCTTTGATCCCATCGTGCCGGCCACTGTCGATTGGACCCCGGGTGGGCCACGATCTGGCGAATACGACGATGGCTACTTCGGTCCCCATGGTGGTCTGGCCGAGGCGCAGTGTGTGTTCATCGAGGCCAATCGCTTAAGAGAGCGCTTCGCCCAGCTCAGTCACCACCAAGTCTTTGTCATTGGCGAGACAGGCTTTGGGACGGGGCTCAATGTGCTATTGGCGGCCGATCTCTTTGCCCAATGCGCTCCGGCAGGCGCCCGGCTTCATATGGTCTCAGTGGATTTGCATCCACTCACGCGCGCTGATTTGGCGCGCGCCCTCACCCAATGGCCGCAACTGGCCAACTGGTCAGAGCTTTTAATCAGGCACTATCCACCCGCCGCACCCGGGCACCATCGCCTCCACCTCACCGACACCATCGAGTTGACCTTGATGTGGGGGGATGCCACCACTCGCTGGTCGGAGTCGAAGGCCCAAGTGGATGCTTGGTTCTTGGATGGGTTTTCGCCGGCCCACAACCCAGCCATGTGGACACCTCAATTGTGTCGAGCGCTCGCTGATCGATCCAACCCAGGGGCCACACTGGGGAGTTTCACCGCCAGTGGAGAAGTGAGGCGGAATTTGCAGGCGGTGGGCTTTGTCATCGAAAAAGTCAAAGGCTTTGGTCACAAACGACACCGGATTGTTGGTCACCAACCAGGCACTTGGGCGCCGCAAACGCTTGTGTGTGGGCGTGTGTGTATCGCAGGCGCGGGTTTGGCGGGTGCAACCACCGCGCGTGCACTCGCTCGGCGTGGATGGCAAGTTGAGGTGATGGATCCTGAGCCGCCCGGCAGTGGGGCGTCGGGCAATCTCGCCGGCGTCGTGTATGCCACCCCCTCCCCGCACCTACAGGCCCAGAACCGTTTTTATTTAACCGCATTGATTCGGGCGCTGGACTGGTTTGAGTCACTCAGGTTTCCCAGCCATCCTGACCAAGGCCGTCTGGCCGGTGTCTTCCTCCATCTGGCCCACCCCAGACGCCGAAAAAACACCCTGGCCGCACACGAGACCCGCGGCTGGCCTGAAGCACTGCTGACGCGCATAAACGATGAGCTGGCACGTCTTGAGGGAGCGGGTTACATTCATCCGCGCGCATGGATTGAACACCTCCTAGACCACCCGCGCATCACGTATCGCTCTCAATCGCTAGCGCCCAATGACCTGGTCGCAGAGCAAAAAAGCGTCGATGCGATTGTCATCGCCACCGCCGGAGCGGCTTTGTCATTTCCTGACCTTGAACAATTGCCCATGAAAATGATTCGTGGACAGGTGACCGAAATTGAGGCCACGGCTGAGTCATCTGCTTGGCATAGGGCCCACTGCCACGCCGGCTATCTCACCCCAGCGATCAATGGGCGCCACTGCGTGGGTGCGACGTATGATTTACACGGCCAACATCAGGGCGTGGTCCCAGAAGATGACCAAGCCAACGTGGATCAATTGCGCGAGCATTTGCCCGAACACTGGCAAGCGCTTGGGGGCAAAGCATTAAAAGTGGTGGGTCAACGCGCCGCGTTTCGCTGCACCAGCCCTGACCGCCTGCCGCTGGTCGGTCGCGTGCCCAGCCTAGGCGCCCATATTTATCTCAACATTGCCCATGGCTCGCGTGGCATCACCCACACGCCACTGTGCGCTGATCTTTTGGCCGATCTCATCTGTCAAAATGATCAAGTCGGTGGGTTGGGTGTGGATACCGGCATTGAACGCGCACTCGACCCGCTTCGTTATTTGGAAAAGAAAACAGCGATATGAAAAAGTCTATTTCTTTGGCCGTGTTGGGTGATCCGATTGCCCATTCAAAATCACCCATCATTCATCAAGCGTTTGCCGAGCAATGGGGTGAGCCCGTGGACTATCAAGCCATCCAGTGCCCGGCAGATGCCTTAGCCGACACGCTCGAGAGGCTTCACTCAGAAGGGTTTCAAGGCATCAACTTAACTGTGCCATTGAAAGAACAAGCGCTTGGCTTATGTGATCAATTGCGCCCCGAGGCTGAACTGGCCCAGGCGGTGAACACGCTGATTCCTACGCCCACTGGTTGGTTGGGCACCAACACCGACGGTCAGGGTTTGGTGGATGATCTGATCCATCTCAAGGTGGATTTGGAAAACAAACGCCTCTTGCTCATCGGTGCCGGTGGAGCGGCCGCGGGTGTGTGTGGG
>CAJXNU010000071.1 GCA_913057255.1 uncultured Wenzhouxiangella sp.
CTGGTCCAATTGAACAATCACTCGAACACTCTCATGGTCCATCAAATAGGCTCGTAGATCACCATCGACTTTGGCTTGTTCAGCTCGAACAGCCTGTATCCGGGCATGCTCATCCGTGCCGATGATCTGTGCTGCCCGTCGATCGGCCTGGTGCGGGGCACTGTCTTCAGCGGCCAATGCACCTCCCCACCCGGCGAGCAATAGCCAAGCCAACGTAAAAACGCGTGCACCTGACTGGATCACTACTGTTTTTGAATACCTTGAAAACATCATGCTCTGGCCTCTCTGAGCTTCCGCTGATAGAAAACGACGTCAGCTCGTCAGCTTCTACGCGCTTGTCACGCCCAACATTAGGATTTGGTATTTTTCACTAACAGTCTGTAATATTAGACTGCCAAACATGATACACCATTAAATATTCCCACCGACTGAAAGAAAAATACGACAAATCATCCATTTGCTTCTATGTCCCCCCAAATCTTTTCATCAATCATGATTCGTCTTCTGCTGATCACTGGCCTGGCCATGGTCACACCTGTCGCAGCCAATCAGCCGATTTTCTATGATGCATTCAAAGACGCTGAGCAACACGTCATATTAAGAGTGGTCTATGTCACCGAAGACTGGGTGGCCTATGACGAACTGAGCGCCTGGGACCGCGCGGTCGATATCAAAGAAAGTGATCACGTGAAGTACTATGAAGTGGCCATTTGGGAAGAAACGGAGTCGGTGCATCTCTATGCCTTTGATGATGCCTACAGTCCCTTCTATGCAAACGAGAACCCTGGGGCCACCAGCGAGGAAATCATTGCCCATCGAGAACAATATCGCCTCATGCGGTTTACTGACCTGCCACCCAAAGTCGAATTGTTTGTTAGCCAAGAGCGAAGCGATGCATTGCTTGAAGCCTTCAATGCCTTTGCCGATCTATTGGTCGAGCGCCATCCCGATGCCAGACACCATCTGGTCTACAACGGACACGGCGGCCCAGGCGGTAATTTATTTGAGGTGCAGCTGCTCTACGATGACGCCTCTGAGTTCTTGGCCCACTGGACTGAGGCCTTGGGTCAACGCTTGGGCGTGATTGATATGGGTGGCCCGTGCAATAAAAGCGGTTGGTCAGATCTAAAAAACTTTTGCCAGTACGCCGACTACTACATTGCCTCAGATCTGGCCAATGGCGGTTATGGTTTTGATGATTGGACTGAAGAGAAATACAACGAAACCAATCCCGATCGGCAGTACCACCGCATCTTTGCCAACCCTTACATCGATTTAGAACAGGCCCTGATCGAAAGACTCGACATCACGCGCAAAGCGTACGAGTATGCAGAACAAGACATGATCACAAAGTCCTTGAAGCAGGCCAATTACTTGTACTCCTGTCAAAAAACCCGAGCCCTGCAACCCACGCTCGATGCTTTTTTGGGACCAGAGCATAGCCGAAGCAACGGAGACCTTTATCAGGTATTGGTCGATCAAGGCGCCAGTCAAACGCTCAAAGATCAGGTGTTGGGTCTCATTGTCTATGGTGTGGATAACCGCGACTTTTTCGAGTGGGATAGCGACCACTACGGCATCATTGATTGGTAACCCAGCCAGACGGCCAGCGCTTGCCACAAGCACAAATTGGTTAGGCGCATCATCTCCCATTGGGCTTGATCTTTCTCACCCCCACCGCACCTAGCCCCGGTCGTTGACATTCATTCGTTTTTAGCGGCGAACCAGAGACTGGTCTCTGCCAAGCTTTGATGGTAAATTATCCCGAATTTTCAACACCTGTTAGAAGGACATCTTGATGAACCGATCAAGCGCTCTGCTCCTCGTTTTATTGGCCATTTTCACACTCGCCCCCGATGCCAAGGCCGCTGATCAACCCATGACTTCGGGCCCATTGGCCACCCGAAATCAAGACCCCCTGCCGCCCCAATCCACACCATCGAACACCGCTTTTTGGCAAACCTTTGGTGGAGTGTATGGCGGATGCGATGGGACCGTGTGGGATATGGCCGTGACGGACAATGGCGATATTTTCTTAGCTGGCGACTTCGACTGGTGTGGGGATGTGCGAGTCAATCACATTGCCCGCTTCGATGGCACGAACTTCCATGCTCTGGGCGATCCAGATAACCCAGGACTTTCCGATTCGGTATACGCCGTCAAGACCGATGGCAACCTCGTCTACGTTGGTGGCAGGTTTGACAAAGCAGGCGATTCAGAAGGTGCGGGTGCAGCGCTCAACAGTGTGGCTCGATGGGATGGGAGCACGTGGAACAGCATGAGCGGGGGTTTGAGTGATACCTTTTACGGTCGTGCGCAGGTGCAGGCGATTGCGATCCTAAAGGTCTCACCCTCGGAATCTCTCGTCTATGTCGGTGGCACATTCACTGATGCCGGGAAGGTCGCTGCCTTCAACATTGCGGCATGGTCAAGCAGCACTCAACAATGGCAAGACCTTGACGATACACCCTCCAATAACCAACAGGGTGACACAGTCTATGCACTCGCCATTGACAATCGAGATGGCAGAACAGATCTCTATGTAGGCGGAAAAATCGCCTCCATTGGCAATGTGGTGGCAGCCAATAACATCGCCCGTTGGGATGGCCAGAATTGGCACACGCTGGATGGGACGGGCCCGAGCACCAACAATTCCCAAACTACGACCGTTAAAAGTCTTTTCCGTGATGGATCCAGTTTATATGTTTCTGGGACTTTCTCCTCCGTGGCGGGCATCCCCAATACCGCCAGTTTGGCGCTTTATTCTATCGACGGGAACAGCTGGTCATCAGTGGTCCCCGCAGATTCAGTTTTGACTTACCTCGATGACGTGGTGCTTACCGGTGGTGCTCTTTTTGCCCTCTCTCGTTTCAGGGATTTACCCCATGGCGGTGGCTATACACTGGGCGCCTTTAGAGGGAACGAGTGGAGCTACGCCTATGCTGAAGGTAGTGCAGATGACAACCGAGTGGTCATCAGTAGTGCCAATCAAGTCAGCATGCTTGCCCACAATGGCAAACTCTACATCGGGGGCAATCTTGCCTCGGTGGGTGGCCAAGCCGCCAGCGGTTTCGCCGAACTGGACTTAACAACCGGGGTTTGGAAGACCTTTGGTGCCACTGAAAATGCGAATGGCCTCAGGCGCTACAGCATCCCTGCGCAGGTTTATGCCATTGCCTCCGTTGGGAATGACGTGTACGTCGGTGGAGACTTTAACTACGCAGGCAATGTCTCAGCCAATGGCATCGCTCGGTGGGATGGCAGTCAATGGCACCAGTTGGGCACCAACTTTGATAGCAATGGGGTGTTCGATAGCCCCTTTAACGGCTCTGCAGGGCTCGTTAAGACCCTACTTAAAATCACTCGTAACGGGCAACCCTATCTGGTCGTGGGCGGAAATTTTGAGCAGATCGGTGACAGAAATGGGGTAGTTGATGCCGAAAACATCGCAGTGTGGAATCCAGGCAGTCAAACTTGGATCAACTTGGATTTTGGTATCGGCGGGACATCGGTCAACGCGCTGGCGAGACTGGATGACGACGATCTCAATATTTTGGTTGGCGGAAATTTTCAATCTAACGCTTCCGAGTCAGAGAGTGATGTCACTCTAAATAACCTGGCAAGATGGAGCTTTTTCCCCCCATCTTGGCATCCGATCTCCGTCGTGGATGGCGCAGGTGAAGTCGGCTTAGAAGATGACGTCCAAGAGATCATCAAAGTCGGCAACGGCTACTACATTGGCGGTCAATTTGTTGACGTTGGCGGCGTTACGGTTAACCACATCACCAAAATGGTGTTTGAGGGCGATTTTACACAAGCGCGCTTTTCTGCCCTAAAACCCGCAGGCGGGACTGCAGGTATTGATGTCGATTTTTCGCGAGTGACCGCGCTCGCGGCTGACCAAGACTACCTGTATGTCTCTGCCGAAAACTTCACCAGTGCCGGTGGGGTCTCGGTCAACAACATCGCACGATGGCATTTGACCAATGAGACTTGGTCTCCCCTCGGCACGGGCCTCACCGGCAATTTTGGACAGCACTACGCTGATGCGCTGGTGGTGTTTAATAACCAACTCTATGCGGGGGGCGACTTCGACGAGGCCGGTGGCATCAGCGCTTCTGGGTTCGCCGCCTGGGACATCGCATCTGAGCGTTGGCAACAAGCGGGTTCAGGTGTCAATCTTGGTGGTGCCGGTTCTTCTGTCGAAGTCACAGCCATGGCCGTCACCGAAGATAGCAAGCGGCTCTACTTAGGGGGGCAGGACCTCAGGACAGTGAACTCAGAGCTCTCCGTTGCGTTGGCCTCTTATGGGCTGGATTCGATTTTTTACTCTAGCTTTGAGTAGGGTCAACTGATCACTGAATGGCTGGGCGACTGATGTCGCCCTAAGGGCGCTATTTGGAGGGGACATGGGTCTCCGTGCGCCATCTTAAGACCAGTCACTATCGATTGAAGCCTGCACTGCAATCCGAACCTAGCTCAGCACAGCGATTCACCCATGGCCATCCTTCGGCTGTGAGGTTGGCAGACTTCCAGTATGCCCGTGCTGACGAAGAGACATCTTGCGGTACTCCTTTCGCGTCATGCCAGAGCCTCTCTTGAAAAGCGCCATAGAAAACCGCTCACCGAGAAGTGAGGGGTGTGCTATCCGTGATGGTCGACCGCACACCACCCCATTTTATAGGTAAGCAAAACAAGCGCTTAGCGGGTAAAATGACGACTGCTTTGGATTGGCGACACCCTGTTTTATGAAACGCGTATTAATTGTCGAAGATACCCCTGAATTCCAAGATGCCTTGGCTGATCTCTTGGGTGAGATGAACCAGCCCTGGCAGGTATTTGGCTTTATCAACGGCCAAAGCACCTTGGACTTTATCGACCAGGGCGCACGGCCCGCGGATCTGGCGCTGGTGGACTTGGGCCTGCCCGACATGAGTGGCGTGGATCTGATCGAAAAAATTCATGAGATCTGGCCAGAAGTGCCCATTGTGGTGATTTCTGTCTTCACCAACTCAGAAAAAGTTCTCAATGCGATTCGGGCCGGTGCCATTGGCTATCTGGTCAAAAGTGATCCCGATGCCATCGCCCAAGGCATCGAGCAGGTCTTGGCCGGCGAGTTTCCGATCAGCCCTTTGGTCGCAAGGCACTTGATCGACATCGTCAACCAATCACCCAATCCGGACAAAGAATCGGCTGTCGAGTCACCCCTTTCCCCGCAAGAGCAGCGACTATTGCAACACATTGCCAATGGCTTGAGCTACGCAGAAGCCGCCGAGGCCATGAACCTGACCCTGTCGACCATCCAAACCTACAGCCGAAACCTATTTCGGAAACTCGATGTTCACTCGAAAACCCAAGCCTTGGTTAAAGCCCGTGATGCGGGATTTTTGGCTTGATCTACCCCAATGCCGCACCCGTTTCAAGATGTATTGAATCAATGCCCCACACCCGCCGCCGTCATCAAAAACGATGACCGTGGCACCCTGTTAGGAACCAATGCCTTACTGAGCGACCACCAGGGCTCCCTGCTGGCTCGCTGTGGCTCACTACAAGAAGCCATCGAGCTCAGTTGCTTGGAGCTGACACAAATGCCCATTGATGATGAGACATGGGCAGACCATTGCGACCCCACGTTCTCAAGCGCCGGCTTTTTGCGCAATCGAGAAGGCATCATCGAACCGATTAAAATGCTGGCCACGCGGCTCGATGAGCTCCATTGTCTGGTCACCCTCCACTCTGTCCCGATAGAGCCCGACGACACACCGGCCAGCTCAAGTACGTTGGAGCTGGCCTCCATGGCCTACGATGTCACCGAAAACATCCCCTTTGGCACCTACACCACGGTGCTACCGCCTGGACAACAACGGCCTCACTTCTCGTTTATGAGCACCCGATTTCTTGAAATCATGGGCGTCGATCGTGACATGGTGCAGACCGACTCACTGCATGCCTTTGCCTGCATCCACCCAGATGATTACGAAGAGTGGCTGGCACTGAATACCGAAGCCATTCTGAATAAGACCCCCTTTTATGGTGAAACCCGGCTGGTGCGCGATGGACAAACGTTTTGGGTTGTGGCCGAATCCAACGTGCGCCAGCGCTCAGACGGCTCTCATGTCTGGGAAGGTGCCATCATGGACATCACGCATCAGAAAAAAGCCGAAGCCGCACTCAAAGCTGCTCACGCGCAACTGTTGGAGCAAGCGACGCAAACGGCACGTCTTGAGGAGAGACAGCGACTGTTGGAGGACCTACACGATGGATTTGCCTCGCAATTGGCCATTGCCCAGCACCAACTCAAGCAAAGCGAACTCTCCACAGACGCCATTTCTGAGATATTGAGAAACTGCCATGACGACCTTCATCTGATTGTCCATAGCCTACAAACCGTGGAAGACAACCTCGGATCAGCCTTGGCCGATTGGCGCCACCGGCTAATGAACAACCACCTCGCACAAAAACCGCAATTGATCTGGAACATTGAGCTTGCCCATTGCCCACACTTTGAGGCTTGGACCGTCCTCCAAATCTTGCGCATCATGCAAGAGGCTGCGGCCAATGCCATCCGCCATGCCCATGCCAATGAAGTGATCCTATCGGCTGGCTTAACGAGTGCTGATCAGGTGACATTGAAGGTCAAAGACGATGGCATCGGTATGGATATGCGCACCGTCGACCTTGGCCAGGGCATCAAAAACATCAAAAGACGGGCTCGGGCCATCGGTGGTGAAGTCACGTGGCAATCGATGGATCGCGGCACCGAGGTGACGCTCGTGGTGCCCATTCAAGCAGGCCTTCGGCCTCGCGACACTCGATCATGATTGCCGTCGTTCACAGACGCTGACTCCCCAGACCAAGCCTCCAGATACCCAAGATCAAAAGCCACAGCCCCCAGATTGGTGTGGTGGGCACCGGCATCGGCGGTGGCTGATCGGGTGGTTCCACCACCACCACAAACCGCTCAGGCTCTGAGAGACGGCCTGACAAGTCCACCACCACCAGCTCAAAGACGAGCCGGATCGCTGGATCACCAAAATTGAGCTTGGGGGCCACAAACTCAGGCCGACTGGCTCCCGCATCCGACAGCACCACCGAAGGACCTGAAATTTGGCGCCATCGATAACGGATCTCGTCACTGGGGTCGGGATCAGAAGAGCCCGATCCATCGAGCACCACGTTGGCTTCAGTCGCCACCACGCCCTGCCCTGTAATCGAGGCCGTGGGTGGTGTATCACCGGGTGGGTTGACACTCACCGTCGTTCGATCCGGTATGGAAGATGCGTTGAGTGAGTCGGTCACCACCAATTCAAAGACCAAGGTGACTGGATCATCCCTCACCAGTAAAGTGGGTGCTTCGAAGCTCGGTCTGGCAGCAGTCACGTCACTCAAATTCACCGTTGCGCCTGAAATCTGACGCCATTGATAGCTGATGGTGTCACCTGGATCCGGATCGTTTGAGTTAGACCCATCTAAAGTGACGGCAGAACCCGAGGCCACCGATTGATTGGTGCCTGCATCGGCAGTCGGCGGGGTGTCACCGGGTGGATTGACCGTGATCGTCACTCGATCGGGTGTGGAGGATGCATTGAGTGAGTCGGTGACCACCAATTCGAACACCAAAATTTCTGGGTCATCGGTGACCAACAAAGTCGGTGCATCAAAGCTCGGTTTGGCTGAGTCCACATCACTCAGGGCCACCTCCACGCCGGAGATCTGACGCCATTGATAGGTGATGGTGTCGCCCAGGTCCGGATCACTGGAGTCGGATCCATCTAAAGTGACGGTAGAACCTGAGGCCACCGATTGGTTTATGCCCGCATCAGCAGTCGGTGGGGTGTCACCGGGTGGATTGACCGTGATCGTCACTCGATCGGGTGTGGAAGATGCATTGAGTGAGTCGGTGACCACCAATTCAAACACCAATGCAACGGCAGCCTCGGTCACCAGCAGCGTTGGTGCGGTAAAACTTGGCTTGGCCGAGGTCACATCATTCAAACTCACTTGGGTCCCGGAGATCTGACGCCATTGATAGGTGATGGTGTCGCCGAGGTCTGGATCGCTGGAGTTAGAGCCATCCAAGGTGACGGTGGAACCTGAGGCCACCGATTGGTTTGTGCCTGCATCAGCAGTCGGTGGGGTATCACCGGGGGGATTGACGGTGATTGTGACTCGATCGGGTGTGGAGGATTCATTCAGTGAGTCGGTCACCACCAATTCAAAGACCAAGGTGACTGCATCAGCATTGACCAACAGCGTCGGTGCCGAGAAACTTGGCTTGGCTGAGGTTGAATCGTTCAAAGTCATCTCTGGGCCAGAGACTTGGGCCCACTGATAAGTGATGCTGTCTCCTAGATCTGGATCACTGGAGTTGGACCCATCCAAGGTGACGGTGGAACCTGAGGCCACGGATTGGTTTGGGCCCGCATCGGCTGTGGGCGGTGTGTCTTCGGGCGCATTGACCGTGATGCTGACCACATCGGTCTCAGAGACTTGCCCCAGATCGTCCGTCACCACCAACTCAAAGACCAGGGTCCGTGGCAAACCGCCCAAGGCCACGGTCGGTGCCGTGAAAACAGGCATCGCCGAGGTGCTGTCGGATAAAACAACGCTGGGGCCCGATGCCTGTGACCAGGCATAGGTGATGAGTACACCCGATACACTCGATGCTGAGCCCGAGCCATCCAAAGTGACCGATTGAGCCGAGACCACCGACTGATCGGGACCCGCATCACTGGTGGGTGGCAAATATTGCGGGTTGACCCCCACGGCATCAATGTCGGCACCGTTGTTCGTATTGGATAAGTCGGTTAGCCGAATAAACCCGAAGCTGTCACCGGCTTGGATGTCTGGATGGGCATCAATATCGACACTGCTGGGCTGGCCACTGAGTTCACCAATGGTGATCCAATCGATGCCGTTAACAGAAACCTCAACTTTAAAAAGCTCGACGGCGCTGCCGATCTCAAAGATATGCAAGTCAGGCTGGCTGGTGCCTGAAGCCACCAGCGCTGGGTTGGTCACCGACAGCGTTAAAGAGCCCCCCTGCCCCAACGACACATAACCACCGCAACTCACGCTCGATCGATCTGGCGGGCCGAGTGCGTTGGTGGGCGTGTCACATTGAGGAGAGCTGGATGGAAACACACCGGGTGTGTAGTCAATCACCGCATCAGCAAACGACTGATCGCCATCTTGAAATGTGATGCCTGAGTAGGTGGTTTGTGCGACTGCCAAAGGCCCCAGAAAAACAAAAACCCCAGCGCTAACTAACAACGCCGTGACCTGCTTGAAAACAGATGTATTTGAGAGCAACACAACGACCCCTAATTAAAGTCAGACATGCCGTGCTTGTGCCGGCAACAGCTGAGAGTTTACAAGAAGGTGTGTCTTAAGCTGAAGGCTCGCACCCACCAATGTGAGGGTTTCAGGTGAAATCACCCATATTTATGGGTAACGCAACGGGCCTTTTTGATGATCTCGCCGGATTGAGACGGACATCACTGACCACCGCGATATCCCAACTGTCGCCAGGCCTCATAGACCACCACCGCCACCGAATTGGATAAATTCAGGCTTCGACTGCCGGGCACCATGGGCAAGCGCAACACTGGCTGACCCTGCATGAGTGAATCGGGCAAACCCTTGGTCTCTGAGCCAAACACCAGTGCATCATCAACATTAAACACAAAATCAGAGTGATGAGTGGTGGCTGTGGTCTCGACAAACACCAAGCGACGATTGGGGTTTGCTGATTGATAGTCTGACAAGTCTGGCCAAGTCTGGACCGAGGCAAATTCGTGATAATCCAAGCCGGCTCGGCGAAGCCGCTTGTCGTCTAAGGAAAAACCCAAAGGCTCTACCAAATGAAGCGCCATGCCACAGTTGGCAGCCAGTCGAATCACATTCCCAGTGTTCGCTGGAATCTCAGGCTTAAACAAGACGATGTGGGGCAAGCCATCTCTCATGGATCAGCCAATCAGCCTCACGGCAAGGCGTTTATTTGATAACCGCTGATGGGGAAATGGACCGCTACCCAACCCACTTGCGGATGCTCGGAGTCGATGGAGATGCGCGAATGATCCAAATAGCGCAAGTGCCCTGTGACAGGGCTTTCCGATGAGTCCACAAATGGGCGCACACTCACCCGCTGCCCGAGCTCAAACGGTGAGTCCACCGGAATGCCCACGGGCGATGTCGGCTCTGAGCGCTTGGCTTGATCGAGTGCAGCTGTGCCATCGATGGTGGTCACCTCATCTGGACCCATGGCTTCTGTCAGAGAGGTCATGGCCGCTTCGATTCGAGACAGCTGAGGGTATGAGGCCAAACACTCAGCCCCCTGTGACCACCGCCCACGCAGAAACCAGCACAGATAAGCAATGGCAATATCGGCATAGGTGGGCACTGGGCCACCAAGCGCGTACTCATCAGCACGGATGGTGGCCTCCAGGCGCATCAGTGAGGCGTTTAATTGTGCGATCACGCCTGGAAGTTCTGCTCGAAGCGCATCCTCTGACCAATTGGGACCAAAGTACAAATCCCCCCGGTCTTGAATGAACGCTTTGGGCGCCTCATCGAGTGCGGTGGTGATCACAATCCGAACCGCCAATGGGAAAAGGGTCTGATCCACCCACTCAGAAAAGATGAGAGCGCGCTCTTTTGATTGATTGGGAAACAATCGATCGGCCGTCCCAAGCTCATCAATCAAAAGGGCGATGTTTTGCGTATCGCAATAGATATCGGCACCGAGTTGTAGCACAGGCGTTCGTCTGTAACCTGCGGTCAATGGCATCAACAAAGGCTTGGGTGGGATGCGAGGAATCTCAACTGAAACCCATGGCAGATCGGCCAATGCCATGGCCATCCGTGTTTTATAAGCAAACGGAGAGGCCCAAAAATGGTGAAGAATCGGAATGGTCATCAAAGCCTCAAAGTCCTTAGTCAACCCATTATGGTGGATTAGCAGCGAGTGGTCGCTGAGCCAGCTGAAGTGCATCAGGCCTGCATTGTAATACGACCACTGAATCTTAGTAATCAGAATCTTCTGCTCAATTCACCACGGATTG
>CAJXNU010000072.1 GCA_913057255.1 uncultured Wenzhouxiangella sp.
CCCGCGGCAATGCGAATCGTGCCACTATCGAGTGAACCGTAGCGACGCGAGAACTCGTCGGGCAACGAATCGAGCTGCTTGATTAAAGGCTGTCCGAGTTCAAACAGGGCCTCGCCTGCGGGGGTCAGATCCAATTTTGGGCCTTTGCGCTCAAAAAGGATTTGCCCCAGTTCCTCCTCCAGCGCTCGAATTTGCTGGCTGATTGAGGGCTGACTCAGGAATAGGGCGCGAGCAGCGGCTGAGACGCTGCCGGTTTGCGCGGTTTGGATAAACGCTCGGAGATGTTTTTGCAGATTGCCTTTATACATGGTCATCCAGTCTAATCGATTGGTATTCAAAAAACCAATACTAAACATTTAAACATTTAATTTGCCAAATAGTCGCTCCGGCCTTTAGCCTTTGAGTCACCAAAAGCCTGCAAGCCAAAAGGAGTGGGTCCATGAAATCACCTTCAGCGCAACATCCCGAGGACTGGCGAGAGGGGGCACCGAATGTGGTGTTCCATGCAGAGATTCCAGCCACTGCCAAGCCGCTGTTTTCAGCACCGCTGTTGAGCCTGCTCGGCAAGCTCGGTGCCCGCTACCGCCCTGAAGTCGATGCCCTGCTGGCTAAGCGGCAACAACGACAGGCGGCGTGGAATGCCGGTGGCCTTCCTGGATTTGATCCAGAAACACAACACATCCGCGAAGGGGATTGGCAGGTCGAGAAAATCCCAGAGCCATTGCGAGATCGACGGGTGGAGATCACCGGCCCTGTTGATCGGAAAATGATCATCAACGCACTCAATTCAGGCGCCAAAGTCTTTATGGCCGATTGTGAGGATTCATCCTCGCCGACGTTCGAGAACATGATCCTTGGGCAGGTTAATTTATATGACGCCAACCGCCGGACGATCGAGCTGACCACCCCAGAGGGCAAGCACTATGCACTCAAAGGGCCATCGGCGACCCTGATTGTCCGGCCTCGCGGCTGGCATTTGGATGAGGCGCATGTGACGGTGAATGACCAACCCGTTCCTGGGGGCATTTTTGATGCGGCCGTGTATGTATTCAATAACGCCGATACCCTCATAGGCCAAGGTCTGGGGCCTTATTTGTATTTGCCGAAGCTCGAGTCTTGGGAAGAAGCCGCCCTGTGGGAGTCGGTACTGACCGATATTGAAAAGGCGCTGCAACTTCACCCCGGGACGATCAAGGTCACGGTGTTGATTGAGACCCTGCCGGCCGTTTTCCAGATGCATGAGATCTTGCACGCGCTGAAGACCCGCATTGTGGGTCTAAACTGTGGGCGCTGGGATTATATCTTTAGCTACATCAAATGCCTGCAGGCCCATCCAGATCGCCGCCTGCCCGATCGGGCGCAGGTGACCATGGGCGTGGGATTCCTCAAAGCGTATTCTGAGCTCCTGATCCAAACCTGTCATCGCAGAGGCGCCTTTGCGATGGGCGGTATGGCCGCCCAGATCCCCATCAAAGGCGATGAAGAGGCCAACCAGCAAGCCCTGGAAAAGGTGCGGTTGGACAAAGAGCGCGAGGCCAAGGCGGGCCACGATGGCACCTGGGTCGCTCACCCTGGGCTGATTCCCATCGCTTTTGAGGCGTTTGACGCACAGATTACAAAGCGTAATCAACTCAATGTGTTACGAGAAGATGTGAAAGTGACAGCTGAGGATCTATTGCGGCCTTGTGAGGGCACCATCACCGAGGCCGGGGTGCGCGGAAACTTAAGCGTCGCCATTGGCTACATGGCCGCCTGGTTACGGGGCCAGGGCTGTGTGCCCCTCAATCACTTAATGGAAGATGCCGCCACCGCCGAGATCGCGCGTGCTCAGGTTTGGCAGTGGATCCATCATCCGGGCACCGTTTTAGACGACGGACGAGCGCTGGACGCTTCGTTGGCTCAGACGTGGCTGGGTGAGGAGATCGAGCACTGGCGCGAGCAGGTGGGTGATGAGGCGTTTGCCTCGCAGGGCTATCAAGAGGCCGCCGAGCTCGTTGAGACCGTCATCTTTGATGATCGGTTTGTAGAATTTTTGACACTGCCGGGCTATGCGCGGCTGACACACACGCAATAGGGGAAAGCCGAGGATGAACGACGTGAACTCAATTATCGAGATGGAAAAAGATTGGTTGGAAAACCCACGATGGAAAGGGGTCGAGCGACCCTACGATGCGGCCGAAGTGGCCCGTCTGCGGGGAAGTTTGACTATTGAATATACCTTGGCACGCCGAGGCGCTGAGCGTCTGTGGTCGATGATGCATGAGAAAGACTATGTCAATGCGTTGGGCGCATTGACTGGGAACCAGGCCATGCAGCAGGTCAGAGCGGGCCTCAACGCGATTTATCTCTCCGGTTGGCAGGTAGCCGCCGATGCCAATCTATCCGGTCAGATGTACCCAGACCAGTCGCTGTATCCAGCCGACTCGGTCCCTGCGGTGGTTCGGCGAATCAACAATGCACTGATGCGCCAAGACCAAATTCAGTCCTCTGAAGGGTCGGGTTCAATCGATTGGTTTGCTCCCATTGTGGCCGATGCTGAAGCAGGTTTCGGTGGTGTTCTCAATGCTCATGAGCTGATGAAAGACATGATCGCTGCCGGCGCCGCTGGGGTGCACTTTGAAGACCAGCTGGCCTCGGCCAAAAAGTGTGGGCACATGGGCGGTAAGGTGTTGGTGCCCACCCAAGAAGCCACCCAAAAACTCATTGCTGCCCGATTGGCGGCGGATATTTGTGGCGTTCCAACCATCATTGTGGCCAGAACCGATGCCATGGCCGCGGATCTATTGACCTCGGATATTGACGAGCGCGACCAGCCCTTTTTGACGGGTGAGCGGACCGTTGAAGGTTTCCACCGCGTCAAGGCAGGATTGGATCAGGCCATCGCCCGCGGGCTGGCTTATGCGCCAGTGGCTGATTTGATTTGGTGCGAGACGGCCACTCCGGATATGGCGCATGCCAAAACCTTTGCCGAGGCCATCCGGTCTGAATACCCCGATAAAATGCTGGCCTATAACTGCTCACCGAGCTTTAACTGGAAGAAAAACCTCTCTGACACAGAAATTGCCAAATTCCAGAATGAGCTGGGCGCCATGGGTTATAAGTTCCAATTCATTACCTTGGCGGGCTTCCATGCGCTCAATCACTCGATGTTCCAGTTGGCTCTTGGCTATCACGCCAGACAGATGAGTGCTTACGTGGAGTTACAGGAAGCGGAATTTGCCGCCGAGGCCCAGGGCTACACGGCCACTCGCCATCAGCGGGAAGTGGGTACGGGCTACTTTGATCAGATCACTCAAGTGGTCAGTGCAGGTCAGTCTTCATTGAGTGCCTTGAGTGGGTCGACCGAAGAGGATCAGTTTAAATCCTAATTGTCACTTGAATTTGCCCCAGTTGTGCCACAATCTTTAGGAAACATATCCACTGGCCAACTGGGGTAGATGAGCAATGAGCACGGGTGACGATCGATCGATGGATGATTCGCAGGTCGATTCTAACGAGGGACTGGCACTAGAAGAGGTCGGTCCTGAGCTGAAGCGACCTTCGCTGTATCGCGTGGTCATCTTAAATGACGACTATACCCCCATGGCGTTTGTGGTCGATGTGCTCAAGCGGTTCTTTGGGATGTCAGAAGATCAGGCCACCGGGGTGATGTTGCACGTTCATACCCGCGGGCGAGGAGTCGCAGGCGTATACAGTTACGAAATTGCAGAGACCAAAGTCGCGATGGTCAACGATTTCGCTCGCGAGCACGAGCATCCCCTGCAGTCCACCCTAGAGCCGGCGGAGGGTTGATGTATGTTTTCTAAAGATCTGGAAATTTCAATCTCGCAGGCCTATCACTCAGCCAGAACCCGTCGCCACGAATTTCTGACGATTGAGCATTTGCTACTGGCACTCTTAGATAACCCTTCGGCCAAAGAAGTCTTGTTGGCGCTGGATGTCGATCTTACGGCACTTGGGTTTGAGTTAACGGCGCTGTTGGATGAGACCACACCGGTCTTGGCGGAAAACGATGAGCGCGACACACAACCCACCATTGGTTTCCAGCGGGTGTTGCAACGCGCGCTCTACCATGTGCAATCGGCAGAACGGGCTGAGGTGCTGGGTGCCAACGTGCTGGTGGCGATTTTTGCAGAAAAGGATTCACACGCCGTGTTTGCCTTAGGCAAGCAAGATGTCCACCGACTCGATGTGGTCAACTACATCTCCCATGGGGTCCGACCGGCCGATGCCGCGCCAAGCGATGCCCCTAATGAAGCCGATGGCACAAAAGAAAAGGCGGCGGAGAAAAGCGCGCTGGAGCAGTTTGCTGTGGATCTCAACGCGCGCGCCAAGGCGGATCGAATCGACCCGCTGATCGGTCGCGCTGATGAAATAGAGCGAACCGTCCAAATCCTTTGTCGTCGCCGTAAAAACAACCCCCTCTTTGTGGGCGACTCGGGCGTGGGCAAAACGGCTTTGGCTGAAGGTTTGGCCCTTCGCATTGTCAAAGGAGAAGTCCCCGATATTCTGAAGGACGCTCAGGTGTGGTCTTTGGATTTGGGCGCGTTGCTCGCAGGCACCAAGTACCGAGGTGATTTTGAAAAACGCCTCAAAGGCGTCTTGAAAGAGATACAGGCCAAAGACAAGGCGATCTTGTTTATTGATGAGATCCATACAGTCATTGGCGCCGGCGCGGCCTCTGGCGGTGTGATGGATGCCTCAAACCTCATCAAGCCAGCGTTGGCCAATGGTGAGCTCAGATGCATTGGTTCGACCACCTTTGATGAGTACAGAAGCATTTTTGAGAAGGATCGTGCACTGGCCAGACGTTTCCAGAAAGTGGATATCGATGAACCGAGCATTGCCGAGACCATTGAGATCTTAAATGGGCTCAAGCATCGCTTTGAAGAGCACCATGGCATTGCCTACAGCCACGAGGCGTTGACGGCAGCGGCTGAACTCTCTGCCCGCCACATCAATGACCGCAAGTTGCCTGACAAGGCGATTGACGTGATCGATGAGGCCGGTGCCAAAGAGAGGCTCAAGCCAAGCGAAGAGCGCAGAACAGAACTGGGGGCAGAAGACATTGAGGCAGTGGTGGCCAAAATGGCGCGCATCCCCTCAAGACAAGTGACTCGGTCCGATCGCGATGCGCTCAAAACCTTGAGCCGAGATTTGGGTCTGACGGTCTTCGGGCAAGACGATGCCATCGAAACGCTCAGCTCTGCCATTAAGATGTCACGTTCTGGCTTGGGTGATCGCGATCGGCCCATCGGGAGTTTCTTGTTCGCTGGTCCGACAGGCGTTGGTAAAACAGAGGTGACACGTCAGTTGGCGCTCACCTTGGGCATTGAATTGATTCGCTTCGACATGTCCGAATACATGGAAGCGCACACTGTCTCAAGATTGGTGGGGGCGCCACCTGGTTATGTGGGATTTGATCGGGGCGGCTTGCTGACTGAGGCCGTGACTCAGCAACCCCATGCGGTGCTATTGCTCGATGAGATTGAAAAAGCCCATCCAGATATTTACAACATCTTGTTGCAGATCATGGATCACGGCACCTTAACCGATGCCAATGGCCGATCCGCTGATTTTCGCAATGTCATTTTGGTCATGACAACCAATGCGGGAGCGGCTCAGGCCAACCGCCGGAGCATTGGGTTTAAGCCAGCCGATCCGACGCCCGAATCAATGGAAGCCATTAGACGTCAATTCAGTCCCGAGTTTAGAAATCGCTTGGATGCGATTATCCAATTTGCCTCGCTGCCATTTGAGGTGGTCTTGAAGGTGGTTGATAAGTTCCTCATGGAGTTGGAGAATCAGTTGGCGGATCAGGGGGTGAGTCTTGAGGTAAGCCAAGCGGCGCGTGAACAATTGGCACACATTGGATTTGATAAAGAAATGGGAGCGCGTCCGATGAAGCGAGTCATCCAAGATCGCATCAAACGACCGCTGGCCGATGCGCTCTTGTTTGGAAAGCTCGCCGACCATGGCGGTACGGTGCGAGTCGACTTTGATGATTCAAGTACGGATTTTCATGTGGAGATTGAGGCGGGTGCAGGGCCTTCTGGCGCATCGATCGATGGCGCAACAGGGACTGGAGATAAAACACTCGATGGGGTGCATGCCAATTCAGATGATGAAGCCGGTGGCAGTGGTGAGGTCTGAATCGTTCGCGGATTGGCCCGTCACGCTTCACTCATTGGCTGGACAGAGCATAGACCGGTTGCGGTTATTTATTTCATGCGGTAGGTGATTCGGCCCTTGGTCAGATCGTAGGGGGTCATCTCAACCTTAACTCGGTCACCCGTTAAAATCCGAATGTAGTTTTTGCGCATGCGGCCTGAAATGTGGGCGGTGATGATGTGACCATTGTCCAGCTCAACGCGGAACATGGTATTCGGGAGAGAGTCGAGGACTTTCCCTTCCATTTCGATGTGATCGTCTTTGGCCATTGGTTTCCTAGAAGTTGTTAAAACCGCGTTATTGTGCCACAACTCGCTGCCGTATGTGGGCTCAGTTCTTGACGCTGCCCTACGGGATTGGGGGTTGCTGATTCGGCGTTCGAAGCTGTTCTGGCCTAAAGCCTTGGGCGGTTCGATAGTAAAGCGTTCGCACCTTGACCCCATCTGTCCAGATCTCTTGCGTCGAAACGGGACCCACCCCGATCAACGCATCTTCAATCCAAGACTCTGCGATCAGCTCGGGCTTGTGATGGACCAATAAAATGGGCTGCGTCGGGTCTTGCGATTGATCAAACCAAAAGCCCCACATGGACCCTTGCATGCCAATGACATTTTGGGCGCTGATTCGATCAAGCGGTAAGCGCTGTGAGTGAAACGCCAAGGCTGCCGACATGCCCCATTTGTCGGTGCTGACCACCAAAGGCCAAGTGCCTGTCTCAGTACGCATTTCCTCGGCCAAGTGCTCCACCGTTTGGGTCAGTTCAGGCCACCCCAGATAGGCGGCATTAAAATCGGTTTTGCGCATCCCAGGTAGGCCCAGAGTTAAATAGTGGAGCAGGGTGCCGTAGCCAATGATTAAGACCAGCAACGAGGGTGCCCAGAGTCGCACCAAGCCCTTTGCAACCAAGCCAGCTGGGCGTTTGTGAGGTTGCAGCCCCTGAAATAAAAAGCTCATGACCATTGGAATGAGCGCGATCCAAGCCGGCAGCGTCCAATGAAACTTTGTGACAGAAAAGGCGCCGTAAAGTGCGAAAACGCTGAGGGGCGTGAGCGTCATCACCCACATAAATCGATTCGCTCGTGCACTCGGGGATTGGCTTGTATGAGCCCTTATTGGGCGAACCATGAGATAGATGGCAGTGAGCGCAAAAACGGGTGAGAGCAAGAGCAGCGCATAGACAATGATGAGGTGGCTAGAGAAATCTGGATTCTCAGCCAAACGACGGGTGAACTGGAAGCCAAAAGAGGCAAAGTTGTTTTGTGCATTCCACACAATGACCGGAGAGAAAATCGCGATGGCTGTTAGGATCGAGCCGTACAGAGCTGGTCTCACCAGCCACTGTCTGGCTCGGGGGTCAATGAGGATAAAGATCAGCCCGCCCAGGCCCAGCAAGGCAATGGAATACTTCGCTAACAGACCGAGCCCCATGGCGATGCCAAGGCCCCACCAGGCGCCTGCATGGTCATCTACTAAGAGGCGTTTGAGATAATACAGCGTGGCCGCCCAAGCAACGATCATGGGCGCATCAGGCGTCATCACAAGGCCGCTCAAGAAGAAAAATGGAAGCCCGACCAAGGCGAGCATGGTCAGAAGGCCAACGGTTCGTCCGCCCATGGTCTGCCCATATTTGTAGAAGTAGACAGCGCCAAAAATGACGATCGGAATGAGGAGTGATCGGACACCAAATACTGTATCGCCAAAGAGAGAGGTTCCCAATGCGATGAGCCATGAGGTCAGTGGCGGATGATCCAAATACGATAGGGCAAGGTGTTGGGTATAGACCCAGTAGTACATCTCATCGGGGATCAGATCTAGATGCCCTAAATAAAGCCATCGCAGGACAAATACATAAGCAAACAGCGCGATGGCGGCTAAGTGCCACCGCACGCGCTTGCTGGCACCAGATTCTGTCAGTTTAAAGACATAAAAAGCAGAGCCCAGATAATTGATGCCCGCCGTGGCAATGATGGCTGGGAAGATCGCGGCCCAGGGAGACCACGCTAGCGTTTCAATTAAAAAGATAAGCACGCCACCGCGCATCAGCAGAGCCAGCAGCGCAATCACCAAGAATCGCAGATATCTTTTGATTGGTCCTTCGTTGGTGTGATTTGATCCCTTGAAGCTCCAGCGGAAATTCAGTGTAAAGTTCGTGAGTGTGGCGGCGGTAAAAGCGGCCATATGCGCGAGGGCGAGGCTGTCATATAAAAAGATAAGGAGCCCAAACAGAGACAAATCAACCAACATCCCAAGAAAACCCACACCAAAAAAGCGGGATGCGGTGTGAGTCGAAATTCGGCCCCCGCCCAGGTTCATCAGACGACGCAGATAGGTCAGCTGGTGATGGATGTTGAGTTTGGAGTGTCCCAGTTTGCGATCGACAAAATGGATCGGAATCTCTTTGACCCGTATGTCATCGCCACCTTTGACCAATAACTCCAGCAGAATCTTATAGCCAGCAGCGCTTTTGGGCAGTGCGCCGATGCGCGCTTTGGTTGTGGCGAAAAAGCCGGCCATTGGATCTTTGACTTCGGTGAATGGCCAAGCCAAGAGCGTGGCCAGCCAGGAGGTTAGATGCCGATGCCATGGCCAATTGGAGGTCTTGGCTCCTGTGACATGACGCGATCCGACAACCACATCGTGGGTACCATCGATCAATGGTTGGATTAAATCAGGTAAACACTCAGGCGGATGTGACCCATCGGCATCCATGACAACGACCCATTGTCCATTGGCTTGGTCGACGCCATCGAGGATAGAGGCGGACAAATCTCGCTCCCCAGTGCGCTCTATGATTTTTAGGGGTAAACGATCCTGCCAGCGTTTGGCTGTGACAACGGTTTGATCCACAGAGGAATCATCCACCACAATGATTTCGGTGGCGATGTCCTGCCAAAAAGGCATGTTGAGCTGCTGGGATAGATCGCCGAGCAGTTGTCCCATGCTCTCTTGCTCATTGAGCGTTGGAATAATAATGCTCAGCTGGGTCATGCGTCGGCGTCTGCTTGGTGAGTGGGCTGTGCGTGATCAAAGAGGTTAAGTTCTGCCAAAGCGCCTCTCTCTAGACAAATGATAGCCGAATTATTCGTGCAACTGGCATACAATGATACGGAGCTTTTCTGAATCAGCGGAGCGGGGATGTTAGAGGTACTGGCAATCGGACTGGCGTTCAGTTTTGGTCTGTTGGTTCGGAAGATGGGTCTTCCCCCGCTGGTTGGGTTTTTGATCGCGGGCTTTGTCATGAATGCCCTCGGCTCTCGGTTTGGTCTATTGCCGGAGTATGCCGGCGATGTCTTGCACTATGCGGCGCACTGGGGTGTGCTGCTGTTGTTGTTTACGGTGGGTCTGAAACTCAAGCTGGGGCAGATGACTCAAGCGCATGTCTCAATTGGAGGCGTGTTTCATTTCCTTATTTCAGTCGCTGTTTTTGGAGCTGGCTTAGTTTTCTTTATAGACCTGCCCGGTCAAACTGCACTCTTGCTCGCATGTGCGTTGGCATTTTCTAGCACGGTATTGGCTGCCAAAATTTTAGAGTCCAAAAGAGAGCTGGGTTCATTCCATGGTCGCACAGCCATTGGCATCCTGATCATTCAGGATCTACTGGCGCTGTTGGTCTTGAGTCTGTGGGGAGGGCAAAGCCCATCAATTTACGCGCCACTGGTTTTGCTTTTGCCGCTGGCTAGGCCCGTCTTTCACTGGTTACTGGACGTCTCAGGGCATGACGAGCTATTGGTCCTACTTGGGATGGTGCTGGCATTGGTGGTCGGCGGCATGGGATTTCACTGGCTGGGATTGTCCTCGGAACTGGGTGCGTTGGCCATGGGAATGATGTTGGCCGGTCACCACCGAGCCAGTGAAGTCTCTGAGTCGTTATGGGGTTTGAAAGAACTCTTTTTGGTAGGCTTTTTTTTACAAATTGGCATGTCGGGACTGCCCACCGCCAGTGATTGGTTGTTTGCGGTGATCTTGTTGGTCTTGCTGCCGTTAAAGGGGTTGATGTTCTACGTTATCTTGACGCTTTTTGGCCTGCGTGCCAGGACCGCTTTTTTGGCCTCATTGAGTTTGAGCGCCTACAGTGAGTTTGGCCTGATTGTGGCCTCGGGTGTGCCGTTGCTCAATCAGTGGCTGGTGCCTTTAGCGCTGACGGTCGCTCTGTCTTTTGTGGTCTCCGCGCCACTCAATCGCTATGCTCATGGGCTGTTCGAGCGTTTCGAGCGAGGGCTGATGCGTTGGCAGTCAAAGCGAGTGCACCCTGATGAAGTCTCACCTGATTTATCCAGCGCCACCATTTTGATATTCGGCATGGGGCGCACGGGTTCAGCGGCCTATGATGTGCTTTGTGGTGGTGTGCCTGATGTGTTGGGGATTGATTCCGACCCATATCAGGTTCGAAGACACCAAGACCGGGGTCGTCGAGTGGTTTTGGCTGATGCTGAAGACGCCAACTTTTGGTCGTCTGTCCAGTTAGATGCGCTGAAGGTGGCCATTTTGGCAGTCGATGCCTTGGAGGCCAAGCTTTTGGCGACAAAGCAATTGCGGGCACATGGTTTCAGTGGGCCCATCATTACGCATTCGTTATATGCTGAGGAGGCCGAGGTCGTTCGGGCGGCTGGTGCAGACCATACCTATCTGACCCTGAAAGAGGCTGGCGCAAGCCTTGCAGGGCATGCCATTGATGCCCTGCAAAAGCCGCCGATCAGAGCATCTGGGGCTTGACATGGCTGTCGTTGGAGATAAAATGGAGAGCTTAGTTGCTTTTGGATCTTTTGCGCGGGAATAGCTCAGTTGGTAGAGCACAACCTTGCCAAGGTTGGGGTCGCGAGTTCGAGTCTCGTTTCCCGCTCCA
>CAJXNU010000073.1 GCA_913057255.1 uncultured Wenzhouxiangella sp.
GGCTGAAGGCGCTCCCCTGCTAAGGGAGTATGGGGTTTATAGCCTCATCGAGGGTTCGAATCCCTCTCTCTCCGCCATCTAACCCTCCCATCAAGTCGAGCCCTCAAACTGATCCCTAAAGATGGTCGGGATCACAGTGCATGAAATGGTGATATCTACAACATCTGCACCCGCAACAGACCCTAATCCCGCATCCACACTGCACACCTGACCAGCGGGCTGCGTCTTCACGCTGACAACGTAACCCGAACCTGATGTGAGGCCCGTATTGAAAGCAAAGGCGCCGTTTCCTGAAACACTGAGATCATCGCCTGCATTGTTCTGTAAGACCAAAGATCGCCCCGGCAGCAAACCACTGAGCTCACCACCGACTGAGAATGTGTTGTCGGTGCATGCAACAACGACATCAGTAATTGCAGCCGCACTGACGGTGCCACTGCCATCAGTCACCACGCAGGTTTGTGTGCTCGGTTGACTGCCCACAGACACCGAATAGCTGCTGTTGTAAGGTACGAGAGAAGAAAATATGAAATTGCCATTGGCGGAGAGTGTGAGGTCATCACCGCCATTGTTTTGGAGTGTGACAGATAAGCCCGTGGCCAGTCCATTGACAACACCACCCACGGCATAGCTGTTCACCGAGCACACCACCTCTATGTTGGTTAAATTGGCATTGATCGAGGCGCCGGTGGCATTCTTTAGTGCACAAGTCTGGCCGACGGGTTGTGTCTTTATGGTCACAGCATAGGCACTGCCCTGAAGCAGCAATCCATCAAATGTGAAGGCACCGTTAGCCGTCACGGTTAAATCATCGCCTCCATTGTTCTGCAAGACCAAGGATGTCTCTGATAACAAACCACTGACTTGACCACCGACCGAATAGTTGTTGTCGCTACAACTGACTGACACATTAGAGATTGCGCTGCCATTGACCGTTCCACTGCCATCGCTCACCACACAGGTTTGTGTGCCGGGTTGATTGCTCACAGACACGGCATAGGCGGTATTGTGCAAGACAGGCGAGGGGAAAGAAAATGCACCATCGTTCGTCAGGGTCAAATCATCACCGCCATTGTTTTGCAGGGTGACAGACAAGCCATCGGCTAAGCCTGTCAGGACACCGCCAACAGAGTAGCTGTTGGTGGTGCAGGTCACTGCAATGTTACTGACATCAGCTCCATTCACTGTCCCTGTCGGATTGCTCACGATGCAGGTCTGCTCATCGGCTTGCGTCTTTATCGACACACTGTAATCACTTCCTTGAGGCAACGGATCATCGAAAGTGAAACTGCCATTGGCGGTAATGGTTAGATCATCTCGCGCGTTGTTTTGTAATACCAGCGATTGGCCTGTCCCAAGGCCTGAGACCGAACCGCCAATAGAGGGGTTGTAAGTCGCCACTGAAGTGATTCCACCCACATCGGAAAGTCCAGAAGCAAAGGTTGTCAGCAGCGTGCCGGAATCACTAAACTGATAGAGATTGCCATTGACGCTGCCACCTACCCAAAACTTGCCGTCAACCAGAGTGGTAATTCGATCGGCAGCCAATGCCGTACCGGTATCAGCGAAGACTTGCGTGGAGCTGCTGGTGAGGTCCGTTTGTAAAATCTCCCCAGACATATAGCTCGCGACATAGAGCTTTCCTGCCCGGTAGACCAGCCCAGCAGGACCCGCCAAGCCATCATTGCCGTCGGCAATCACTGTAGAGATGCTGTTGTCATCAAAACGACTGACAGGTCCTGAGGCAATTGAGGTATTGAAATTATAGTCTTGATCGCTGAAATATAACCGCCCCAGATGGTCCAAGGCCAAACCGGGGCTACTGTCGTCTGGACCTCCTGAGGTATAGTCACTCACCGCCGGAATTCCCCCAGTAGCGCCAGTCAACCTGACTATAGGGCCTTTATCAATAAGTTTCGGATCTCTCCCAATCAGCAAATCATCACCCAAGAACACAAAACTTCCGGGAAACACAGAAAAATCGCTGAACGCGTACACTGTGCTCAAGGTGAGCGTATCTAATTCAAATTTGCTGACCCGTGGTGCAAAAGTCGAGCCATCACCGGACTCACCAATGTAGAGATCACAATCGGGACCCACGATCAAGGCAGTTGGGCTGACCAGGCTACCTGCCGTCAAGAGGGTCGTTTTGGTGCCGATTGGATCCGTAGTCTGAAACTTAATGAGTTCACCGGTCGAGAAGCCCACGGCAAACACATCATCGAGCCCGATATTGGCACAGGGGCTGGTGATCGATTGAGGGCCTTGGAGTGAGTCGGCAGCTACGTCCATATGGCCAAAAGGAGCGGCCGATGCCAGCAAAAAAATAGCGCCAGAGATGGCCTTATACACGTCACTTCCCTTAAGATTTGATCACAATTCAGGTGAAATATAGCAGGAAGTTGATATTTGACGCCACTACACCGTTTTTTTAAAAAGAGTCATAGACGACCTGACGGAGATCCATCTCTCCCTCAATCTAGCCGCCGTTTTGCTTTTCTTGATTCTTCCACCGCGTTTTGGCCATGGCTTGAAGGTCGACCACCGTGTCGGTCTCATCCACAATCTCAGCGCCCAGCAAGGTCTCGATGATGTCTTCCATGGTCACGATCCCTGACATCCCCCCAAACTCATCCACCACCAGGGCAATGTGCTCCCGCTTTTTGATGATGTCGTTGAACAAGCGAAAGATGCTGTAGCTTTCTGGCACAGAAATCATGTCACGTTTGAAAGTGGATAAAGGTTTGTCATCCTCATCATCAATGAGGTGCTCGAGCACTTCATCTTTTAAGACATAACCGACGATGGTTTCTTGATCAAAATCGGCTCTTAATGGAATGCGTGAGAACGTCAACTCATCTTGCTTGTCGTAGAACTCTCTGGCGGTCATGGTCTGAGGCGCCGAGACAACCACCGTTCGCGGCGTCATGACATCTTTGGCCTGATAGCTCTTAAAGTGCATGAGATTATGAATGAAGGCCGCCTCGGTCTCATGCAGCATGCCCTCTTCTGAACCAATCTGCGCCATCGCCAGAAAATCCGTGCGGCTGAAGACGTTCTTTTCTTTCTGTGTATTGAATGCTCGGGTGATCCATTGAGCCAGCCAGATCACCGGATAGGTGACTTTGATCACCACATCGAGGCTTCTGGCCGTAAACGGGGCCAACAGCTTCCAATTGTTCGCCCCAATGGTTTTTGGAATGATTTCAGAGAGGATTAAAATAGCCGCGGTCATAACCACCGGCACCACAGCTCCAGTCACCCACGGGCTGGTCTCTGCCCAGATCTTAGTGGCCTGCTGGCCAACACCAATGGCACCGACGGTGTGTGCGATGGTGTTGACCGTCAAAATGGCAGCCAAGGGTCGGTCTATGTTTTCTTTAAACGCTTTTAATATAGCGCCGGTCTTTTCGCCTTCATTGAGTTTGACCTGCATATAGGAAGGCGAGATGCTCAAAAGCACCGCCTCCCACAAGGAGCAGAGAAAAGAAAAGACGATGGAGACACTAAAAAAGACAATCAGTGCCGTGTACATTCACACCTCATCAGGCCACACAGTGCCTGCCTCGATCGATCAGTCATTCATCAACCCAGCCAAGTCCAGAACAAAGGCATATTCCATCGCCGTTTGCTCTAGGCGCTTAAAGCGACCTGAGGCCCCGCCGTGACCGGCTTCCATGTTGGTGTGCAGCAACAACAAATTGTCATCGGTTTTGTTTGCACGAAGCTTAGCCACCCATTTGGTGGGCTCCCAATATTGGACCTGTGAGTCCCACAAACCGCTGGTGACCAACATGGCCGGATAGTCTTTGGCCTCGACTTGGTCATAGGGCGAGTAGGCCAACATGTATTCATAATATTGGGGATCTTTTGGGTTCCCCCACTCATCGAATTCATTGGTGGTCAAGGGAATCGACTCATCGAGCATGGTGGTCACCACATCGACAAACGGCACGTGCGCCACAATGCCTTGGTATTTCTCAGGCGCCATATTGGCCACTGCGCCCACCAAGAGTCCACCGGCACTGCCACCCATGGCAAAGACCTGATCAGGATCCACCCAGCCCTCATTGACCAGATGGTCGGTCACATCAATAAAATCGGTGAAGGTGTTCATCTTGTTTAACAGCTTGCCGTCCTCATACCATTGCCGGCCCATTTCTTGACCGCCCCGAATGTGGGCGATGGCATAGACAAAGCCTCGATCGACAAGACTCAGACGACTGGTGCTAAAAGTGGGATCCATGCTGGCCCCATAGGAACCATAACCATACTGGTACAGAGGCGCTGAGCCATCCATTGGTGTGTCTTTGTGATACATCAAAGACACTGGCACGCGCACCCCATCACGGGCCGTTGCCCAAGTTCTTTTGGTCACATAGTCGTTAGAATCAAATCCACCAGGGACTTCGACTTCTTTGAGTAAACGACGCTCGCCTGTGGGGATATCAATTTCCCACGTTTGGGTTGGCGTCGTCATTGAGGTATAGACATAGCGAAGGGTATTTGAGGTTTGATCCACATTGGTGCCCAGATAAGCGGCATACGCTGGCTCATCAAACGACATCAAAGAAGACTCACCCGTATCCCAGTCATAAATGCGAAGGACCCGCAGTCCATCCGAGCGCTCGCTGACCGCTAGGAATTGATCAAAGGCATCAAACCCGTGGATGAACCGATTCTCATCGTGCGCGATCACATCCTCCCACGCGTCACGATTGGCGTGTTCGGCCAAGGGCACCGACATGATCCGGAAGTTAGGCGCTTCATAGTTGGTGCGAATGATCCAGCGATCACCCAAATGATCGGCACCATACTCATGGTCACGCTCGCGTGGATAAAACACTTGAAACTCGCCCAAAGGCTCATTAGCGGGCAGCACTTGCATCTCACTCGATACCGTTGAGCTGACATAAATGGTCATGAACTCATCTGAGGTGGTCCGACCCACACCTGTATAGAACGACTCATCGTCTTCTTGATAAACCAGCGTGGTTCGATCTTCGGCATCAGCAGGCGCGTCCAAATCCAGACGCCAGACCTGCCAGGAGCGGAGCGTCTCTGGGTGGTTGGCCACATAAAATAGGTATCGATTATCGGCTGACCAAGCCATGTTGGATACGCCTGAGATCCCTGTGGGGGTGACCTCACCCGTGGCTAAATCTTTAAGGATGATCTCGTATTGACGACGACCCACCGTGTCTTCTAGCCAAGCCATTTGTGTCCCATCTAAGGTGAGATCCATATCCCCCACTGAATAGAACTCATGGCCTTTGGCGGCTTCATTGACATCCAAGATGACCTCTTCTTCGGCCTCAAGGCTGCCTTCTTTTCTTGCAAAAATTGGATACTCTTGCCCTTGCTCGTAGCGGGTGTAGTACCAATAGCCTCGATCGAGATAAGGCACGGTGCTGTCGTCTTCTTTAATACGACCGCGAAGCTCTTCGAATAGGTCTTCTCGCTCAGTCTTTAAGTGGGCAAGCGCGGCTTCTTTGTAATCATTCTCAGCCTCTAAATACGCAATCACCTGCTCATCTTTTCTCTCATCGTCACGAAGCCAGTACCATGGATCGGCTCGATCGCCAGCGGGCGCTTCGACCACAAAGTCTCGTTGCTCAGCCATGGGTGGGTTAGGCAGATCGGTCATTGCATTTCTATCCTTATTCACATCACTTTCTAGCGACTGGCCAGACTCTGACTGACAGCCAATCAACAACACACTGGCAAAAACCATCGCCAGTGCCACTTTCACCCAAGCCTGGGTCTCAAACTGATCTCTACTCCAACTCATCACGGACTCCTTTTTGGTCTCGATGTCCCCGTGTATCCACCCGCTCATGGGCCAGCTCATCAAGCACTCGGCCATGAAAGGTTTGGGGAGATTCTGCCCCCATCATACCCAAAGCCTGGGCACATTCAAAAAATCCCGGCGCCGGCAAGCCGCCTCGAAACCGCGAGACCACGAGAGCAGCCCTCGGGGCGCGCTTCAGTGCTTGATCTCTGGCCAGCGTGGTCTCTAGCCAGCCGGTGAGTCGGTGGATCCGCTGAGGTCCAGACAAACCGATCAGATCAGCGAGTTCTAAATACGTCACCAACTGGCCTTTGGCCTGCAGCTGATCGAGCTGGTCGATCAGACGCGCCACCCATGCCTCATCACTCGATGTCTCATGGGTAGTGAGTAAGGTCTCAGCTATGGCAGGATCAGCCATCTAAGCCGACGTTGTTTTTCTCGAACACGCGATCGGCTCGATAGCTGGATCGAACCAATGGACCCGAGACCACTTCCAGAAAACCTTTGCTCAAGCCCACTTCACGGATGGTTTGAAATTCTTCTGGCGTGACGTAGCGCTCAACTGGGAGATGATTGACGGTGGGGCGCAGGTACTGCCCAAAAGTGACGATATCGACATCAATGGCCCGAAGGTCATCGAGGGTTTCATAGACCTCATCCATGGTCTCACCCAGACCCAACATCAAGCTGGTCTTGGTTAAAATCTCGGGCCGGAATTGTTTGGCGTGTGCCAACACATCGAGCGTTTGTTGATAGCCTGCCCTGGGGTCTCTCACGGGATGGGTGAGGCGTTTGACGGTTTCTACGTTTTGTGCGAACACATCCAAGCCTGATGAAACCACCGTCTCAATATCAGCCAACCGGCCTTGGAAGTCCGGCGTGAGCGCTTCGACCTTGGTCTCTGGATTGACTTTTTTGATCTCGCGAATGCAGGCGGCATAATGCCCAGCACCGCCATCGGGGAGATCATCGCGATCGACCGAGGTCAGCACCACGTATTTCAAATCCATGAGTCGGACCGACTCGGCTGAGTTTTGCGGCTCTTCGGCATCGAGCCAGCCTTTGGGATTGCCGGTATCCACCGAGCAAAACCGACACGCGCGGGTACACACATCGCCCATCAACATGATGGTCGCCACCCCATTGGTCCAACACTCTCCGATGTTGGGGCACTTGGACTCCTCGCAAACGGTGGCCAAACGATGGGTTTTGACATTGGCTTTGACTTGCTCGTACTTGCCCCCGCTGGGCAACTTCGCCCGTAACCAAGTGGGTTTTCGACCAATCTCGGGTGGCTCCACACCTGGACGCGCTCGAATGCCATCCACAATGGCGCTAAAGCCTTGGGGCTTGGTGATCTTTTGACCGCTTTTGACTGTAATGGGGATGCGTTGGGAACTCACCGACAAACACGTCCTTCCAAGATCAATTCAGCTCACATTATCACATGCAAAAGATCAATTTGGTGAGAGGCCCGCGCAATTGGCCAGCCCGTCAAATCACGGGGCGCCCCCGCTCCTAAGAGCCCTTGCGGTGCGTCTTTTTGATCGGTGGGCTGTGGCCGGCGGATGAGCGGCGTTGATGGCCCGCCTTTCTCTGGGCACGACTCAGCGGCTTGGCCGAACGACGACGCTCACTGGGTTGGCTGGGCTCATCTGACTGAGTGCGGCTCTTGCTAGCCCCCCGCGGCCCTCGAT
The DNA here is from genome assembly GCA_913057255.1 of uncultured Wenzhouxiangella sp. Taxonomy (GTDB): domain Bacteria; phylum Pseudomonadota; class Gammaproteobacteria; order Xanthomonadales; family Wenzhouxiangellaceae; genus Wenzhouxiangella. The sequence continues at coordinate 7,489 of CAJXNU010000073.1, forward strand.
CGGTTTTTCTGGGCGCCTTTTTAAAAGGCCGCGCGCGCTGCGACTCGCGCGGTGCACGACGCTCGCCACCGCCACCACGACCAGTGCCTGGCCCCTCGCGATCTGGACGAATGGAGAGCGCCACACCGGCCACTTTGACGTTTTTTAAGTGCGTAAGAACCGCCTCATCTAAATCTTTGGGCAAGTCCACCAGACTAAAGCGGTCTTTGATCACCACTCGACCAATTTGATCTGATGACAATCCACCCTCATTGGCAATCGCGCCCACCAAATTACCCGGCTGAACGCCCTGATCACGACCGACGGCCACCCAGAAGGTGCGCTTGTTGGCATCCATCCGATCTCGGTCGGGTCTCTCACCCCGCGGCCTGTCTCTACGACCGCGCTCGTCGCCGCTTTTCTTGGATTGCATGCCCACCCCATCAGAGATCGGTGTCACGGTGCCAGCACCCGTTTGCTCGCTCAGCACGGCCAAGGCCGCGGCGATGTCCACCAAAGAGGCCTCAGCCTTGCTCTGCCATTTGAGGACTTTCTCTCGGTAAGTGTCGAGATCTGAGCTCTCGAGGGCTTTGAGAACACGCTCTAGCTGACGTTCATCGCGATGGGCATGGACATCATCGACCGTCGGCATATCCATTTCCGTGAGCGGCTGGCGGGTCGCTTTTTCGATGGCTTTGAGTAGATAGCGCTCTCTAGGTGCGACGAATAAAATCGCTTCCCCCGAGCGTCCGGCCCGGCCCGTTCGGCCAATGCGATGCACATAGGCTTCGGTATCGTGCGGGATGTCGTAGTTGATGACATGTGAGATGCGCTCGACATCGAGACCACGGGCGGCCACATCGGTGGCCACCAACAAATCAATTTGTCCTGACTTTAGAGACTCAACCAATTGCTCGCGTTTGTTTTGTGGCACATCCCCATTGAGTGCTTGTGCTGCAAATCCCCGCGCGCGCAGACGATGCGCCAATTCCTCAGTGCCAATCTTGGTGCGCGCAAAAATAATCATGGCATCGAAGGGCTCAGTTTCTAGAATTCGGGTCAAGGCATCGAGCTTGTGCAAACCGCTGACCATCCAATAACGCTGTCGGATGTTGGTCGCGGTGGTGGTTTTCGATTCGATGGTGATGTGATGAGGCTTTTTCAGATAGCGCTTGGTCATCGCCCGAATGGGTGCGGGCATGGTCGCAGAGAACAAGGCCATTTGGGCATCGGTGGGCGCTTTGGCCAACACAGCTTCCACATCATCCACAAATCCCATGCGAAGCATTTCATCGGCCTCATCCAAGACCAAGGTCGCCAGCGCACTTAAATCGAGCGTGCCTCGCTTCAAATGATCGATGATTCGACCAGGCGTGCCCACAATGACATGGGCACCGCGCTTGAGTCCGCTGAGCTGACCACCGAAGGGTTGTCCACCATAAATGGGCAGGACCTTGAAACCAGGGACGCCCGCACCATAGCGCGCAAACGCCTCGGCCACTTGGATCGCCAGCTCGCGAGTGGGGGTGAGCACCAGCGCCTGTGGCAGCGGTCTGGCATCGCTCAAACGCCCTAGGATAGGCAAAGCAAACGCCGCGGTTTTTCCAGTCCCTGTTTGCGCTTGGCCAACCAAGTCATCACCCGCCAGCAAATACGGCATGGTGGCGGCTTGGATGGGACTTGGCGCTTCATAACCCAAATCACTGACCACTTTGACCAAGGCATCAGGCAAGCCCAAGCTTTCAAAAGTTGGGTGTTCGCTGGCTTGTTCAGTCATCTCTAGTTTCTTTTGGTGAGTGGTCGTTCAGTGACTCGTCGGCAAGCGAGTCGTTATTCAGAGAATGATCGGTCGCTGACTGATCGGTTTCGTGGGGTGGCGTGCCCATCCAATGCGGTGAGGACTGACTCGGGCGCGGACGGGTTTTTTCAATATGCTCCATGATTGCGCCGGCAAGCTCAGTCAAACCAACGCGCGCCACAGCCGAGACAGCAAACCAAGGGGCTTGCCAGTCGAGACGGGCGATCACATCATCGATGCGGGCGGCCAATGTGTCTGCATCCACTTGGTCTGTTTTGGTGAACACCAACCAGCGCTCGCGCTCGGCCAACTCGGGATCAAAGGCCTGCAATTCAGCTCTCAAGGCTTCAACCTGCGCCACCGGATCGGCGCCATCGATGGGGGCAATGTCGACCAAATGAAGCAATAGATGGGTGCGCTGTAGATGCTTTAAAAACTGAATCCCCAAGCCCTGACCTTCAGCCGCCCCCTCGATCAGTCCGGGGATATCGGCGATTACAAAGCTCCGTCCGGGCTCCAGACTGACCACGCCCAGATTCGGATACAAGGTGGTGAACGGGTAATCGGCAATTTTGGGTCGCGCCGCCGACATCGAGGATATCAATGTCGATTTTCCAGCGTTCGGAAATCCCAGAAGACCGACATCGGCCAAGACTTTCAATTCCAATTTCAGCTCGCGGGTCTCGCCGGGGGTACCCGGTGTCGATTGACGCGGCGCGCGGTTGACCGAGGATTTGAAATTGATGTTCCCTCGCCCGCCTTTGCCGCCATAGGCCACCACCATGCGCTGTTCATGCTCGGTGATCTCGCCCATGATCTCGTCGGTGTCTGCCGCCCAGACAATGGTGCCCAGCGGGACTTTGATGATGATGTCGTCTGCCGACCTGCCCGTGCGCTGACGACCCGCCCCACCCTCACCGTTGCGCGCTTTAAACTGGCGCTGGTGTCTGAAATCGGCCAAGGTATTTAACCCAGCATCACCCTCGAGCCAGACGCTGCCCCCATCGCCCCCATCACCGCCATCGGGCCCACCGCGCGGGATGTATTTCTCACGACGAAAGCTAACAGCACCCGCCCCACCGTTGCCGGCCACCACCGTGATTTTGGCTTCATCAACGAATTTCATGATTGGGTCATCTGTGCTGCGTGCGTCTAGTTGATGCGACCATTGTCGCCTGATCTGGCCGGTGGATACAAAAAACCCCGCCAAG
>CAJXNU010000074.1 GCA_913057255.1 uncultured Wenzhouxiangella sp.
AAGGCTGGGGCGCCGGCGACGGTGGCCACCGCCAAATTGACCCACATGGGGTCAGCCACCTCCCCAAATTGGGTTTTCACCACCACGCCCACCAGACCGCCTTCGATCGCGCCCAAGGTCAGGGCCATGGTGGCATTGGCCGAGATCTCTCGGGGCATGAGCGTGCGGGCCACAAATGGAAGCTTGGCAGCACTCGGCATGACGGGTTTGGCCATATGCCCAATTGTAGCGCCCCTGCCCTACACTCAGCGCTTGAAAACAGGAGAGATTTACCCCAATTGACAGATTGGAGTCTCATGTCTCGGCGGGTCCCTGGCTTTCATCTGGGTTGTGCCACAATATTGTGACTGGCTTGGATGGAGTGGTTGCAAACAGGCCGAGACCCGATTCGATGTTTAAGGAAGAATGATGCGAACCATTGCTGTAATTAATGCCAAAGGCGGCTGCGGTAAAACAACCGTTGCCACGGGGCTGGCCTCTGCCATGGCCTGGGAGGGATATTCAGTCGCCTTGGCTGATTTGGACCCTCAATGCTCAGCGACCGACTGGTTGGCCGAGCGTGAGGAGGACTATCCTGAGATTATTGGTGTGGACACCAAAAAAGGCATCCGTGCCCCAGCCGGAACCGATGTCTTGATTATTGACACCCCCGCTGGTGTCTATGGCAAAGACCTATCCAAACTGCTCGCGCGGGCTGAGACGGCATTGATGCCCATCCTACCCTCACCGATTGATATGGCCGCCGCTTGGCGCTTTCTCGAGCAATCCTTGGCGCTCAAACCCATCGCCTCTAAGCAAACCCAGCTGGGCTTGATTGCCAATCGCGTCAAACCCAACACGATTGTGTATCGTGAATTGACCGGCTTTTTGGATGACTATCGAATCCCGGTGATCGGCCAGCTTAGAGACTCAATGAACTATGTGCGGGCTTTTGAGCGCGGCTTAGGGGTGAGTGACTTGCCTGAGTATTTGGCTGGTGAGGACTGGGCGCAGTGGGATGAGATCGTCAAATGGATCAAGAGCAAACGCTCGCAGGGTAAGAAAGCCAAATAAGCGATCCAAGTCAGCGATTAGATCACCTAGAGCGACAAATCGATCTTGGCGGGGCGAATGCCATCGAGCGCCTCTTCATCCAGCGCCTCGAGTAAATAATCGACTCGATCTAGGCCTGGGATTTCCAGATTCGGTGCAATGTCGGCCAATGGCAGCAGCACGAACCCCCGCTCAGCCAAGCGGGGGTGCGGCACCTCTAAATTGGCCTCATCGATTCGTTGCTCACCAAAAAACAAAATATCTAGATCTAGGGTTCTGGCAGCGTATTGCTCTGGGCCACGAACCCGCCCCAGCGCATGCTCGATCACCTGCAAAGCCACCAACAAATCGTTCGGGTTTAATTGCGTCGATATTAAGCACGCCGCATTGAGATAGTCTGGCTGGGGTTCATTGACACTCCAAGGTGGCGTCCAATAGGTGGGAGAGATGACTTCGATTTGGGTGCCGGGCAAGCTTTGAATGCGACGCAGTGCTTCTTTTAACGCCGTCTCGGGATCCCCTAAGTTGGCGCCTAAGCCCAAGCCCACCAGCTGTCTTTGGGCATTGGTATCCATCATGAGTCAGGCCATGGACTCAACCGCGGGCGCCAGCCGCTGGCTGACTGGGTCGCCGGCGCCGACGTGGGCGTCGTCTTTTTGCCGGAGGCGTGCTGCGTTGAGCTTCTTGAGGGGCATTTTTTTGTAACTCGGTCCACCAATCGGCCACTTCTTTAAGCTCGGGTTCTTCTGTCACCCTGAGCAACAAAAAGTCATAGCTGGCCCGAAAACGACGCTCTGTCATCATGCGCTGACCGCGCCGCGCGTTGAGTTTCAGAAAGCGGGGCTGCATGCACCAAATCTCACGCGCCATGGAGGAAAAGCGACGATGAATGGCCACCGTCTGAGCTTGCTCGATCAACACCTCATCGGCCGCCTCCCCAAGCGCATTGACCGGTGGCGTGCCGTGTTTGATGAACTGCTCGGCCCGAATTTGTACGCGTGACCACAAAAACACCGCAAATAAAAACCCAGGCGTCACCGGCTGGTCTTGGATCACCCGGGCATCGGTGTTTTTCAACCCCTGCTCAACCAGCGGCGGTGGCTGGCTAGGATCAGAAAACAGGTTGGGGAAGAGTTGATCCCACAGACCATATTCCACCAAGGCCTGATAGGTCTCCCAGGCATGACCACTCAAAAAGAGCTTTAAGATCTCGTCGAACAATCTCGCCGGCGGGATGTTTTGTAGCAAAGGCGCCATCTGGCGAATCGGGGCCTGTGTGTCCTCATCCATGACCAAGCCAAGTTTGGTCATAAAACGAATCGCACGGAGCAAGCGCACGGGATCTTCGCGGTAGCGCGTGGCGGGATCACCAATCAAGGCCAGCCGCCGGATCTTTAAATCCTCATAGCCATCGGCATAATCCCGAAGCGTCTCTGTGCTGGGGTCATACATCAGCGCATTGATGGTGAAATCGCGCCGCATGGCATCTTCTGCTTCCGTGCCATAGACGTTATCGCGCACCAACCGGCCTTGGTCGAGTTCACGCACCGCCAAAGGCGAGTCGTTGGCCTCATTGGCCCCGGCGTGCAGCGCCTCACCGCGATAGGTGGCCACTTCAATGATTTCTCGCCCAAATCGAACGTGCGCCAGTCGGAAGCGCCGACCAATCAAACGCGCATTTTTAAAAGCATCACGAATGTCTTCTGGCGTTGCGTTCGTCGCGACATCAAAATCTTTGGGGGTTTTTCCTAATAACAAATCGCGAATACAGCCACCGACAATGCAGGCCTCAAAGCCCAAGGACTGTAAGCGCTTGACCACAGTGAGCGCATTCTGGCTAAATTGCCGAGGCTGCAGGCCGTGGTCGTCTAATGGAATGACACGCGGGGAGGATGAATCAGATTGAAATGGCAAGTTGTTGTCTTTTGTGAAGATTGATTTTGTTATAGTTTAACACCGATTGTTCCTTGGCCACCTGGGAAGCTTTGGCATGACCTTTGTCGTTACCGAAAACTGCATTAAGTGTAAATACACCGATTGTGTGGAAGTCTGCCCCGTGGATTGTTTTCATGAGGGGCCCAATTTTTTGGTGATTGATCCTGAAGAGTGCATCGACTGCACCCTGTGTGAGCCTGAGTGCCCTGCCGAGGCCATTTATCCAGAAGATGATCTACCCGCTGACCAGCAGGCGTTTTTAGAGCTCAACCGCGAGCTGTCGTTGGAGTGGCCGGTGATCTCAGAAATGAAAGACCCGCCGGCCGATGCCAAAGAGTGGGACGGCGTGCCTGATAAATTGCAGCACTTGGAACGCTAGAGCTCGAGAGGGCCAGTTGACTGGACCCAACCTCTGCCTAGTTTGAGCAAAGACCTTACCCCAGCGCTTCTCTGAGCATGGCCAAGATGTGCTCGGCTTGCTCCATCCCAACGACCTGCCCATCACCATCGAGCAGTTCAATGCGACAACGCTGCTCACCAATGGCCACCACATCGATCATGAAATCACCGGTGTAATCCACAATTTCTGGGGAACGCCAGATGGCCAAACGGCCAAAGCCTGAACGTGGCACCTCGTAGGCATCGTGGCGATAGAAAAACTCAAAGCGGCTATCGGAGACATCCACCGCCTGCAATATCAGGCCAACTTCTTCATGATCCAGGATATAGGCGAGCTCCTCGGCCACGCTGGCTTGATCGGCTTGGACTTCTAAATGCAGACCTTTGGCGCCAAATCGGATCTGCGCCATCGAAGCTTCGGCCTCGGCCGATGTCTGCACGATCGGTGGACGGCCGGCATCGCGGCTGGCGGCAAGCTCAGGCAAGAAGTAGCCCGGAATCTCGTAGTTGGGCCGAACGGGCGGTTGATCGAGGCCCTCAGGCACGCGGAGATCAGCGATCTCTTCTTCTTGCACATACAAAGGCACCTTGTTGCTGCCCCCACAGGCGGTGAGAAGAAACACCACGCCCACGGCCAACAAGGCCGCATGCAGTGGTGTGTTCATCAAATGCGCGGGTCTCATCAATGCTTTTTTTCTCAATGTGTTCATATCCATGTAACGGTTGGCTTAGATGGCTACCTTCTGAGTCACTCTTTTAAGTGAGGCCTTGAAGCGACTCAATCAATGCCTGACCCTTGGCATGATACTGCGAATCGAGACCCACCAGGGGCAATCGGATGGCATCTCGGCACCGACCCATCTGTGCCAGCAACCATTTGGCGGGCACGGGATTGGTCTCTACGCCCAAAAACTCGTACAGCGGTTCGAGTGTTTGATTGAGGTCTCTGGCCTCTTTAAAATCACCCGATTCGGCCAACGCACACAGCCTCGCCATGGTGCTAGGCACGATGTTCGAGGCCACAGAGATCACGCCAGCGGCGCCCATTTCCATGCTTCGGACAAACGTGGGGTCGTCACCACTCAAGACACACAAGCCCCCATCGAGAAGCGCCTGAATCCGCCCGGGATCGGGCACGGCTTCTTTGATGGCCACAATCTGCTCATGCTTGGCCAGGGCCAATGCAGTCTCTGGCAACAGATCACACGCGGTTCGGCTGGGCACGTTGTAGAGAATGACCGGGATCTCAGAGGCATCGGCCACGGCTCGATAATGCGCCAACAATCCGCGCTGGGAGGGTCGATTGTATGAGGGGGTGACCACCAACGCCGCGTCGGCGCCCAAGGCTTGGGCCAAACGGGTGCGGTGAATCGTATGCTCTGTCGATGGGCTGCCAGTCCCAGCGATCACGGTGAGATGACCTTTGAGACGCTCCACGGCGTGGGTCAGCAAAGTCACATATTCTTCGTGGTCTAGGGTGGCCGACTCACCCGTGGTCCCACCAATGACCACCGAAGATGTGCCGGCTTCTAAATGCCAAGTGAGCAGGGCATCAAAGGCATCCAAGTCAATGGAGGATGCGCCGGTCTCATCGGCTTTCATCGGGGTGATCAATGCAACGCTGGATCCTTTGAACATGAATTCTCCGTAACAATCTAAACTCGGGTCTTGTCACCCAAGCACTCGAGGGCTATCCTGAGAGTGTAACCCGAAGCCTTAAAGGACATCCATGAGCGATACCGACTTAAAGCTCCACTCCACTCCCTACGAGGCCACCTTAGGATGCAACGCCTCTCAGCCAACAGACACCCTGACCCTACAATCGTTCAAAGGAAAACCGCTGGTGTTGTACTTCTACCCCAGAGACAACACGCCAGGGTGCACCCAACAAAGCCAAGATTTTCGGGATCACTACGCCAAATTCGACGCCTTGGGCGCGCAGATTGTTGGCGTCTCACGAGACACCCTGAAATCTCACATCAAGTTCTCTGAGAAATATGACTTCCCCTTCCCGCTGATCGCCGACCCAGAAGAGACGCTGTGTCGCCAATTCGGGGTGATGAAAGAAAAAAACATGTATGGCAAAAAAGTCATGGGCATTGAGCGGTCCACGTTCTTATTTGATGCCAAAGGCAAGTTGGTCGAGTCTTGGCGCAAAGTCAAAATCCCAGGCCATGTCGAAGAAGTCTTGGCAGCCGTTGAGCAGCTGTAGACACCCATCGCCGAAGACAACTCATTAAAGAGAGATCCACTACTCACACGGCCTATGACACGACCTAGGGGTTTAAGGCATGACCAAAAATAAGCGGCTCTATCTACTTGATACCAACGTGTTGATGCATGACCCAACCGCTTTGTTTCGGTTCGAGGAGCATGACATCTATCTCCCCATGGTGGTGTTGGAAGAACTCGACCGAGCCAAAAAAGGCGTCTCAGAGGTTGCGCGCAATGTCCGTCAAGTCTCTCGGTTTCTAAATGAGCTCATGCATGGCGATGGCAGCGATGACAAACAAGGCGCTGCTGTTAACCTAGACCAAGGCATTGCCCTGATCCAACCCGAAGGCCTCAATCTCCAGATCGGAACGGGCCGCTTGTATTTTCAGACCCAGGCATTGGCCAAAGGCCACGCGCTCCTAGGCGATCACTCCTTGGCCGACAACGAGATCTTGCTGGCGGCATTGACTTTGAGCCACGAACGGCCAGATCTAGAGATTGTGTTGGTCTCGAAAGACATCAACTTAAGAATCAAAGCCGCCATCCACGGCATATTGGCCGAGGACTATCACAATGACCGGGCCTTGGATGATTTGAGTCTGCTCTATACCGGCTTGAATGAGCGCGATGGGGCGTTTTGGGAACGACACAACACCGAAGACTCTTGGACAGAGGAGGGTCGGACGTTTTATCGCATTGCCCGCCAAGCCGATGATGCGTGGTATCCCAACCAGTGCCTGCGATTGGAAGGCGACCATGGCATTGAAGCCTTAGTCAGAGAAGTTGGTGATGAGCACGTGGTGTTTGAATTGGCCCAAGACCACCGGCGAGCCAATTTGAGCGTTTGGGGGATTCAGGCCAGAAATCCCGAGCAAAACTTTGCTCTGAACTTATTGATGGACCCAGAGATTGATTTTGTGACCTTGCTGGGTACCGCAGGGACTGGCAAAACGCTCCTGACACTGGCCGCTGGGCTCGCCCAGACCATGGATGAGAAACGCTATCGAGAAATCATTGTGACGCGTGCCACGGTCTCTGTGGGTGAGGACATCGGCTATCTCCCCGGCACCGAGGAAGAGAAAATGACGCCTTGGATGGGTGCATTGACCGATAACTTAGAATTTTTGACCGAGCCCGATGGCGCCGATCAAAGTGGGGGCGCATTTTCCACCGCCTGGGGTCGGTCGGCGACCCAAGAGTTGCTCACCAGCAAGATTAAAGTTCGGTCACTAAATTTTATGCGGGGCCGGACATTCTTAAATCGCTATTTGATCATCGATGAGGCCCAAAACATCACGCCCAAACAGATGAAGACCTTAATCACGCGCGCAGGCCCCGGCACCAAAATTGTCTGCCTCGGCAACGTCGAGCAAATTGATACGCCCTATCTCACCGAGACCACATCGGGTCTGACCTATGCCATTGATCGGTTCAAAGATTGGGCGCATGCCGGTCACATCACCTTAAAGCGGGGCGAGCGCTCACGCCTGGCCGACTTTGCCTCCCAGGCGCTCTGATATTGAGTTCTGCTTAGGCGGGCTGACCTTTTGTAAAGGTCAGCTCCCCATCGGCGACATCGACCACCACCGCATCGCCTGAGACAAACTCACCGGCCAAGATCCGCTGGGCGAGGACATTTTCAAGCTCGTGTTGAATCGCCCGCTTCAAGGGTCTCGCGCCATAGACCGGGTCAAAACCTGCTTTGCCCAAATGATCGAGCGCTGGGTCGGTGACGCTCAGGCTCAACTCTCGCTCTTTGAGACGCTTGATCAAGCCATCGATTTGGATACGAGCAATTTGGCGAATCTGGCTGGCATCCAAGGGGTGGAAGACCACCATGTCATCGACGCGGTTTAAGAACTCGGGTCTAAAGTGCCCAGAAACCACCTCCATCACCGCGGCTTTCATGGCCTCATAGCCCTCACCAGAGAGTGCCTGAATCCGATCAGAGCCCAGATTGGAGGTCATGACAATGACGGCATTTCGAAAATCCACGGTTCGACCATGGCTATCGGTCAGCCGTCCATCGTCTAAGACCTGCAGCAAAATATTGAACACGTCGGGATGGGCTTTTTCCACCTCATCCAACAAAATGACCGAGTAAGGTCGACGCCGAATCGCTTCGGTCAGATAGCCGCCCTCTTCATAGCCGACATAGCCTGGTGGCGCACCAATCAAGCGGGCGACCGCATGCTTTTCCATGAACTCAGACATATCAATTCGCACCATGGCCTCTTCGGTGTCGAATAAGAATTGCGCCAAAGATTTGCACAGCTCGGTTTTCCCCACGCCGGTGGGGCCGAGGAACAAAAACGATCCATTGGGCCGGTTGGGGTCTGACAAACCCGCTCTCGAGCGGCGAATGGCATCAGACACCGCTTGGATGGCTTCATCTTGCCCGACCACACGCTCATGGAGTGCTGATTCCATGCGAAGCAATTTATCGCGCTCACCTTCGAGCATTTTAGAGACAGGAATCCCCGTCCAGCGCGCCACCACTTCGGCGATCTCTTCTTCGGTGACTTTGTTTCGCAGCAGTTGAAAGCCGCCGGCTTGCCCATCGCCTTCGCTGGCTTCTTCGGCTTCTTGCAGCTGCTTTTCCAACTCAGGAATCCGTCCATGTTGAAGCTCTGCCATGCGAGTCAGGTCTTGAGCGCGACGAGCATTTTCGAGTTCCGAACGCGCCCGCTCCAGCTCTTCGCGGATTTGGCTCGAACCGGCGACGGTGGCTTTTTCTGCCATCCAGATCTCGTCGAGATTGGATAGCTCACGTTCGAGCTCTCCAATTTCTGACTCCAGATCGTCCAAACGCTTTTTGGATGCCTCGTCGGTTTCTTTGTTCAAGGCCTCTTTTTGGATCTTGAGTTGAATCAAGCGACGCTCGAGTCGATCCAGTGCCTCTGGCTTGGAGTCAATCTCCATCCGAATCCGACTGGCCGCCTCGTCCATCAAATCAATGGCTTTGTCTGGCAGTTGCCGATCGGTGATGTAGCGATGGGACAGCGTCGCGGCTGCGACCAACGCAGGGTCTGTAATATCCACCCCGTGGTGGACTTCGTAGCGCTCTTGCAGACCGCGCAAGATGGCGATGGTGTCTTCAACCGACGGCTCTTCGACTAGAACTTTTTGGAACCGCCGCTCGAGTGCCGCATCTTTTTCAATGTTTTCTCGATACTCATTGAGCGTGGTCGCGCCCACGCAGTGAAGCTCACCGCGAGCCAAGGCGGGCTTGAGCATATTGCCGGCATCCATCGAACCCTCGGCTTTTCCGGCCCCGACCATGGTGTGGATCTCATCAATGAACAAGATGACCTGACCTTCTTGTTTTTTGAGATCGTTCAACACCGCTTTGAGACGTTCTTCGAATTCCCCACGGAATTTCGCACCGGCGATCAGCGCACCCATGTCCAGAGACAAGACGCGCTTGTTGCGCAAACCCTCAGGGACTTCTTTGTTGATGATCCGCTGAGCCAAGCCCTCAACGATGGCGGTCTTACCGACACCCGGCTCACCAATCAAGACGGGATTATTTTTGGTACGGCGTTGCAAGACCTGAATGGTTCGACGGATTTCTTCATCGCGTCCAATGACAGGATCCAAGCGGGACTGTTCGGCTTTTTCCGTGAGATCGATCGTGTATTTTTTTAGCGCCTCGCGACCCGATTCGGCATTGGGGTCATCCACCGACTCGCCACCGCGAACCGCTTCAATGGCCGCCTCAATTCGACTTTTCTCCGCGCCGGCCTGAATCATTAGATCAGCCAAACGCACTTTCGCGTCCAACACCGCCAGCAAAAAGATCTCCGAGGCGATGTAGGCATCGCCCCGCTGGTTGGCGATTTTGTCCATCAAGTTCAGCACGCGGCCCAAGTCATTGGAGACATTGACCTGCCCGGCCTGTCCTTTGACGGTGGGCATTTGCTCCAGCGCCTCGCCCAGCGAGGAGCGAAAGGCATTGACCTGAACACCCGCCTGGCTCAATAAGGCCCGGATTCCGCCGCCTTCTTGATCCAAAAGCGCCAGCATCAAATGCTCAGGCTCGAGCATGGCATGGTCCATGCGAACCGCAATGCTCTCAGCATCGGCGATCGCTTGGCCCAATCGGGCGGTTAATTTATCCATTCGCATGGCTGAACTCCCCAGTGTGTCTCGTCGTGTGATTCATCATTAATCACTAAATGGGGGTGCTTGCTCGGAAGATTCAAGGGTGAAAACTCATCTCAATCCACTCAAAGCACTGAAATGACCCTATTTATTTAAGATCTACGTGTATATTTTGTGCTATTTTGTTCAAAACTTACGAAGCCGGCGATTTGGGTACGTTCCCCCACGCCAATGGATGCTCAGATCCACCATGAAACACGCCAAACCACACATTAAACGGCTCCTTCGCGACCCGCTGGCCAAGTGGCCTGCCGATGTCTCTCTCGCGCTCTGTGGCCCGGTGGGCGTGGGTAAGCGGACGCTGGGGCAAAAACTCCCCCAGACCCGCGTCAAGATCACGCACCGCCGTAGCCAAACAGTCAGCCCCCAACGATCCATCCGCCTCCATCCACTCACCGTAGGAGAGCTTGGACTGCGAGATACGGGCCAGTTTTTGACCCTGATGGGCCGCGGGGGCTTTCCAGCGTCTATTTGGCAAGCTTCTGAGGCGGATCGCCCCGAAAGCCTTCCTGGGCACATCGATGAGCTCATTGGGAGCTTGTGGGCCACCAAACCCCCGCGTGGCGGGCGCGGAGCCCCGGCAAAACGCCCCAAAGACCCTCAAGCCGTGCTATGCGATCTGATGGCTCACGTCGGTCGAACCCTGTCCATCCACGCGAGCGCCTCCGCGTTTGGGGTCTCTC
>CAJXNU010000075.1 GCA_913057255.1 uncultured Wenzhouxiangella sp.
CTGCCAACTCACCAATGCCGGCTGAGGCTTGGTCAATGCCAAAGCCCCCGAAGGTCCCCATCCAGATCATGGTGACCAGCACAGGCACCACCAACATCACCGATAAGAACTCGCGGATGGTGCGCCCATAGGAGACTCTGGCAATAAACATCCCGACAAATGGTGACCAAGAAATCCACCATGCCCAGAAGAAAATGGTCCAGCCATGATAAAACGCATCGTCCTCGCGGCCGACTGGGTTCGATAAGGGCAATAGGTGAGCGAAATAACCGGTGGCGGTGGTGCCGATGTTTTCAATCACTGCCACCATGGACGCCGCCAGCATCACAAATAACAACAGCGCCAAGGCCATCAGCATGTTGACGTTGCTCAACACCTTCACACCACCATGGATTCCTCTTAAGACCGAGGCCAAGGCCACCAAGGTCACGCCTGCAATGATCAAGATCTGAGTGCGAATCCCCGGCGGAAAATCAAACAACAACACCAAACCACTGGTGGCTTGTTGTGCGCCAAAGCCCAGCGAGGTGGCGAGCCCAAAAATGGTGGCCAGCACCGCCATGATGTCAATCAAATGGCCGGGCCAACCCCACACACGATCACCGAGCAGAGGATAAAAGCTTGAACGAAGCGTCAGCGGCAGGCCTTTGTTGTAGGCAAAAAAGGCTAAGGCCAGTGCGACCACGCCGTAGATGGCCCAAGGATGCAGACCCCAGTGGTACATGGTGGTGCCAAGGGCTGCTGATCTCGCTTCTGGTGAGAGCGTCCCGATGTCCAACGGCGTGGCACTGGAGCCTGTGAAATAGCCCACCGGTTCTGCCACTGACCAAAACACCAAACCAATCCCCATGCCGGCGGCAAACAGCATGGCAAACCACGAGGTGTTGGAAAAATCGGGTTTGGCGTCATCTCCACCTAAGCGAATCTTGCCCGCTGGAGAAATAATGATGCCCAAGGCAAACAGGATAAATAAATTGCCAGCGGACAAAAACAGCCAATCGAATCCGTTGAGAATGCTGCCCCGAATAGAGCCCAAATTCTCGCTGGCGGTGCTGGGAAACACCAAAGCCCAAGCCACGAACAATAAGATTAAGCTGGCGCTGATCAGAAAGACAGGGTTGTGTAGATCCAGGCCTTTCCATTGGATGTTGTCTTGTCCAAGCTCGTAGTCGGTCTCATAGACTTCTTCGAGCTCGGCGATGAGGTGCTCTTCGCTCAGCTCGTTCTGACTCGACGAGTCATCAATGGATGAAGAATCGCTTGTATCGCTTTGGGGTGAACTCAAACCAAACCTCTGGGTCGAAACAGACGATCGTGCAGGCTCAGAGCATAGCGGTCGGTCATGCCGGCCACAAAATCGAGCACTTGAGTCAATCGGTCGGCTTCTTGATTGCGGTAAGTGGCTGGTATGTCATCGGGATGGTCGATCAAATAGTCCACCAATTGATGAATCACCAGACGCGCTCTATCGGCTTGCGCCACTGCCGCAGGTCGCATGTAAACGCGTTCAAACATAAATTCTCGAAACAACTTCATGGCCAGCATCACATCAGCCGACATGGAAACTTTGTTGCGCTTGGCCGACTCATCGATGACGGCATTGACCATCACATTGATCCAGCTGCGGCCCCGAATCGGCCCCAAACAATCCACAATCTCTTTGGGCACGTCTTCCGGCTCAATCACGCCGGCTCGCAGCGCATCATGCAAATCGTGGGTGAGATAGGCAATGCGATCGGCAAAGCGAATCAACCACGCCTCGGGTGTTTCTGGCGGTGGCTGAATTTTCCAAGTATGCGCTCGGATGCCATCAATGACCTCGTGGGTGAGATTCAAAGGCTCAAGCGTTTGGAAGATCCGAATGCCTTGTTCGGAGTGCAACCACTCGCCTTCCACATAATCGGATAAGGCCGCCTCGCCAGTATGGCCAAAAGGCGTGTGCCCACAGTCATGGGCCAGCGCGATGGCTTCGGTCAGGCTCTCATTAAGACCCAAAGCAACCGCCAAGGCGCGCGCCACTTGCGTGACTTGGAGCGTATGGCTCATGCGGGTAACAAAATGATCCCCCTCAGGGTTGATAAACACCTGCGTCTTGTGCTTCAAGCGCCGAAAGGCTTTGGAGTGGAGCACGCGGTCGCGGTCGAGCTCAAAAGCCGTCCGATACGTATCGGGCGCTTCTTCTCTTGCTCGGCCTTTGGAATCCATTGAGCGAGTCGCCAAGGGCGATAGCAAGGCCTCACGGGCCTCTCGCGCGGCTCGGTCAACCACCATAAAACCGCTTTGAATGGGGGTAACAGAAGACATCAACGCCTAGTGTAACGCACTCAGTGCCTAGAAAGCATCACGCCGGGCGAACCCGGCGTGATGGTGTCACATGATCTAACGAACGCTGATCAATACTCGAAGCTGACCCGAGTGTAGAGGAAGCGGCCGTTGAACCCGAAGGGCGAGAAGCCGGAGTACGGGAAGATCCGATCAAACGTTGAAGTAGATTGACCCGCCTTATCGTTGATTTGTTGTGCGGTGTCTGGATACACATCAAACAAGTTGTTTGCACCAAACGCCACTTTCCAGCTTGGCGAGAACTCATAGCCAAACTCCAAATCCACAATCGTGGCTGGATCCAACACCTCATCACCCGCTGGGCTGGTGGACACATCCACGGTCTGACCAAAGCGTGTGGCCTGAGCCGTCACGCGCCACGCATCATAGCGCCAGGTCGCACCGATGTTGAACTTGTCTTTCGGTGAACCATCTTCGAAACGGACGCGCTCACGACGAGAGAACAAATTGTCCTCGGTCACACCCACCTGAGCCAATTGTGGCGGGGGCGGCAAGACCTTAGTCACGTCGTTGGTGGTGTGGTTATAGCCCAAGGTGAAATCCACCGTGCCGTACTCATTCAGGCTGGCTGAATAGCTACCCACAATGTCGATGCCTTCGGTGGTTGAATCGATGCCGTTTAGGAAGAAACGCGCGCGGTTAGCACCCGTTCCCTCGAGCAAAGAGACAATGCCTGGACCTGAGAGGTTTTCAGACAACACGATCCGGTCATCGATGTCGATGCGGAAAATATCCACCGACAGATTGGCTCGATCAAATGGCTGCCACACAAAACCCACTGAGAAGGTTTGCGAGGTTTCTTCTTCCAAGCCCGGTGAACCCAAAGCTTGAGCCACATTCGAGTCTGGACGGAAGGTTCCCGTTTCTGTTGGAATGCCATCGACAAAGACAGTGGCCACTGAGGTAAAGAACTGCTGAGCCAAAGAGGGTGCTCTAAAGCCCGTTGACACAGACCCTCTCAATGCAAACGCATCGGTGGCCTGATAACGACCAGCCAGCTTGCCAATTAAGGTCGATCCAAAGTCTGAATAGTCTTCGAAACGGACCGCAGCAGAGGCGTTGAACTGCGAGGTGATATCTGCATCCACCTCAGCGTAGACACTCATGTTGTCACGGCTGCCTTTAACTTCTGACTCCGGCGTGAAACCCGGGAAGACCTGGCTACCGGCAGCGCCTGGGAATGGCCCATCGATGTAGCTGTTGAGCTCACCGGCAGTGATTTGGTATTCCTCATCACGGTACTCAAAACCCACCGCCAAGTTCGTCGGCATGCCGTTGAAGTCATAGAGCTTGCTGGCATCGGCGTTAAAGACCATCTGTGAGTTTTTCAGCGTACCGGCTCTAAACTCGGTTTGGCTGTTGGGACCCAAGGAGGTGTTCAAGCTGTTGATCACACCAAACTCCAGCTCGTTGGAGCCAAAGACCAATGAGGTATCGATAATCCACTCGTTGACTTCACCACGGAAACCACCGGCAAAGCTTAAATCTTGGGTGTCGGTGGTGATCAGTGGCAAGAAGCCCGCTGGGTAGATTTCAGGGACGTTACGAGAATCTAAACCTCGGCGATAGAAACCACCGGCATCACCCTCACGGCTTGCGTAGTTACCGAAGGTGTAGAACTCCCAACCGTTGGCCATGGGCATGGCGCCGTTGAAGAAAATGGCGGTTTCTTCGGTGTTGGGATCCCCAAAGCGGTGGTTAATGCGATCGAATGTGAATTCACGATCGTCGTACTCACCGTTGACCAATGGGAAGTTCTGACGTGGATCAAAACCGGATCGGTTGGTGGCATCACGCTCACGGTATTGAGCGGCAATGTTCAAATAACCCTCGGCACCAACATCAAAGCCACCACCAATTTGGAAGGTCGTGGTTTGACCATCTTTGGCGTAGCGATCAGCGCCTTCAGAGATCACTAGGCTGCCATCGGGCGCGACACTCACCGGCCCTGGGCTCGGCACGCCATCGACGGTGGTGCGGTGCTCGCCATAGATCACGGCGGTGTTAAAGCGCGCAGCGCTTTCTTTCAACACGATATTGATCACCCCAGCAATCGCGTCTGAGCCGTACTGAGCCGCGGCACCATCACGAAGCACTTCAATTCGCTCAATGGCATTGGGTGGAATCATATTCAAATCCACCGCCGCCGAGCCTCGGCCAACAGAGCCGTTTAAGTTCAGCAAAGCCGAAGTGTGGCGACGCTTACCATTGATCAGCACCAAAGTCTGGTCGGGTGCTAGGCCACGAAGCTGAGCCGGACGAATCTGGTCAGTGCCATCGGTAATGGATGGGCGTGGGAAGTTAAAGCTTGGGAGCAAGCGCGCCAAAATCGCGCTCGTTTCAGTCAAGCCGGTTTCGGTCAACGCTTCTGAGCTGATGACATCGATGGGAACGGCTGAATCGGCAATCGAGCGGTCACGACGGCGGGTACCGGTGACTGCGATGCGATCGGTTTCTTCGGCCGCTGCTTGAGGGTCATTTTGCGCCTCTTGCGCCATGGATGGTGTGGCCACAAAGCCAAGCGCTGCGATGATGCAGGCACTCAGTAGGCTTTTTTTGAACACACCCGCTTGGAGTTCAAACGGTTGGGTTGGCTTCATAAGAAACGTCTCCTTACTTACATTGATAGTCAAAAGAACAGTCGGCTCGCTCCATGGAGCCGACCACGGACTGGATGTTAATTATTCGTTATTGCTTGTGAGACAAACTATACCACTTTAGGCGTGAAGCTAAAACGCCCGAAATTTCATGGACTTAAGACCTTAGCAACTCGTTGATCGAGGTCTTCGCGCGCGTTTTGGCATCGACTGTCTTCACAATCACCGCCGCATAGAGGCTGTGACTGCCATCGCTCGCGGGCAAGGTGCCCGAGACGACCACCGAACCGGCCGGCACCCGACCTTGATGAATTTCTCCGGTGGCTCGGTCATAGATCCGTGTCGATTGGCCAATGAACACACCCATGCCAATCACGGCACCGGCCTCGACCACCACGCCCTCGACCACCTCAGACCGAGCGCCGATAAAACAATCGTCCTCGATGATGGTGGGGTTGGCTTGCAATGGCTCCAAGACCCCACCAATCCCAGCCCCGCCTGAGACATGAACCCGAGCCCCAATTTGGGCGCACGAGCCCACGGTGGCCCAGGTATCGATCATTGACCCAGCGCCCACATAGGCACCGATGTTGACATAGCTCGGCATTAAGACCACATCAGGGGCGATGTGAGCGCCTTGCCTGACCACCGCCGGTGGCACGATGCGGGCACCGGTTTTGGCGGGATCATCGCCCTCACCGAATCGAAGCGAGACCTTGTCAAAGTAGCGGGCCATCCCCTCACCCATGACTTGGTTCCCGGTGATCCGAAAGTGCAACAAAATGGCCTGTTTGGCCCAGGCATTGACCTGCCAGCCGGGATCGGTGGGCTCGGCCACCCGCAGACTGCCAGCCTCCAAAGCACCCAAACACTCATCGATCACCTCTCGAAGCTCGGCTGGGTGATGGCTGGGGCTGAGCGTCTCGCGCTCGGCCCAAGCGGCTTCAATACAATCCTTCCAATGCTGGGTCGTCATGGATGTGATCCTATCCGTCGAGTCGTTTCATGAGTTCTGTTTTGAGTGCCTTGGCACCCATTTCATCCAACGCACCAATCGATGGTGAGCCGCTGGTGTCCTGCCCAATCATAAACACATCCTCCACCCGTTGCCCAAAGGTGGCAATGCGCGCATCCAACAAACGCAGATCCAGAGCCACCAAGGTCTCAGCGATGGCAGACAACAGCCCCGGTCGGTCGGTGGCGGTGATCTCTAGCGTGGTCAAACCACTCCGATGGGGCCGGATCTCAATGTGTGGGCGATCCATAAAGGGCTGAAGTCTTCGTGGCACGGGCCGCGGTGGCAGTGGCCTGACCTCTTGCTCGACCAGCTGGGTTTCTAGGATGCTTTTCAAACGATGGGAATCGGCCTCATTAATGGGAGAGGCATCTCTATCCATCACCTGAAACAAATCCCAACTCATGCCATCGGTGGTGGTGATCACCCGGGCAGCCACCACGTTGAGTTGCATGCGATCGAGCTCTCGGGCCACCAAGGCAAACAGACCTGGAAAATCATGCGCATGAACAAACAGCTCGCTCACCCCTTTGTCTGGATCAGAGCGCGTACTGACCAAGGGTCGTTTGGAATCATCGATCACCGCCTGTGTGGTCCAAGCCAGCTGATCCACATCCAGCCTCAAAAATGCCCGCTCAGGGAGCGCCTGCCAGAGCGCTTCTGCCCTCTCTTGGCTTGAATTGGGCAAGAGGGTGAGCGCTTCTTGTTTGCTCTGGGCCATGCCCTCAGCGCGCAAGACGGGATCACTCAGGCCTCGCTCGAGTGCATCACCAACAGACTGATATAAATCCCAAAGCAAGCTGTCTTTCCATGAGTTCCACAGTTTGGGGCTGGTTGCTGCAATGTCTGCCACCGTCAAGACATAGAGATAGTCCAGCGCGCGTCTGACACCGATGCGCGTGGCAAAGCGGTTAATCACCTCAGGATCTGAGATGTCCTCTCGCTGGGAGGTCAACGACATGGCCAAGTGTTCTTTGACCAACCACACTACCAAGGCACGATCGGCCTCATCAATGGGGAGCATGCGACAAAAGTCATCGGCATCCACCGCACCCAATTCGGAGTGATCCCCACCTCGGCCTTTGGCGATGTCATGAAACAGCGCGGCGAGAAATAAAAGCTCGGGCCGGTCGATGCGCTGAAACACCTCAATGGCGTGCTCGAATTGCTCTTTGTATTCTTGGTTGGCAAAACGACGAATGTTGCGGATCACAAAAAGAGTGTGTTGATCGACGGTATAGACATGAAACAAATCAAACTGCATGCGCCCAGTGATGTCGGCAAAGGGCGGCAAGAAGGCCGCCAAGACGCCGTAGCGGTTCATGCGAGCGAGTTGGTGATAGACCCCTTGCGGGCTTTTTAACAGATTGAGGAAGCTGACCAAGGCCTCTGGGTCGTGCCGGAAGGCCTCATCGATCAGATACAGGTGCTCTCTAACCAGCCGGATGGTCGCCGCACGCACGCCAATGATCTCGGGGTGATCGGCCAAGACATTGAACATTTTCATCAGTAGTAAAGGTTGATAAACAAAGCCCTGGGGGTCAATCAATTCCAGATAGCCATCGGTGATTTGGAAATCTTCATCCACCGGCCCACTGGGGAGATGCGAGCGATTGGCCAGTAGCTCTTCTTCGAAGCTTTGGAGCAAGCGCTCATTTAAGCGCGCCAGTCGCATCGCCACGCGGTAATAGCTTTGCATGAACCGTTCAACCGCCTCATTGCTGACCGGCTCATCTGACACAGACTCATCAAAACGAAATTGGCGCGCAAGCGCACGTTGATGATCAAACAACAAGCGATCTTCGGCCCGGTCCGCCAACTGGTGCAATGCCCATCGAAGCGACCACAAATACTCTCGGCCAGCGACCAGCTCGTCGTGTTCATCGGCCGATAGAAAATCATGCTCCACCAGGCCATGCAAGGTGGCGTTTTGGAAATGACGCTGAGTGACCCAGGCAATCATCTGCACGTCACGCAGTCCGCCTGGCCCCTCTTTCAAGTTGGGCTCCAAGTTGTAGATCGTGTCTTCAAATTGTGCGTAACGTGTGGCCTGTTCTTTGGTCTTGGCTTCAAAAAAATCCGCCGATGGCCAGAGATCGGGGGCTGCTAAGGCTTGCTCTAAGTCACGATAGAGTCGCTCATCGCCTGCGATGTGACGGACCTCCATCAAGTTGGTCATCACACTGACATCGGCTCGAGCTTGCTCGATACAATCCGTGACACTTCGAACCGCGTGCCCTGGGTGCAAATCGGCATCCCACAGCACTTGGATGAGATGGGTCAGGGCTTCAGTGCTTGGCTCGCCGTCTTGGTGAGAAGCTGGCGTCAAGATCAACAAGTCCAGATCCGAGTGCGGGTGTAACTCACCTCGTCCAAAGCCACCCACGGCACATAGGCACAAACCGCTTTGTTCGCTGATCAATGTCTCCCAGCAGGCAATCACCAACTGCTCAACCACCCAAGCTCGGGCATGCACCAACTCGTTGATGTCGCTGCCTTTAGAAAATAAGCGCGCGAGCTCTTGATCGGCTTGGGCTCTTTGAGTGTCGATGATGCGTGACAAGGCCACAGGCTCTGTGGGCAAGTGCTCGAGTGCGGCCAAGTCCAGACAGTGTTGAGTGGCAGGTACCGCGCCCAGCCTCTCAGGAGGCGCTGGGGTGCTCATTAGATGGGATCACCCGGCAGTTGGGTTAACACATCGACGCCACTCTCAGTGACCGCCAGGGTGTGTTCCCATTGCGCCGATAAAGATCGGTCGCGGGTGATCACCGTCCAATCATCCGGCAAAAGTTTGGTTTGGGGTTTACCGAGATTGATCATCGGCTCAATGGTGAAGGTCATGCCGGGGGCCAACACCACCCCCTCGCCTGGACGACCATAGTGCAAGACTTGGGGTGGCTCATGAAAGGAACGGCCAATGCCATGCCCACAATACTCGCGCACCACTGAACAGCGCTGCCCTTCGGCATAGGTTTGGATGGCATGGCCAATATCGCCCAGCGTGGCACCGGGTTTGACCGTCTCAATGCCAATCACCAAGGCTTGGTGCGCCACTTCACAAATCCGCTTGGCTTTGACGGAAGGCTCACCCACATAAAACATCTTGCTGGTATCGCCATGCCAGCCATCCAAAATAATGGTCACATCGATATTGACGATGTCACCGTCTTTGAGTGCTTTATCGGCCGGGATGCCGTGGCAGACCACGTGATTGACCGACGTGCAAATCGATTTCGGGAACCCGCGATAGTTCAGAGGAGCCGGCACCGCGCCCAAGGTTTGGGTGATGAACTCATGGCAGCGCTGATTGAGCTCTTCGGTGGTGACTTTGGGGACCACATAAGGGGCGATCATCTCTAGGACGCGCGCAGCGCCTTGGCCAGCACGGCGCATGGCCTCAATCTCATCGGCGGTTTTAATGGGAACAACAGAGCTCATCATGGTCTAAGCGGTACAATAGGAAGGTTTCATTACAGTTTTTAAGTGTACCCGATCGGCTGGGCTTGGATGGCGCCCAAGGGTGGCTGGGCCCTCGAACCCAAACCCAACCCCTGAAGCTGACCATGCCTTTTGGCACGTGTCAGTGGGGGTTCAAATAGCGGAAAATATCGCTTGTACCAGCATCAAACTAAAGGCAATTGTGTTGTGGCTAAACTAAAAAAATACCTTCTCCCACCCGCGCTGATTGTCGGCGCCATCGTGATTGTGGTGATTTTGGCGAGCATTCGGCCCGAACCACCCGAGCGCGAGCCCATGGTGACCTCCATGTTGGTCGATGTAATTGAAGCCAGCGAGAGTCAGGGCACGTTCAGTGTGCAAGCCCAAGGCATTGTCCGGCCGCAGACACAAACTTCGATCTCAGCCGAGGTTGGGGGGCGCTTGGTTGAGATTGCAGAGCCGTTTGTGGCCGGCGGTTTTTTCAAAGCCGGTGAAGTGTTGGCACAAATTGACCCCAGTGATTATGAAGCCGCGCTCCTACAAGCCCAAGCCGAGCTCGCTTCGGCTCAAGCCACCCTAGCCGATGAAACGGCCCGTTCTGAGCAAGCCAGGCGCGATTGGGAGCGGATTCATGGCAGTGATCGTGAACCCAATGACCTGGTCCTTCGTCTACCTCAAGTCGCGCGCGCCAAAGCCTCGGTCGATGCCGCCAAAGCCTCCGTGCTTCGCGCCGAGAGAAATTTAGAGCGCACCCAAATTCGCCTCCCCTATGACGGAATGGTGCGAGCCCGCAACGTGGATCTGGGTCAGTTTGTGGGTGCCGGTACGGTGCTGGGTGTGGCCTTTGCCATTGATGTGGCCGAAGTCCGCCTGCCTTTATCCAACCAAGACCGCGCATTTTTAAACCTGCCACGAGCCGGTGATGTGGGTGTCTTAGGGCCCGAGGTCACTTTGGTGGCCGATGTCGATGGACAAATGGG
>CAJXNU010000076.1 GCA_913057255.1 uncultured Wenzhouxiangella sp.
AAGCTGAAGTGACCGCGCTGTTGGACCTTCTGCCCACCGATCAACGCGCTCATGCCATGGGTGCTCAGTGGTCAAAAGATCAGCTCATCGACTATCTCTTTGCCACGCAAGTTCAGGCCAACTTCTCACCCGAGGGCCTCACCATCGTCCATGACTACCCCGCCGCTCAAGCGGCGTTGGCTGAGCTTTGCACCGACCCACGGTATGCCAAACGCTTCGAGGTATTTCTGGGCCCAATAGAATTGGCCAATGGCTATCAAGAACTGACTGATGCCATAGAACAACGCGCTCGGTTTGAGGCCGACCAACAATCGCGCCTTGAGCAGGGCTTGAGTGTGGGCCCCATGGATGAACGACTCTTGAAAGCCCTCGAGCGCGGGCTGCCCCAATGCTCCGGCGTGGCGATGGGCATCGACCGGCTGATCATGGTCCTCTTGGATCTACACACCATCGATGAGACACTGAGCATTGGCTTGCACGACGCCTTGATGCCAGAAAACTGATGTCACACCCAACCCGCAGACCATGACCGACACAAACCCTCATCACCGAATCAAGCACTGGATGGATGCCTTGGGCATCCCAGCAGACTATGGTCAGAGACATCAGCTCGAACCGGTCGCAGAATCTGCCAACCTCATCTCCATCGGACAAGACCTCTTTGGAAGAGATCAGTCAATGGAGCCGACTGCTGCAAAGGCTTGGCAGAATATGCAAGCAAGCGCCCAAAAAGCTGGTGTGGTGTTGCAAGTGGTCTCTGCCTATCGAAGCATTGACTATCAAGCCGGCTTAATTCAGAAAAAACTAGACCGGGGTCAAACGATGGATGAGATCTTAAAAGTCTCAGCCGCACCGGGTTTTAGTGAGCATCACACGGGCCAAGCGCTAGACCTCACCACAGTTGATTGCGAGCCTTTAGAAGAGGCGTTTGCCGACACGGATGCTTATGCATGGCTCATGCAGCATGCATCCGAGTTTGGGTTTGTAGAAAGCTTTGGAAAAAACAATCCCCATGGACTCATTTGGGAGCCGTGGCACTGGTGCTATCGAGATTTTTTGATCGCAGCGTAGGCATCGAGCGCTCGCTGACGCTGTGCTTTTAGATCAATGCCTTCTTTGGGCAGATGAACGGTTTTCTTGTCGTGGAATTTCTGCTCAGGACACCAACGTTTGACATACTCGCCCTTGGGGTCAAACTTCTCACCCTGTAAGACGGGATTAAATACTCGAAAGTACGGTGAGGCATCGGCACCGCAGCCAGCGGTCCATTGCCATCCTTGGGTGTTGTTGGCCAAATCAGCATCGACCAGCGTATCCCAAAACCACCGAGCGCCTTCTTGCCAGGGAATCAACAAATTTTTGGTCAGGTAAGAGGCCACCACCATCCGAACGCGGTTATGCATCCAACCCGTTGCCCACAGCTGTCGCATGCCCGCATCCACCATAGGCACTCCAGTGTTGCCACGTTGCCATGCCTTCAAATCATCTCGGTAGTCTTGAGGCGCGCGCCAAGGAAACTCATTGAACACCGGCTTGAGTGGCTGATCGGCCAGATGGGGGTAATAAAACAGCAAATAGTGCGAGAACTCGCGCCAGACAATCTCTCTGACATACGACAATGGGCCTTGGCCCAATGGCAATTCGCCCGCCGGATCAAATGCGCGGATCACTTGACCGACTGAAATCTCACCAAAATGCAGATGCGGTGATAAGGCCGATGTGCCCGCTTGATCCGGCCGGTTTCTGAGGGATTCGTAATCCGCTACGCCTTCCTTAGAAAACAGATCCAAGCGCTGTTGCGCCATCACACAGCCCGGCTCCCAGTGCGCCTCCAACTTCTCTTGCCAGGCATGTGGCGCAATCAAATCGGTTGGCATCACCTGAGCCAAAGAATCTGTGCTCCCTACCGGTTTTAATCGAGTGGGCGCCGGCACCCTCTCCGGCGCTGACCAGGTGGCCTGAAAGTGCTTCCAATAGGGGGTAAACACCAAATAAGGCGTGCCGTCTTTTTTGAGCATGTGCCAGGGCTCTTTGAGCACATGCGCACAAAAGCTCCCCACCACCAGACCATCGGCTTCAAAACTCGATCGCAGGGTCTCCTTGAGTGTTTTATCAGCACTGACCGTAGCGGGGTCATAGAGCCGATTCCAAAACACGGCGCTGACCCCATGCGCTTTGATCAGCTCAGTCAATAGATCGGTGGTATCCCCCTGGTGGATATAAAGACCCGCACCCAGCTCAGTGAGCGCTTGATCTAAGACCGCCAGTGATTTGGAGACCCACCAACGGCTGGCCTGCCCCATCGGCCAATCGCCATCGCGTTTTGGGTCATCGATGTAGATGGGCAACACCGCTTCATATTCGCTGGCGGCTGCCAAGGCGGGATGGTCTTGGATGCGCAGGTCTCGTCGGAACCAAACAATGGCTGTGCCTTTTTTTGGCACGGTCTTAAGCCCTTTGCTTTCGCTGCTGTCGGCTGTGGTCTGAGCGTCGCTGTTCTAGCTCATCGAGATAGCCATCGGCCAAGCCAGTCACATAATCTCCCGTGAAACAGGAATTATCAAAACCGGCTAAGTCGGTGTTGTTGCCCAGACAGGCCTGTTCCATGGCCTCGATGTCTTGGTAGATCAATCGATCGGCACCAATCAAGGCCTGGATCTCCTCAACCGACCGCTTGTGCGCCACCAGCTCTGAGGCTGCGGGCATGTCAATCCCGTAGACATTGGGATAGCGCACCGGTGGTGAAGCCGAGGCCAGATAGACTTTTTTAGCCCCTGCATCGCGCGCCATTTGGACAATCTGTGTGGAGGTTGTGCCACGGACGATTGAATCATCGACCAACAAAATGTTCTTGTTTCGAAGCTCGAGTGGGATGGTGTTGAGTTTTCGTCGAACTGACCGAGCGCGCGCTTCTTGACCTGGCATGATAAACGTCCGGCCAATGTAGCGATTTTTGATCAGACCCTCTCGGTATTTGACTCCGAGCATTTGAGACAGTGGCAAACAAGCGGTCCGACTGGTATCGGGCACTGGCACCACGGCATCAATGTCATGGTCGGGCCACTCACGCAAGATCTTTTCAGCCAAGGCCTCTCCCATACGGAGTCTTGCCTTGTGCACTGAAAGATCATCGATGAGAGACTCAGGCCTGGCGAAGTAGACATACTCAAAAAGACAGGGCGTATGCGGTTGAGCAAGCTCACTGGCGTGTCGGTGCAGATTGCCATCGAGATCGATCAGCACGCTCTCACCGGGCGCTAAGTCATCGATCAGTTCAAACTCCAAGATATCGAGAGCCACCGATTCGGATGCCACCATGTATTCCATGCCTTGGCCGCCCTCGCGTTGGCCAATAACCACCGGACGAATGCCGTGCACATCGCGAAACGCCAACAAACCGACGCCTGCAATTAACGCCACGGCGGCATAGGCGCCTTTGACGCGCTGATGCACGCCATCGACGGCCCGAAACAGGGTCTCTGGCGCGACTCGGCCCAGCGCCAGCCCCTGCCCCAGCTGCAAGGACAGCTCATGGGCGAGGCAATTCAACAACACCTCAGAATCAGATTCTGTGTTGATGTGGCGACGGTCTCTAACAAAGAGCTCTTGGCTTAAAGTCTCGGAGTTGATCAGATTGCCGTTGTGACCCAACGCGATGCCGAACGGTGCGTTGACATACATCGGTTGGGCCTCATCGGGCTGGTCACAACCGGCGGTGGGATAGCGCACATGACCGATGCCGATATGGCCGGTGAGATTGGCCACGGATTCTTCTAAAAAGACATCTTTGACCAAACCCATGCCACGGGCTGAACGCATCCGGCCATGGTCTAGCGTGGTCATGCCAGCGGCATCTTGACCGCGGTGTTGCAAAACCGTCATGGCATCGTACAAACGTGCTGCGACAGGTGCCTGTCCAAAGATGCCGACGATTCCGCACATGCGAGCTAAATCTCCATACCAGAGGACCGAATGAGCTGGTCTTGTAAACCGGGGGGCAATTGTGTCACAACTTGATCGGCCATCGTCTCAAAATACGGCAATAAAAGTGATTCACGCCACCAAGGGTCTTCTGGAAAAGGTGTCAGACCAGCCAAGATCACCGCCATCACCACGATGGCCACACCTCGGGCCAAGCCAAATAAAGCCCCCAGCAAGCGATCGGTGCCGCTTAAACCGGTGTGTTTGACCATTTGTCCCACCAAAACACCCAGCAACGAGCCAATGACTAAAACCACCAGAAAAACCAGTAGCAGCGCCGCGATCATACGAAGCGATGGGGTCTCGACCCAGGTCTCCAAGCGAAGTGCCACGGGATCAGAGAAGCGAAAGGCCAACACGCCAGCCACCACCCAAGTGGCCAAAGAAAACGCCTCGCGAACAAAGCCTCGAAACAAACTCACCACCACCGACAAGCCCAAAATGCCAAGGATTACCCAATCGGCGTGGATCATTGCATTCATGGATGCGAGACCAGCAAACCTTCAACGCCCGCACGTTCTTGAATGTCGCTAAGCAGGGCTTGGGCGGCCTCACGCGTCGGCACAGTGCCCACCCTCACCCGCCAGATGGTTCGACTGCCGACAGGCTCGACCACCAAAAAGGTCTCAAATCCTTGCGCGCGCAAGCGCTGCTCTAAGCGTTCGGCATTGGCTTGGCTGGTGAATGAGCCGACCTGAACGGCAAAGCCTGGGGCCACATCGCTGGCCCTGCCCTCATCACGCTCAGGCGCGCGCACCACAGGCGAGATGCCCGCAATGGATTCGTTGATCATGGCCATGGCTTGTTCGGCCGCCTCCCGCGTGGGGTATGGCCCGGTTTGAATGCGATATAAGACCGACTCACCCCGCACGATGCGATCGATGCGTACCTCCTGGTCCATGGCTTGCAACGACTGGGCGATCTCTTCAGCGGTCGCCTCAACACCGAAACTCGCCACCTGCACGCGCCAGCCTGCTGCCCAATCGATGGCATCAGTCGCATCGGCGACTGAATCCTGTGCTGACTGAGACGATGCATCCGCATCATCGCTGACGGCAGGCCCTGTCACAGGCGTAGCGGTGTCGGCTGGCCCAACCTCATCGGCAGTGCTGCTTTCTGAGGTTTGTGCTGCGGTCGATTGAGGTGAGGGCTCGGGCAATTCGTCTGCTGGGTCTGATGCCTGCTCGGCAGACTCAGTCAGCGCCAACCGTTCGCGAGTGGGTTCCACCTGTGGCTCAGGCGTGGGCATGACCTCAGCAGGCACCTCAGCCGGAGCACGCTCATCATCGGATGGGGCTTGGCGTGAGGCCGCTGGGTTTAAGGGAATGCGACGAACTTCTCGGTCGGCCAAGGGCGACTCTGGCATCCCTGAGTCGAGTGTCCGCTCCAGCATGGGATCTTCGGATCGATCAAACAGCATGGGCACAAAAATCACAGCCAAGGCAATCAACACGGCTGCTCCAACCAATCGCTGTTTTAGTACATCATCCATTGTTTGGTCACTCCCGTCTGGGCCATCTGGATTGGACCTCTGACAACACATGAAACGAACCAAAGACCACCACTCGGTCATTGATCGACGCGTTGGCTAAGGCCAGATCGAGTGCTTCTGGGATTGATTTTACCGCTTCTATGGGGGCTTTGACACCCTGATTGATCAGGCGCTCAGCAAGCGCCTCAGCGCTTTGTCCACGAGGTCCCGATAAATCCCCCAGCCACCAGCGATCAAACACCCCATCGAGCGCATCGACCATGGCCTCCACGTCTTTATCGGCCAAGGCACCAAACACCGCGATGGTCTCCCCGAAGGCTTCATCGCCCGTCGATGCCACCATCAATGCCTCTTTCAAACACTCAGCCGCCTGTGCGTTGTGGGCAACATCCAAAAAGACTGCAGGCGCTGTGGCGACTTGCTCAAATCGGCCCGTCAATTTCACCCGCATCAAACCTTCGGCCACCGCTTCAGCCCTGATGTGCGTGGCACCCTCCGCACAGCGAAATGCCACAATGGCGGCCGCCGCATTCTTGAGCTGATGTGGACCCACCAACTTTGGGCTAGGCAGACTCATCGAATCCTCAGGATCTGAATGAAACCGCAAGGTCCAATGTTTGTCTGGGTGGATCTGAGCCGAGTCCTCAATCGACCAATCCCCATTCAAGCCCACTCGCCAAAGCTCGGCACGGCTGGTCAGGAGTGCCTCTTCCAAATCCCCAGGCCAATCGGCCTCGGCCAGCACCAAGGGTCTGTTTGCTCTGGCAATGCCCAATTTTTCTCGGCCGATGTGGCTTCGAGTGGGACCCAGATAATCCATATGATCGAGGCCAATGGATGTGATGACTGAGACATCGGCATCCACCACATTGACCGCATCCAGCCGCCCACCCAAGCCCACTTCCAATAGCAAAAGATCGGGCGCGTGTGCATTGGCGATGACCAAGGCCGCCAAGGTCACGTGCTCAAAATAGGTCAAATGCACATCGGCCCGTGCCGCCTCGACTTGATTTAAGGCCTGAAGCCAATCGGTATCGGAGGCGTCAGTTCCATTGATGCGCACGCGTTCATTAAATCGGGAGATGTGTGGCGAGGTATAGGCCAGCGTGCTCAAACCATGGGCGCGGGCGATGGCTTCACAAAAAGCCACGGTTGAGCCTTTGCCATTGGTGCCCCCAATGGTGATGATGCGCGTGTTGGCCCAAGGGTCTTCGCTAAAGAGGGCATCATAGACACGCCCCACCCGGTCTAGGCCAAGCTCAATTTGGTGCGGTGGCGTGCGCCGCTCGAGATCCGCCAGCCACTCGTCGAGACGTGCTTTGCTCAAGATTCGGCGTCGAGCAGCTCGCCTTCGACAGGACCGGGCGGAGCCATCAATAAATCTAGGAGCTGGTGAATGCGATCGCGCATCTCACGCCGATCAACGATTTGATCCAATGCGCCTTTTTCAATCAAAAACTCCGCGCGCTGGAAGCCTTCCGGCAAGGTTTCTCGAACCGTTTGCTCGATCACTCTCGGACCGGCAAAGCCAATCAAGGCATTGGGCTCTGCCAAGTTGATATCACCGAGCATGCCAAGGCTGGCCGAAACACCACCCATGGTGGGGTGAGTTAAGACAGAAATATAGGGAATGCCTTCCTCGGCCAAGCGAGCCAATGCTGCTGAGGTCTTGGCCATTTGTAGCAGTGAAAAGAGCCCCTCTTGCATGCGCGCACCGCCAGAGGCTGAAAAACAAATCAAGGGCAGGCGCTTTTCTAGACAAAGATGCGCGGCTTTCACGAAGCGCTCGCCCACCACGCTCCCCATGGAACCACCCATGAATCGAAAATCAAAGGCAACCGCCACCACGGCTCGGTCCTTGAGGTGTCCTTGCATCGCCACCAAGGCCTCGCGCTCACCAGTTTCTTTTTGGGTGGTCGATAAGCGCTCTTTGTATCGTCTGGAATCTTTAAATTTCAGAGGGTCTTGCGGTGAGATCTCGGCGCCAATTTCAACGCGACCTTTTTCGTCCAAGAACGCATCGAGCCGTGCCCTGCCCGTCAAAGCCATGTGGTGCTCGCATTTGGGGCAGACCCACAAGCTCCGCTCCAGTTCGGGTTGATACAACACCGCATCGCAAGCATCGCACTTGGTCCACAACCCATCGGGCACTTTTCTTGTTTTAGAGCCTTGGGTTCGGATTCTAGAGGGCATCAACTTTTGAAACCAATTCATTCTTTATCCACTCGCCGCTTGGTCAGTCTTGGTGCGTACCTGATCCATGGCCTCGCGCACCGGCGCCAAAAATTCGTGCGTGATGCCCACCGCTTCATCCACCGATTGGGCCTCATGCAAACGAGACACCAAAGCCGACCCAATCACCACGGCATCGGCCACTTCGGCCACTCGGGCGGCTTGCTCCGGCTCTCGAATCCCAAACCCAACCGCCACTGGCAAATTAATCTTGGCCCGAATCCGCTCGATCATCGGTGCCAGAGCATCGGTGTTGAGCGTCGCCGCACCAGTGACACCCGTCAGCGAGACATAATACACAAACCCGCCAGCCAACTCAGCCGCGCGAGTTAAGCGGCCCTCATTGGTGGTGGGCGCCACCAAAAAGATCTGATGCAAGCCTTGGCTGGCCAAAGCACGCTGCAGGTCTTGGGCTTCATCGGCGGGACAATCGACAATCAGCAACGCATCGACGCCAGCGTTGGCCGCATCCTGTGCAAATTGCTCGACACCCCAGCGTTCGATGGGGTTGGTATAGCCCATCAAGACCAAGGGGGTTTGATCATCGCTCTCTCTAAACGCTTTGACCATATCTAGAACTTGAGCCAACCCCACACCGTGCTCCAACGCGCGCTCACAGGCGCGCTGAATCACCGGGCCATCGGCCATCACATCCGAAAACGGCATCCCCAGCTCGAGCACGTCGGCACCCGCCGCCACCGCCGTTTTCAGGATCTCGACCGTGGCATCGGGGCTGGGGTGGCCGGCAGTGATATAGGGCACCAGTGCGGCACGATCGGCTTGCTTCAATGCGCTGAAGCGTCTATCCAGTCGATTATCCGAATGGTCGGTCATAGCGTGATTCCTTCCAAGCGGGCGACGGTGTTGATGTCTTTATCACCGCGGCCAGATAAGTTGATCAACACAATCTGATCGGGCGACATCTCGCGGGCCAATTCAATGCCATAGGCCACTCCATGCGCAGTCTCTAGCGCTGGAATAATGCCCTCGGTCCGCGACAGCATATGAAACGCTTCCATGGCTTGTTGATCATCAATGCCCACATACTCGGCCCGACCGATGTCTTTTAACCAAGCATGCTCTGGCCCAACGCCTGGGTAGTCAAGACCGGCAGAAACCGAATAGGTGTCTCGAATCTGGCCTGCATCATCGTCCAATAAATAGGTCCGTGATCCATGCAACACCCCCACCCGTCCGGCGCAGAGCGTGGCGGAGTGCTCCTCACTGCTCAAACCCCGCCCGGCGGCTTCAACACCGACCATTTTGACATCCGTGTCATTAATAAACGGGTGGAACAAGCCCAAGGCATTCGAGCCGCCACCAACGCAGGCCACTAGGGCATCGGGCAGCACGCCATACTGGTCCAACATCTGTGCGCGCGCCTCACGACCGACGATGGCGTTGAAGTCTCTGACCATGGCCGGATACGGATGAGGCCCAGCGGCCGTGCCTAAGATATAAAAAGTGCTATCGACATTGGTGACCCAATCGCGCATGGCCTCGTTCAAGGCATCTTTGAGCGTTCTTGAGCCGGTATCGACACTGACCACGGTCGCACCCATTAACTTCATGCGAAACACATTCGGTGACTGACGCTCAATGTCATCGGCGCCCATATAGACCACACACTCCATCCCAAGCCGCGCGGCCACGGTCGCCGAGGCCACGCCATGTTGGCCCGCGCCGGTCTCGGCGATCACTCGACGCTTGCCCATGGCATGCGCCAACAGTGCCTGTCCCACGGTGTTGTTGATCTTATGTGCGCCGGTGTGGTTTAAGTCCTCACGCTTGAGCAAGATCTTGGCGCCACCGGCGGCTTTGGTGAGGTTCTCTGCAAAATAAATCGGTGAGGGCCTGCCAACAAACTCAGCCAAGTCCTTGTCTAAGCGCTGCATAAACTCTGGGTCATGGATGTAGCGACGCCAAGCCATTTCCAACTCTTCGAGTGCAGGCATCAAGGTTTCTGAGACAAACCGTCCGCCGTAAACACCAAAGTGACCGCTGGCATCAGGCATCACTGCGCCTGGGTCAAACGTTGCTTGCATGTCTGCTAAAGGCTTAGCCATCGAAATGGACTCCGTTTCTTGGTTGTATTGACACCGCGCCAATGGCGCTCATCAAGGCATCTATCTTGCCATGATCTTTGTGACCAGGTTGGCTTTCCACCCCACTGGAAAGATCCACGCCATCGGGTGAGCAGGCCAAAATCGCCTCGGTGACATTGTGAGGGCCCAGACCACCGGCCATGATCCAGGGCATATCCAACTCACCACTTAAGCGTTTGAGCCGGTCCCAATCACCGGCTTGCCCTGTCCCCCCCATTTGACCCGATGCATGTGAATCAATCAACAAGGCCTGTGCACTTTCATATGCCAGCGCCCGTTTGAGCCAATCCTCATCACAGATGGCATCGGCCAGACCCAGCGCCTTGAGATAGGGGCGCCCAAACTGCTCACACTCTGCTGGCGTTTCTTTTCCATGAAATTGCAAGGCATCCAGCGGGACCTCTTTGAGCACCTCTTCCACAAATTCCGGTGAGGCGTCCATAAAAAGCCCAATACGCTGGACACCCGAACCAACCAGTGTGGCCAGGTCTCTGGCCTGATCCATCGACAAG
>CAJXNU010000077.1 GCA_913057255.1 uncultured Wenzhouxiangella sp.
ATCCCAGATGGCGCGGACCAATTCGCGCAGATCAATCTCATCATCGGGGCGATACGAATCAGGTGAATTTAGTTCTTGTGCGCTCATTGTTGTCCTTCAAGCCATTGTTAACCCAGCGCCCAGCGTGACAATTTGATTCAGGGCGTCTCAAAGTGGTGGGAATTTTAGCATAGAGCGGGCAGATCAATGCCCCATCGGCCCAGCGGGTCAGACCACTCGACGGCGCTTGACGATGTCAAACATCTCCCGACCAATGACCCATGTTAGGACCAACAGAGCCAGCACGATGGTGAGCACCCAAAACCAGTAGACGGTGCCGTGGTTAAATAAGCGAGACAGTGCCACCGGCTCAGTGGAGAGGTGATTGAGGCGATACAACGCCGCATCACCGCCCAATTGCAACACATCCATCTGCTCGGCGATACCAGAGACCGCCTCAAACATGGATCGCGTCTCTTGGATAATCTCTTCAAACGCTTCAGAGACAGTGGCCACCAAGGCCTCATCTTGCTGCCCTCCGCGACCGCCATTGAGCGCTGAGACGCTCTCTGAGAGGGTCTGCAAACGTCTAAGCTCCGAACGCGCCGCCGTGGCTTCCAAATCAATGGCCAAGCGCTCACGGGTCAGCGTTTGCCGAAACTCCAAATCCCCACTTTCCACACCCAGAGAAACCAATCGATCTAAGAACACATCCCCTGTGGCATTGGACCGGAGACTCGCCGCCCCGCCACTGCCGTCTCCCCGAGACGGCCGACCGTAGTCTTGGAGTGCCTCTTCAATCCGTTGGGATTTCTGGGTCAACAAGGCCAACTGTCTTTCCAGTGACTCTGAGCGCGAGCGAATGAATGCCAGGGTCTTCTCAGGATTTCTGGTGAGTCCCAAGCCCACCACTTGCGATAATAAATTATCAAGGTAGATGGATTCGACTTGATCGGCTTGGGCCTCAATGTCTGCCAAGCGACGACCCGATACAGGATCTCGAACCAAGCCCGCATTTGATGCCTCAGCGAGCACCGATAAATTTTGTCGCAACAAATTCATTCGATCGCGCAGCAGACTGTAAGCGGTCACAAAGTCAGCCTCTTCAAACACCGCATCACTGATCACCTCGGCGGTGTATATCACTCGATCGGTGGACAATGTCATCAAGTCATTGCGAACATAAGACGCCCAAGCTGCAGGGATGGCGCCTAAGATGGCCTCGGCTGGATAGTCGGGATCGCTTGAGGTCAACACAATGCGTGCCTGGCCGCGCACCCCGCGGCGAAGCTCACCCTCAAAGGCAGCCTCAAGCTCTTGGATCTCCACTTGGCTAAGATCTGAGTTGAGCTGTGACTCGTACTCGCGAGTCACTTCATTGAGACGAGGGAAGTAAGAGGTGATCGCAAGCTTCTCAGACAAAGTGGCCACATCGATGTCCGGGTCCTCCAACTCCAAGCTGGCCAAGGCGCGCTCTAGGACCACATCACTGATCAAATCGCTGGCGACAAAGGCCATGCCGTTGGGGTATTGTCCCTGAGTCACGCCAGGAAATAAAAACTGCACATCAGCCGACCAAGTGTATTGCTCTTGTTGGTCCGACCCCAGCAACAAGACAGACCCCCAATACACTGCCCCAAAGCCGATGAACATCGCCATTAAGCCAGCGGTCAAGCGAATAGAAAACCGACGCCAATCAACGCGTGCCATTAGACTCACTGAACCGCGTGGTTCAATGCCTTGAGTGTGTTCGGTGTGCATGAAAGCCCTCCCCCTTCAAATTGAACAACTTAGATTGACCCATCCGTCGGGTCTCTTTCTTCTTGATCTATCAGCTAATTTATCACAAAAACCACCCAAAGAAAGGGCTACATATTGCGTCGGTACTCCCCACCCACGGCATACAAAGCATTGGATATTTGCCCCAGAGAGCACGACTTCACGGCTTCCATCAAGGCCTCGAAGGTGTTTCCTTTGATCTGTGCGATGGCTTGGAGTTGGCTCAGGGCGTCGCTGGCCTCACTGGCCGATCGAGCCTGCCAAAGAGCCACCTGGTCGACTTGCTGCTGCTTTTCCATATCACTCGAGCGCATCAATTCGATTTCACCGCCCGCTTGGGCCTGGTCATCGGTCGGCAAGAAGGTATTGACACCGATGATCGGCAATGAGCCATCGTGTTTTTTGTGCTCATAGACCATGGATTCATCTTGGATCTTGCCACGCTGGTACATGGTATCCATCGCACCCAGCACACCGCCCCGCTCACAGATCCGCTCAAACTCTTGATAGACCGCCTCCTCGACCAGATCGGTGAGGTGATCGATGATGTGACTGCCTTGCCAGGGGTTTTCACAAAAGTTCAAGCCCAGCTCTTTGTTGATGATCATTTGAATCGCCACCGCCCGTCTAACGGAAGCCTCGGTGGGCGTGGTGATCGCTTCATCGAACGCGTTGGTATGCAGACTATTGCAGTTATCAAACAGGGCATATAGGGCCTGCAAGGTGGTGCGAATGTCGTTGAACTGGATTTCTTGGGCATGCAACGACCGGCCCGATGTTTGGATGTGGTATTTCAGCATTTGTGAGCGCTTATTGGCCCCGTAGCGCTCTTTCATCGCTCGCGCCCAAATCCGTCTGGCCACTCGACCGATCACGCTGTACTCAGGATCCATGCCATTCGAGAAAAAGAAGGACAAGTTGGGGGCAAACGCATCAATGTCCATCCCGCGGGCGAGGTAATACTCAACGATGGTGAAGCCATTCGATAGCGTGAATGCCAGTTGCGAGATTGGGTTCGCCCCGGCTTCTGCGATGTGATAACCAGAAATAGAAACCGAATAAAAGTTTCTGACCTGATGATCGATGAAGTACTGCTGAATATCCCCCATCATCCGAAGCGCGAACTCGGTTGAGAAAATGCAGGTGTTCTGCGCTTGGTCTTCTTTTAAGATGTCGGCCTGCACCGTGCCCCTGACCTGCTTGAGCGTGTCTTGTTTGATTTGTGTGTAGACATCCGGCTCTAGCAACTGATCACCCGTCACCCCTAAAAGCCCTAACCCTAGGCCATCATGCCCTGGAGGCAAATCACCGTGATATTCGGGGGTTGCATCACCCAACAGCGCAGCACGCTTTTGTTGGGCTTTTTCCCACCCGCCATTGGCCTTTAAGTATTTCTCGACCTGTTGATCGATGGCTGTGTTCATAAACATAGCCATCAGCACAGGTGCAGGTCCATTGATGGTCATGGAGACCGAAGTGGCTGGATCACACAAATCGAATCCAGAGTAGAGCTTTTTCATGTCATCAAGCGTGGCAATTGATACACCTGAGTTGCCCACCTTGCCGTAAATGTCCGGCCGAATGGCTGGGTCTTCCCCATAGAGTGTGACCGAATCAAACGCGGTCGATAAACGCTTGGCACTTTGCCCCTGTGACAAATAATGAAACCGGCGGTTGGTGCGCTCAGGCGTGCCTTCACCGGCAAACATCCGGATCGGGTCTTCTTGGCTTCGTCTATACGGATAGACACCGGCCGTGTAGGGGTAATGCCCAGGCAAATGTTCTTTACACAAGAAGCGAGTCAAATCACCCCAGTCGTTGGTTTGTGGAGCCGCGATTTTTGGGATGTCCAGATTCGACAGTGAGGTCTTGTAGTTGTCACCCTCAATCAGGCGCCCTCTCACCTCATACTGATACCGAGGCGCCTCCACCGCTGCTTTCAAACTCGGCCACTGTTGTAAGCGCTCGATAACTTCTCGAGGCAAGGCTTGAATGGCCTGATTGTATTGATCCGCCAGCCTGCTAAATTCTTGGCTTTCCGATGACCCATCAATCGCGTCTAAGGGCGACCATGAATGGTCGGGATAGAGCTCTTTGATGACTTCGAAATAATGCTGCGCGCGACTGGCATGTTTGGCCCATGACTCAATCGATTCATTTAAGCCCCTGCCTTGATCCACGATCTCTGAGAGGTAGCGAATCCGCGCACCTGGAATCAAAGGACTTGGGCTGGGCTCAGTGGCTTGGGCTTCTAGATTGGGCACAAAATCACAGCGCTTGGACCCAATCTCAGGAGAGAGCGCTTTAAGGCGCTTGCACAAGTTGACAAACATCCAACTTAAGCCCGGGTCATGAAACTGACTGGCGATGGTGGGATACACGGGCACTTGGTCATCGGCTACATCAAAGGCCACGCGATTGCGGCGCCATTGTTTTTTGATGTCTCGCAGCGCATCTTGCGAACCCTGTCGGTCGTATTTGTTCAACACCACCAACTCGGCATAATCGAGCATGTCAATCTTCTCAAGCTGACTGGCTGCGCCAAACTCAGAGGTCATCACATAAATGGGGAAATCCACCAGATCGACCACCTGAGAGTCTGATTGGCCAATCCCCGCTGTCTCTAAAATCACCAAATCAAAATTGGCGGCCTTCAAACAGGCCAAAGCATCGGCGACGACTTCCGAGGTGGCCAAGTGCTGCCGACGGGTGGCCATTGAGCGCATAAAGACCCGCTCGGATCTCAGCGAGTTCATGCGAATGCGATCCCCCAAAAGCGCACCCCCAGTTCGACGGCGCGTTGGGTCCACCGCGAGCACCGCGATTCTCATCTCTGGAAATGAGAGCAAAAACCGGTTAATCAACTCATCGGTGACTGAGGACTTGCCTGCTCCACCGGTGCCTGTCAATCCAACAATGGGAGTTGCATGGTTGTCTTCTGCCGCTTTGCGAAGCGATAGAAGATCGTTTTCAGAAATTTGTTGGGACTCAATCAAGCTCAGTGCATGGGCACACCAAGCAAAATCCTTTTGGCCTTTAGCCAGCGAGGCTGACATCTTGCGGTCGGCGCGAGCCACTCTGGTCCGCTCGACCAAATCCTCAATCATCGCCACCAACCCCATTTGCATGCCATCGTTGGGGTGATAGATGCGGTTGACCCCATGGGCTTGTAGCGCTTGGATCTCCTCGGGCGTGATGGTGCCACCGCCACCCCCGAAGACCTGAATGTGGTCGGCCCCTTGCTCTTTGAGGCAGTCAATCATGTAGGCAAAAAACTCGTTGTGCCCCCCTTGATATGAACTCACTGCAATGGCATCGGCATCCTCACACACCGCGGCGCGGACAATATCGGCCACCGAGCGGTTGTGCCCAAGGTGAATGACCTCACAGCCTTGCGCCTGAATCAGGCGACGCATCACGTTAATCGCCGCATCGTGACCATCAAACAGGCTCGCCGCTGTGATGATTCGCAAGGGCGGCATGCCCTGCTCTGGGGCATCGGTGGGGGTAGGTTTTAAGACTGAGTTCATCGCTCTATTTTAGCTGAGATGCAATGCACAGTGGAATGGTGGATAATGGGTCACTATGTCTGAACTCGCCGATCACATGTCCGCTCCCCAGACCGACGCCACCCCTCCGGCGCTCTCTGCTGAAGAGTTGGGCCGTCATGCCGAACAAGCGGCACAGTTTTTGAAGCTGTTGGCCAATCCTCATCGGCTGATGGTGCTGTGTCATTTAATCGATGGCGAACTCTCGG
This sequence comes from uncultured Wenzhouxiangella sp., assembly GCA_913057255.1. Taxonomy (GTDB): domain Bacteria; phylum Pseudomonadota; class Gammaproteobacteria; order Xanthomonadales; family Wenzhouxiangellaceae; genus Wenzhouxiangella. The sequence continues at coordinate 5,516 of CAJXNU010000077.1, forward strand.
TCTCTGAGCTCAATGAACATCTGCCATTGAGCCAATCCGCCCTATCACAGCATTTGGCCGTCTTAAGACACGCCGGGCTGGTGCAGACCCGCCGAGCGCATCAAGTGATTTATTACTCGCTGGCCTCAAAAGACGTGCAAGACATCATGTCGGTTCTCCATCAACAATTCTGCCAAACATCACAACCGCAGGCCGAAGAACAGGTCGCCTGAGTCGCTGATCTGAAAGCCACCCCTTGGCGGCTGCCATTTCAATCCCTTGTATCTATATTAGTAATCCCTTATATTAGGTGGGTGACTGACTGAACCGATTTACCCCAAGGAGGTTGAATGATGAATATTGATCGGATGGTAATGGCCTTTGCCGGCGTTGTGGTTTTGCTGAGCCTGGCTTTGTCGCAAGTCCATAGCCCGATGTGGCTTTTCTTAACCGCCTTTGTGGGCTTGAATCTTTTCCAAGCCGCCTTCACTGGTTTTTGTCCTTTGGCCATTGTGTTGAAAAAGGTCGGACTCAATCCAGGGACTGCATTCAAATGAAGATTGACCCAATCAACCGACTGGTCGCCCGGGTTTTGATCGCGGGCGCTATGTGTGTTGTTGCCAGTGTCGCGCTGGGACAAGATGCGCCATCGCGACTGTTTGTTACCGTCACCGGTGAGCGCCCGCAAGCACAAGCCATGCCCTTAGTATTGGCCAATCAAGCGCTGGATCAAGGCGCTGAAGTTCGGGTGTTGTTGTGCGATGCAGGTGGTCAATTGGCACTAAAAAATCACCAAGCCCCCAGCTTAGCGCCCAGAGACATCACTGCCAAAGATTTGTTGGCTAGACTCATTAACCGAGGCGCGATCGTTGAGGTCTGTGCCCTGTTCATCCCCAACACTGAACACACGCCTGAGGAATTAAGTGAGGGTGTTGGCATGGCCAAACCGGGTGATGTGGCCGCTTGGATGATGTCACCCAACACCCGTCTTTTTGCTCACTGAGCTTGAACACCGCACGGCCACTAACACGCTTTTAACGCGATAAACAACGACTTACATAGGTCTCTGATTAGCGACCATTTTTATTCGTCCAAATCAGCTAGAATAGCCCCCGATTTAGACCATTCGGCTGACCATCGGGGGTCAGCCTTGTATCAGCGTCGCACCGTATAAAAAACGCTGAACGACAAGGAGTTCGTTATGAACGTATTTGAAACCGTCGCCACCACAGAACACGAACAAATTGTGTTCTGCCATAACAAAGATGCCGGTCTCCGCGCGATCATTGCCATCCACAACAGCACCCTTGGCCCTGCCTTGGGCGGCCTTCGCATGTGGCCCTATGCCAGTGAACAAGAAGCCTTGGATGATGTCTTGAGACTCTCGCGTGGCATGACATACAAAGCAGCCGTTGCCGGACTGAACTTAGGTGGTGGCAAGTCGGTGATCATTGGTGATCCGAGAACCGATAAGTCCGAGGCCCTCTTTCGAGCCTTCGGGCGGTTTATAGACTCCATGCAAGGACGCTACATCACCGCAGAAGATGTGGGCATTGACGTCAACGACATGGAGTTTGTGTTTCAAGAAACCGATAACTGTGTCGGTGTCCATCAGGTCCATGGAGGCTCGGGGGATCCCTCGCCGTTCACGGCTTTCGGCACGCTTCAAGGGATTCGTGCAAGCCTTCAGCATCGATTCAATGATGAAACCATTGGCGACTATTCTTATGCTATCCAGGGCGTGGGCCATGTCGGTTTTGAGTTGGTGAAATTACTCAGAGCCACCGGCGCGAAGGTCTTTGTGACTGATATCAATCCAGAGTCTGTGCAAGCCGCGGTGGATTTGGGTGCCGAAGCAGTGGGACTCGATGACATTTTTGATGTGGATGCCGATGTATTTTGCCCAACGGCACTGGGAGCTGTGATCAATGAGCAAACCATCCCGCGATTCAAGTTTAAGATTGTCTGTGGCGCGGCGAATAACCAACTGGCCAATGAAGAGTGTGGCAGCGAGCTTGAAGATCGCGGCATCTTGTATGCACCAGACTATGCCGTCAATGCCGGGGGTCTGATGAATGTCTCCATTGAGTTCGAAGGCTATAACCGCGAACGGGCTGAGCGAATGATGCGCACCATTTATTACAGCGTCTCAAAGATCTTCAAGATCGCAGAGCGCGATGGCATTCCGACCTGGAAAGCAGCCGATCGCATGGCCGAAGAGCGCATTGCCATGATCGGGAAATTGAAATTGCCTTTCATGGGTCGGGCGCATCGCTATCCCGGTCGAGACCGGAGCCCCAACGCCAAGTGATTAAGCTCAGCGATGACATAGAGATGCTCCGTGAGAGCGTCCAGCGGTTTGCATCGGAGGCCATTGCCCCCTTGGCCCATGAGATTGATAACAGCAACACGTTCCCCGCCGAGCTTTGGAGCTCTCTGGGAGAGATGGGCTTGCTGGGTATCACAATACCCGAAGAGGCTGGCGGATCAGGGATGGGTTACCTCGCCCATTTGGTGGCCATGGAAGAGATCTCACGAGCATCGGCCTCGGTGGGTTTGTCGTATGGCGCGCACTCAAATTTATGTCTTGATAACTTGTATCGCAATGGCAACCCAGCTCAACGAGAGAAGTATCTGCCCAAATTGATTTCTGGGGAATGGCAAGGCGCCTTGGCCATGTCTGAGCCTGGCGCTGGGTCTGATGTGGTGGGATCCATGAGTTGCAAAGCCACTTTGGAAGGCGATTTATGGGTCGCCAATGGTTCCAAGATGTGGATCACCAACGGCCCTGAGTGTGATGTCGCCATTGTGTATATGCGAACCGCACCCGCTGAGTCTGGGTCTCGCTCGATCACTGCCTTTATTGTTGAAGAAGGCATGAGGGGATTTAGCAAGGCTCAAAAACTCGACAAGCTCGGCATGCGTGGTTCCAATACTTGTGAGCTCGTATTCGATCAGTGCGAAATCCCCAAAGAAAATGTCTTAGGTCAGGTCAACCAAGGGGTGGGCATCATGATGGCAGGACTTAATTCTGAGCGACTGGTTTTAAGTGGTGGCCCCATTGGCATCATGCGCGCCGCATTAGATGCGGTTTTGCCCTACGTTAGAGAACGACGACAGTTCGGTCGCACCCTTGGTGAGCTCGGTGTGATGCAAGCCAAAGTGGCAGACATGTACGCTGCACTGGCCGCCAGCTCAGGCCTCGCTTATCAAGTCGCCCAAAACTATGACCGAGGGGAGAGTTCGCGCATTGATGCGGCAGCTTGCCTGTTGCAAGCCTCCACCGCTGCAGTGCAAGTGGCTTTAGAGTCCATTCAAGCACTCGGCGGCAATGGTTATATCAATGAGTACCCCACCGGACGCCTACTGCGCGATGCCAAGCTCTATGACATTGGCGCGGGGACCAATGAGATTCGTCGGATGCTCATTGGGCGTGAATTAATCAATGAGTGCTAGCCATTTTATGGATTGAGCACTCATTGATCCGCTGAGTAGCATGTTTTTAGAACGTGTGATGTTGCAGTTCAAGATCAATTCAATATTAGTCAATTAAAATCAGTCAACGAAAATCGGTCAATGAATGATCAAAGTGGGATTTAAGCAATGAGTGAACATCTCGATTCATCCATCGTTATCGTGGCAGCAAAAAGAACGGCCATTGGTTCATTCCAGGGGCAGTTCCAATCCACGCCGGCCCCCGAGTTGGGTGCCTGTGCCATCAAAGAGGCCATCGCGTCATCTCGGCTTGCTGCCGATGACATCGATCAAGTCATCATGGGTTGTGTGTTGCCGGCAGGCCTCGGCCAGGCCCCTGCCCGTCAAGCCTCGCTGGCTGCCGGGCTTCCGTTGGGAACAGGCGCGATCACCATCAACAAGGTGTGTGGTTCTGGCATGCAAGCGATCATGCTGGCGCATGATTTGATCAAAGCAGGCAGTGCTCAGTGCGTGGTGGCCGGCGGCATGGAGTCCATGACACGCGCGCCTTATTTGATGGACCGCGGTCTTCGCATGGGGCATTCCAAAGCGCTCGATCACATGTTTTTTGATGGCCTGCAAAATCCCTATGACGGGCAAATGATGGGTCAATTTGCCGAGCTGTGTGCCGACCATCATCAATTCAGCCGCCAACAGCAAGATGACTTCGCCAAGACCTCAGTCGAGCGCGCCATGGCGGCCATGGCCTCCGGCGCATTCGAGGAAGAAATCGCGCCTTTGGTGGTGAACACCCGCAAAGGCGAGATATGCATCGACCAAGATGAAGAGCCACCCCGCTGCAACATCGACAAGATGCCAAGCCTACGCCCAGCCTTTGCCAAGGACGGCACGGTCACAGCAGCCAGTTCATCAAAGATCTCAGATGGTGCAGCGGCTGTCATTGTCATGACCGAGCAGATGGCCAAAGACAAAGGACTGGTGCCATTGGCGCGAATCAAAGCACATGCCACACATGCCCAAGAACCCGAGTGGTTCACCACCGCACCGGTTGGTGCCATGACCAAAGTCTTGGAAAAAGCGCAGTGGTCAGCGACTGATGTCGATCTCTACGAGATCAATGAGGCCTTTGCGACCGTGACCATGGCGGCCATCGAAGCGCATCAGCTTGACCCAAGCCGTGTCAACGTTCACGGCGGCGCTTTGGCTTTGGGGCACCCCATCGGCGCCAGCGGTGCCCGCTTGGTGGTGACTTTGATCCATGCCTTGAGACAACATCAAAAACAAACGGGCATCGCCTCTTTGTGTATTGGCGGGGGTGAGGCCACCGCGCTGGCCATCGAGTCCATCGCCTAAAGGATGCATTGACCAAATCAGTCATAA
>CAJXNU010000078.1 GCA_913057255.1 uncultured Wenzhouxiangella sp.
TGGCCCAAATCGATCCCAGTGACTATGAAGCAGCCCTTTTGCAAGCCCAAGCCGAGCTCGCTTCAGCCCAAGCCACCTTAGCCGATGAAACGGCCCGTTCTGAGCAGGCCAGGCGCGATTGGGAGCGGATTCATGGCAGCGATCGTGAACCCAATGACTTGGTCCTTCGTCTACCTCAAGTCGCGCGCGCCAAAGCCTCGGTCGATGCCGCCAAAGCCTCCGTGCTTCGCGCTGAGAGAAATTTAGAGCGCACCCAAATTCGCCTCCCCTATGACGGGATGGTGCGAGCCCGCAATGTGGACCTAGGTCAGTTTGTGGGCGCAGGCACGGTGCTGGGCGTGGCCTTTGCCATTGACGTGGCCGAAGTCCGACTGCCTTTGTCCAACCAAGACCGCGCGTTTTTGAACCTGCCGCGGGCCGGTGATGTGGGTGTCTCGGGGCCCGAGGTTACCTTGGTGGCCGATGTCGATGGCCAAATGGGTCAGTGGACGGGCCGTGTGGTCAGAACCGAAGGGGTGATTGATGAAAACACGCGCTTGAGTTACGCGGTGGTGGCGATTGAAGATCCCTATCAGCGCCTCGACCCATCCAACGCAGAGATGCAGACACCCATTTTGCCTATGGGGACGTTTGTTGAGGGCACCATTGAGGGCCGGACCGCCACTGGACTGGTTGAGCTACCGCGCTCAGCGCTTCGCACCGGTGATCGGGTGTTTGTCGCTAATGATCAAGACGAGCTCGAAATCCGTGATGTCGAGGTCATTCGGGCGACCACCGATGAGGTGTATGTCCGAAACAGCATCTATCCGGGCGATCGCGTGATTGTCACTGGCATCACAGCGCCTATCCCAGGATCGAAGGTGCGCATTCGGCGCATCAACAATGAAGCTGTGCTTCGCTTGGCGCCTGAAGAAGCCACTACAGAAGGTGGAGATGGCTCATGAAACCGCTTGAAAGAAATTGGTATGCCAACATCATCGCCTGGTTTGCCCACAACCCAGTGGCGGCCAATTTATTGATGGTGTGTTTGATTGTCGGTGGGCTCTACACCACCGTCACCATCACCAAAGAAGTCCAACCCCGCATTGAAATCAACTACGTCACCGTATCTGTCCCCTACCGAGGCGGCACCCCCAAAGACGTGGAAGAAGGCGTACTGATCAAGATCGAAGAGGCCATTCAAGACTTGGAAGGCCTCAAAGAAATGACCGCCACGGCCCGCGAAGGCTCTGGCTCAGTGACCATTGAGGTCGATCCTGACTACGACGTGCTGGAGTTCTTAGACAAAGTCAAAAATCGGGTGGATTCGATCTCCACGTTCCCAGCAGAAACCGAACGCCCGATTGTTAGACGCAATGAGTGGACCGATGAAGTCTTATGGGTCTCTGTCTTTGGTGATGTCGATGAGCGCACGCTAAAAGAAGCCGCGCGCAACATTCGAGATGACGTGGTTGCCCTGCCCGCGGTGACTCGAGCAGACATGGTGGGTGATCGGGCGTATGAAATTGGCATTGAGGTCAGAGAGGAAACGCTGCGGGCCTATGATTTAACGCTGGCTGAGGTCGCCAATGCCCTCAGACGCTCGTCGCTTGATCTCCCTGGCGGCCGGATCGAGACATCCAGCGGGGATATTTTGGTTAGAACCGTCGGCCAGGCCTACGTCGGTCGAGATTTTGAAGACATCGTGGTTCGCACCAACCCAGATGGCAGCCGAATTCGGGTGGCCGACATTGCCACCATCAATGATGGCTTTGTCGAGCGTGATCGGTACTCAAAGCACAATGGTCAACCGGCCATTGGCATTCAAGTCTTGGCCATTGGTCAACAAGATGCGCTGGCCTTGTCGCGTCAAGTCAGAGCCTATATCGATGAGATGCAAGAAAGCCTGCCTGAGGGCATCAGTGTGGATTGGTGGGCCGATTCTTCTTTTTATCTCAGCGGCCGGATCGACATGATGGTCGAAAACCTCCTACTGGGCTCGCTTCTGGTGTTTTTGATCTTGGCTTTGTTTCTCCGTTTGAAATTGGCCTTTTGGGTGATGGTGGGCTTGCTGGTGGCCTTTATGGGCGCCATGTGGGCGCTGCCATTGGTCGGGGTCACCATCAACTTAATCAGCCTGTTTGGCTTTTTGGTGGTCTTAGGGATTGTTGTTGATGATGCCGTGGTCATGGGTGAGTCGGCCTACAGCGAGATTCGGGAGCACGGGCATTCCGTTGAAAATGTGGTCAATGGCATCCACCGGGTCGCCATTCCCGCCACCTTTGGCGTATTGACCACCATTGCTGCATTTTTACCGATCTTGATGGTCGGTGGCATCTCCGGTCAGTTCTTTGCCGCCATTGGCTGGGTGGTGGTGTTGTGTCTGATTCTCTCGCTGGTGGAGTCCAAGTTGATCTTACCGGCCCACTTGGCCCACATGAAGGTCAAAAAATACGAAACCGATACACCCAATCGCTTCATTCAATTGCAGCGCCGTTTCTCCGATGGCCTGTTTAAGTTTGTCGATGGCACGTATTTGCCCTTACTGCGTGCCATGCTCAAGCGCCGTTACCTCTCGCTGGCCTCGTTTGTCGCCGCGCTGATCTTGGCGTTTGGTTTGATCGTCAGTGGTTTGATGAAAGTGGTCTTCTTCCCCGATTTTGCCGCCGACTTTGTGCGCGCCGATTTGGAGATGAACGAGGGCACACCCTCCGAGGTGACCCACGCGACCATGGATTATTTAAACCAGACGCTCAAAGAGGCCGATTTGGCGATCCAAGAAGCCGAAGGCTTCGATGAGCCCGTCATTCGGACGGTGTTTTCTTGGTCTGGATCGGATACCACCGGCGGCTTGTTTATTGAATTGACTCGCAATGAGGACAATCGGGTACCCACCACAGAAATTGAGCGGGTGTGGCGTGAGAAAGTCGGCGAGATCCCCGGCGTTCGAGGCCTTCGCATTGGTGGCGCCGGCGGGCCCGGTGGCGATGGGCCAGACTTGTCCTTCCAGTTGGTGGGACGCGACATTGGTCAGCTAGAAGAAGCCGCCAAAGCCATTGAAGAGAAAATCCGCGAGTACTCGGGCACGTTCGATATCAGAAACTCCTATGAAACGGGGGTGAGAGAGTTACAGCTCAACATCCAGCCGCAGGCCGAGGCGCTGGGTTTGACCCAGCAAGATTTGGCACGTCAGGTCAGACAGGCGTTTTTCGGTGAGGAGGTTCAACGCATCCAGCGGGGTCAAGACGATGTGCGCGTGATGGTTCGCTATCCACGAGAGCAACGCACCTCGCAAGGCTATTTGGAGAACATGCGCATTCGCACGGCCTCTGGCGAAGAGGTGCCGTTTAGTGCGGTGGCCTCATTAGAGATGGGTACCAGCCCCACCGCCATCCGACGCTTTGATCGGGAACGCTCGGTCTCCATTTCGGCGCGCGTTGATAAAGAAGTCGCAGAGCCTGGCCGAATTGCCAGTGAACTCAGAATGGTGGAGATTCCAAGAATCCTGGCCAATTATCCTCAGGTAAGCTATCGCTTGGCTGGTCAGACCAGAGACCAGCAAGAAATCCAAGCCGATTTACTGGCTGGGACGCTGTTGGCCTTTTTCTTGATCTATGCGCTCCTAGCAGTTCCTTTGAAGTCCTACATTCAGCCGCTGTTGATCATGTCGGTGATTCCTTTCGGGATGATTGGTGCGGTGATCGGACACTGGATCTTGGGGATTCCCATCAGCATGTTGAGCCTGTTTGGCATCATCGCCTTAGGTGGCGTGGTGGTCAATGACAGCCTGATCTTGGTGGATTTTGTGAACCGCCATCGCGCCGCCGGTGAAAAGCGGATTGAGGCGGCACTCAAGGCGGCTCGTGCGCGATTCAGGCCCATTCTATTGACCTCACTAACCACTTTCTTAGGCCTAGCGCCCATCGTGTTTTTTGAAACCAGCCTGCAGGCCCAGATTGTGGTCCCCATGGCGACCTCATTGGCCTTTGGCATTGTCTTTGCCACGGTCATTACGCTGGCTTTGATTCCGATCCTCTATGTGATTGCAGATGATTTCACGGAGTGGTTTGCGGCTAAGTGGCAAAAACGCACGAAGGTAGCTGAGCCCAGCACCACGCCATAAGGGCTTGATCGAAGTCGGCTCGAGTTGCGCTACACTGGGGGCAGTATGAGTGAGTCAGCGACAGACAATGAGATGCCGGCGACTGAGTTGCCTTTGAGCCACTTCAATGGACGCTCGGTGGCTTTGGCGCTGGGCTCGGGTGGCGCCCGAGGGCTGGCTCACATCGGCGTCATCCGCGTCTTAGAAGAAGCCGGTGCCAACATCACCGCCATTTCAGGCAGCTCCATGGGCGCGGTGATCGGCGGGATGTATGCAGCCGGTCAGTTGGATGCCTATCAGGCCTGGGTCGAAGAGTTGGAGCGGACGGATGTGCTCTCTCTTGTCGATTGGACCTTATCGGGCGGCCTGATCCGAGGCAAAAAAATCATTCACAAACTCGCCGAGCTCGCCGGCGAAGTCAATATCGAAGACTTAGACATTGAATTTACTGCCGTTGCGGTGGACATCGATCAGGGCCGCGAGGTGTGGTTGGACAACGGCTCTTTGTATGATGCCATCCGAGCATCCACAGCCATCCCTGGCTTATTCACACCTCACCGTTATCGTGGTCGGACATTGGTCGATGGGGGCTTGTTAAACCCCATCCCGATCTCTCCGACGCTTAGGTCCATGTGTGATCTCACCATCGCCGTGAACGTCAACGCCGGTGAGCCCTACGCGCAAGCGCTCACCAAAGAACGAAAGGCACACGATGAGGATGATTCGCCGGGGTTGATGGATCGCATCCGTGAATTGATGGACAATTTTTCCAAAGACAAAACCCAGCCAGAGGACACTCAGCCGGGTCTAATCGCGGTGTTGGTGCAATCGCTCGATACCATGGAAGCGGCCATCACTCGCCACAACCTGGCAGCATTTGAGCCGGACTTGGTGATTTCGATACCTAAAACGGTTTGCCAAGCCCATGAGTTCTATCGGGCAAAAGAAGTGCGTTTGGTGGGGGAAGCGGCGGCGCGTGAGGCCCTTAAAAACTTCCGGCCACGCCACAATCATTGGCGTGACCGGTAGTTGATTGCTGGATAAAGCTTAAGTTTATTGCCCTGCTCGGTCCTGATCCCGAATGGACTTAAACTCGTTGCCCTCATACCACTCGGGCCACTGGTCATTTTCAGAAAGATAGCGGCCGACCACGTAGAGAAGCTGTAGGTCTTCAATCACGCCACGGAAATCCCAATCTGGATCAAACTCATCGGCTGTCTTGTGATATCGAATATCACGGTAGTCCGCGTTCCAAGCAATGCCGAAGTCTTCACCAAATTCACGATGACGGATGCCGCCTTTGGCATACAACGCTGGCACCCCAACGCGGGCGAAGTTGAAATGGTCTGAACGGTAGTAGAAACCACCCTCTGGGGTGGGTTCTGGCACCATTTTGCGGCCTTGAATAATGACTGCGCGATCTAGGATGTTCTCTAGCTCCGATGAGCCATAGCCCACGACCACCACATCTTCGGTGGGCCCGACCAGACTGAGCGCATCCATATTGATGGCCGCCACCGTTTGGTTGGTTGGAATCACGGGATTGTTGGCGTAGTAGCGAGAACCCAACAGACCATACTCTTCTAGGGTCACCGCCAAGAACAAAACGGTCCGCTCAGGCGTGCCTGCTTCAGCAAACATGCGAGCGATCTCCATCAGCCCCGCTGTGCCTGAGGCATTGTCGATCGCGCCGTTATAGATACCCGCCGAGCCTGAGACTTGCAAGGTCCGGCCCAAGTGATCCCAGTGGGCCATGTAGACCACTGCCTCATCGGGGCGAGTGCTGCCTTCCATTTTGGCGACGAAGTTATATGAGATTCCACGGCGAATGGAGTTGGTGACCTCAGCCGTCATGGTGGTGTTGAGGCTCACCGCCTCAAAGTCCACGGAACGGGCGGCATCATGCAGCGCATCAAAATCCAGACCGCTCTTAGCAAAAAGCGTGCGGGCTGCGTCAATCGTGATCCAGCCTTCAAGCGCGCTCACCACCGCATCAGAATCCGAGGCCAATTCAAACTGCGCCCCCGACCAGCTGTTGATCACGACCTCCCAAGGATAAGACGCCGGTGCCGTGTCATGCACAATGATGGCGGCCGCAGCCCCCTGACGGGCGGCTTCTTCATACTTGTAGGTCCAACGCCCGTAGTAGGTCATGGCTCGACCATTGAAAAGCTCTGGGTCGCCGGTGGCAAACCCAGGGTCGTTCACCAAAATCACCACGGTCTTGCCGGTAACATCGATGCCCTCGTAGTCATTCCAGTTGTATTCGGGTGCCACCACGCCATAGCCCACAAACACCACCTCAGAGTCGGTGACCCCGTGGGCTTGATCGCCTAGGCGGCGAGAGCCGATGATCATCTCTTCGGGATAGGTGAAGTCCCACGTCTCGTCGTTGTGGGTGAGGCTCATGGCAGTGCGCGATTGGTTGGTGATCTCCACCATCGGGACAGGCTGGAGATAGGTGGGCCCATCTTCGCCTTCATAGCCTGGGGCAAAGCCCATGGCGGAAAATTGCTCGGTCAGATAATCCAAGGTGAGCACCTCGCCTTGCGTACCCGGTGCCCGACCAGCAAATTCATCCGATGAGAGCGTTTGTAGGTGGGCTGCGTAGCTTTGGGCATCGCCCGGAACAAAAGGCGGCAGCGGGTGGGCTTTATCAAAAGCGATTTCTTCTTTGGCCTCTCTTTCGACCTCTTTGTAGTTCTCACAGGCCGAAAGGAGGAGCACTGTCAATGCAGCGGCGGATGCGAGCATCCATGAATGTTTGGGTGTAGACATGGTCAAACCTCTGGTGTGGACTCATTAAGACTCTCGCTCATTGTAGCCGAGGTCGGGGTTTATATCAGGCCGGCTTCTATGGCCTTTAAAACCGCTCGCGTGCGGTCTCTGACCCCCATTTTAGACAAAATATTGGAGACGTGATTTTTGATGGTGCCTTCGGCAACATCTAGGGCACGGGCAATCTCTTTATTGGAGTACCCCCCGGCCATCAAGCGAAGAATCTCTGTCTCGCGCCCTGTCATGGCCTCGGGCTGCTCTAAGGCACTAAATTCCGTGCTGTGGGCTTTGAGGCCCTTGATCAGACGATCGGTGATCGCGGGGTTAACCAGCGTGTTGCCCGCGGCCAAGGTGCGGACAGCATCCAATAGATCGTCCAGGGCCACGTCTTTTAGCAAATACCCCTTGGCACCGGCACGAATGCCACCAAGCACCAGCTCATCGTCATCAAAGGTGGTGAGGATCAAGGTTGGGGGTTGCTCATCACGCTCTGCTAACGTCTCCAAGACCTCAAGGCCGTTGATGTTGGGCATTCTGAGATCTAAGAGCAATACATCGGGCTTGAGTTTGGGCACGATCTCCAAGGCCTCTTGGCCATCGCTGGCCTCCCCCACCACTTCAATGTCATCGGATAAGGCCAGTAAAGAGCGGACCCCTTGCCGGATCAAGGTCTGATCATCCACCAGCACCACCCGAATCATGCCTCACGCTCCTCAGGCAGCCAAGCCCGCACCCGAAAACCCAGCTTAGGACCGGTTGAGATGTCCAATCGACCACCGAGCTCTTTGAGCCTCTCGCGCATGCCATTGATGCCATTGCCAGGCATCAACTCAAAAGCCCCTGCCCCGTTGTCGCGGGCATTCAACGCGAGACCCTCTTGGGTTCGCTCAATGCTCATCCAGAGCTCACTGGCTTGGGCGTGGCGGACCGTGTTGGTCAGCACTTCTTGAGCGCATCTCAACAAGGCCTGGGCTCGCTTGGGATCGGTTTGTGAGAGCCCCTCAGGAATGTCCAAATGAATGGTGAGCTCTGGTACGCCCTGGGTGAGGGTTTCCAAGGCTTGGCGAAGATTGACTTGATCGGCTCGGCGTAAATCACTCACCACCTCTCGCACATCGCTCAGTAGGAGTCTGGCGACTGCGGCGGCCTGATCCACGTGGTCTTTGGCTTGGCCTTCGCTGGTGTGGCTGGCGACTTCTAGATTGAGAGTCAGGGCCGTTAAGTGGTGCCCAATGAGATCATGTAAATCTCTGGAGATGCGGACCCGTTCAGAGACGCGGGTGTTCTCCTCCAGAAGTGATTGGGTGGCGACCAACTCGGCATTGAGACGTCGCAGATCCGCTTTGGCTTGAACCTGTTGCATGGCCAGCAAGGAGGCGATGAATGGAAACAGCAGCGAGCCCAGACTGGTGATGACAAAAGCAATCGCCAACAACAAACTGCCCTCGGGTGAGAGGATCACCCAAACCCCAACCACCAAGGCCAGTGCGCCCAGCCACGCCATGCCCAACAAAGCGGGCAACAGCCAAGGCAAGACACCGGCAACCACCACCACCAAAATAATCCCCAGCGTGGTTCCAGTGAAGTAGATGATGGCCAGCGCAGACACGGAAAGCACGCTCAACAGGAGAATGCGAAGCCACAGCGGTGAGCGCTGCTGTTGGCGTATCGCGGGGTGAATAAAGGCCAGCAAAAACAAAATCGCCGCAGACCACCAGCCAACGACTGCAGAGGCCTCAGGGGGTTCGGGGAGGAGTCTTGGGAAAATGACCAAGACCATGGCAAATAAAGCCCAGACGATGAGGCCTAGGTAGCGGAGCCAGTCGGCCGGCTGGAGGCTGGCCAGCCAATCGGCGAGCGATTGCGCCCAACCTTGATTCGATTGAGAATTTTTCTCGTGGATTGTCCGCTCGTCCATCATCTTATTTTAAACTGCGCTCATTGGATACACCATGGGCCATAAGTGATAGACAGGACTGTTTCATGTCAAAGAAAACTACACGTGAGGTCTTAAGGTTACGGGATGTCTCTGGGGGGCAAGTGGGCCGTTTGTTGCGCCAGATCGGCTTAGAGTTTGTGCGAATTCCCACCAGCGAGGAAATCCCCGGCAGCTACTGGGGTGAGGCTGAGGCCGGTCTTGTGGGGAAGCAACTCTACGCCCGAAGCGATACCCCGCTCCATTCAATTCTCCATGAGGCGTGTCATTTTGCGTGCATGGATGACAAGCGCCGCGCTTCACTCGATACCGATGCCGGCGGGGATTATGAGGAGGAAAATGCCGTGTGCTACCTCCAAATCCTCTTGGCTGACCGCATTGCAGGGTTTGGACGCGAGCGGTGTATGCAGGATATGGATACCTGGGGCTATACCTTCCGTTTGGGCTCGGCCAAAAAATGGTTCCAAAAGGATGCCGAGGAGGCCAGGGCTTGGTTGGAAGAGAGAGGTCTTCTAGCTCTGGCTGAAGAGCCTGACCAAGAGGCGTCGTCGGAAGACTGAGTTAGGTGGCAGGGCCGGCCAATCGCAGGAAAAATTTTTAGCCTGTATCTAGACAAGTTTTAGCTCAACTGACCCAACATAATCTGGGTTATAAAGCACCAAACTCTAATCCGTGCACTGATAGTCGCACCCTCCTAAAAACCCTACATCCGAGACATAAAAAAACCGCCGGTTGTTACACCGGCGGTTTCCTATTTCTGAGCCTGCAAGCTGGCTGCAGACGTCTGAGCTTGGCTTACTGACGGGCGATGAAGCGGAAGCCGAAGCTTGCCGCCATCAACATCATCAGTGCCAACAGTGCCAAGGCCCACTTGTTATCGACTGGGACTGGCAGTGGTGGCAAGCCGACACACTCGTAGTTATGTGTGTAAGTTAACGTTTCTTGGTCCGGTTTTGTGACGGTACAAGTCAGCGTCTCGGTGTAGGTTTCGGTATCAGGCAACGCACAGGTCGTTGTTACAGTGTGCGATCCATCGGCCGCCACCGTGGCTGTTGCGTCCGCTAAGGACCATACGTTGCTCGTATCACTGCCACTCAATGCGCAGCTGAGATCGTAGGATACGTTACCCGCATTACCCCAGACCACTGTGAAGTCGTTGCTACCCTCAGGCCCGACGATCTCTGACTGACTTGCCGCGCTTGTGCCCGCAGCTGGGTTCGATGTCGGACGCGCTTCGTCAATTCCGATACCTTTCATCGCGGCAGAGTCGCTTAGAGCGGTGCTGTTTCCGTCCGTTCCGGTGACCGTTAATGTGCGTGTCGCCTCGATCGTAGACAGTGGCGCGAATTTCACTGTGACAGCACAGCTTTCGTTTTTCTCAAGCTCGAGGTTGACGGTGCAACTGTCAGCAGCGATGGTGTAGGGCGATCCAACGGCCGCAGG
>CAJXNU010000079.1 GCA_913057255.1 uncultured Wenzhouxiangella sp.
CCTGCGTTTTGGATCATGCTCGAGATCAATCCTGCCGATGAGCCCAACAAAGCCACCACCTTGGCCGACGAGGCCTGACCAAACTTCAGGATAAAGGTGGTGACCTGGTTCATGGCCCCGGTCCGGTCTAACCCAGCACCCAGAATCATCACCGCGATCAGGGACATCACGGCATTGGACGCAAACCCATTGAACAACTGATCGGCAGGCACCAAACCCAGCAAGCCCATCAAGGCCATGATGGCAATCGCCGCCACATCAATCCGAACAACCTCAGAGACAAACAATGCCACGGTCAGACCTAAGATCAGCAACACCATGACCATGTCGCCGCTCAAGGTCAGATTGGAGGCCATCAACTCCACTACACCACCGCCTGACGTTGGTAGATCATATCTACGATAGAATGCCCTTTGCGCTCACCGCGGCGTTGAAAGTGCGTATCGGGCCGAATGTGAGTGGCCTCTTTCTCCCGCTTGAACTCTGGCGCTTGGCCCATCACCTCTTCCATCCACTCGGCATAAGGCATCCAGTCAGTGGCCAAGTGGAGCCTGCCGCCTTCTTTAATCCGACTGGCCAACAGAGCAACGAACTCAGGTTGGATCAGACGGCGTTTGTGATGGCGTTTCTTGGGCCAGGGATCAGGAAAATAAATGCGCACCTCATCCAAGCCATGCTCTGGGATCTCTTGTTCTAAGACATCCACGGCATCGCGCATGGCCACCGAGACATTGTGGATCTCCTCATCTGCCAAGGCATTCAACAAACGGCCAACCCCTGGGGGATGGACTTCAACACCGATAACATGCGCATCGGGCTGGGCTTGGGCCATTGAGACCAAGGCCTGGCCATTGCCAAAACCAATCTCCATGATCATGGCTTGATCGAGTGGCCATGGGGCATGCGGATCAAATGCGTAGCGGGGCAAGTGCACATCGAGTGCTTTTTGTTGGGCTGGGGTTAAACGGCCGGGACGATACACAAAGCTTCGGATGCGGCGCCACGGTTTTTCTAGGACATCTACACTGGCCATGACATCCCCCAACCCAGCCAAG
The DNA here is from genome assembly GCA_913057255.1 of uncultured Wenzhouxiangella sp. Taxonomy (GTDB): domain Bacteria; phylum Pseudomonadota; class Gammaproteobacteria; order Xanthomonadales; family Wenzhouxiangellaceae; genus Wenzhouxiangella. The sequence continues at coordinate 1,056 of CAJXNU010000079.1, forward strand.
CGCGATCAAAGCGTAATGAAATAACCGAATCGTAGCGGGTGGCATGCATCTTTTTATTGTAGACCTTTCTCACCCAAAAACTCAGCACACACAAGCACTCAACCCATCCAATCAAGAGAGCAATGCTTCAAAAATGGCCATGCGGGTAAAGACGCTCATGCGAACCTGCGTCAAAATCAATGACCGTGGCCCATCGGCCACATCCGCCGATAACTCCACACCCCGGTTCATGGGTCCAGGATGCATGACCCAACAATCGGGCTTGGCCTTGGCCAAACGCTCGGCAGTCAAGCCCCAGTGCTGATGATAGTCAGCCCAATCGAGTCCACCATGGGCAGCGTCCATGCGCTCTTTTTGGACCCGCAGCATCATCACCACATCGGCATTGGCGAGCGCTGAATCCAGATCCTCAAACCGCTTGATGCCCTCAAAATCAGACCCCATGGCCGGCATCAGCGCTTCGGGGCCGGCCAAGCCAATTTCGCCGACACCCAATCGTGTCAGGAGCGCGACATTGGACCGCGCCACGCGAGAGTGCCTTAAATCCCCACAGATCACCACCTTGGCTGTGGGCAAATCCACGCCCTGCGCGATCAATGTGGCCGCGTCCAATAAGGCCTGGGTGGGGTGGTGTCCACAACCATCGCCGGCGTTGATGAGGCCCAAGCCTGGGGGCAACTCATCCATGAGTTCATGACAAATGCCGGTTTGCTCATGTCGTAAAACTGCCAACTCCACGCCCATGGCGTGCAAAGTCTTGAGCGTATCGAGCACCGATTCGCCCTTGGTGATGGAGGAGCGCTCTCCATCGAGATTGATCACTCGAAGCCCCAATCGCGTGGCGGCCATCTCAAAGGACACGCGCGTTCGGGTGCTCGGCTCAAAAAAAACATTGGCCACGGTGTGGGTCTGTGCGAAGGGCTCTGCGCCTTGAGACAGCGCCACCGCTCGCTCCAAAATGGTCTCAATGAGATCCAAGCTCAGGCCATCGATATCAATCAATCGCTTTGCACTCATACCGCCTCCGGATGGGCATTCATATAAGACTCCAGTATCAAAGCGGCCGCCATGCTATCGAGCTTGGCCGCATCACGCGCGCGGGCCCTGCCTTGCTCACGCCGCTCGGCATGGGCACTCGCTGCCGCCACCGATGTCAATCGCTCATCGTGCAATACCACGTCAATCTCTGGGAAGTGTTGGGTCAAAGTTTTAGCGAAGGCGCGCACCGTCTCGCTCATGGGGCTGTCATGGCCATCCGCGCCCAAGGGCAAACCCACGATCAATTTGGCGGGCTGCCAGTCCTTAACGGCCCGAACCAGTCCTTGAACCAGGGTGGTCTCGTTTTTTGAAGACAGGGGGTCGAGGGGTTGGGCCGAACCGGTGAGGGGGTGGCCCACCGCGAGCCCTGTTCTGGCTTTGCCGTAGTCAATCGCGAGCAATGTGGCTCGCTTAGGCATGGCCACCTGAGGGTTGCAGCGCCGATGCACTAAACCCTAAGCTCGCCACGGCTTGCTCCCAGCGCTTATCCACCGGTGCATTGAATAAAATCTCGCTTGTGGCATCGACGTTGAGCCAGGCATTGTCTCGGATCTCTTGCTCCAACTGCCCAGCATCCCAACCGGCATAGCCCAAGGCCACGATGAAACGCTCGGGTCCGTTGCCCTCAGCAATGGCGGCCAAAATGTCTTTGGACGTGGTGATTCTTAAATCTTGCCCCACCGCCAAACTGGAATCCCAAACGCGGTCATCATCGATGGTCTCATGCAACACAAACCCCCGTTCTTGGTGCAAAGGCCCACCCTCGAACACCACCTGATCGGCGACCGACGGGTCGTGGTTGTCGAAGCCGATTTGTTCCAATAGCGCGCTGAGTTTGATATCCGAGGGGCGATTGATGGTTAGGCCCAACGCCCCATCGTCGTTGTGTTGGCACAACAAGGTCACGCCACGACTGAAATTGGGGTCATCCAAACCCGGCATGGCCACCAAAAATTGGTGCTCTAGATAGCTCATGGGCTCATTCTATCAGCGAAAGGTCCCACCGCTGGAAAATTGCCACGTTCGGGTGATGGTCAAACGCTCAATGTCTTCATCGGTCTCGGGCAATGGCGCATAGGGTGCGGCCAGTGACACGATATCCAAGGCCGCTTGGTCTAACAGGGCATGCCCCGAAGAGCGATCGATGCGAATATCAGCCACCTCCCCAGAGGAGAGCAATTCAACGCTCAACACCAAATCCCCGGACAAGCCCTGACGGCGCGCCAATTGGGGATAGTGCAGTTTCCCCACCCGTTCAATCTTTCTCACCCACGCATCCATGTAGGCGGCATAGGCATGCTCACGCGTGCTGGCATGAATGAACTTGTGCTTAGGGTCTGATTGAATCGGCGTGGCTGGACGCGTCCAATCGTTGGTCTCTTGGCTCTGAGTCAAGCCAGTTAAATCCAATGCCCGCGCGGGGATCGGATCGTTTTCTTGTTCGGGCAACGGCGATGGGTCGGCCTCAGCCCCAGACTGAGCGGGGGCTGGACGGATCGCTGGTTCTTGAGTGCCTGCCGATTGCGAGCGATTGGCTAAGAAATCCGCCTCTGAGTCAGCCGATGAATCCTCTTTGAGTGCCTCATCGGCCGGTTCGGGTGGAAGCAACACCACATCCATGCCCGATCGCTGGCTGGGTGTTTTGAGATCAAGACCCACAAGAGAAAACACCGCGACGTGAACCAGCAAGGCCAGCATCAATGCCGACCAAAAGACGGGTTGGCGATGAGATTCAGCCGCTCTCAAGCGCATCAAACAATTGACCCGCGATATTGAGCCCAAACTGCTGGTCTAACTCGCGAACACAGGTGGGACTGGTGACGTTGACCTCGGTGAGACGATCACCAATGACATCCAAACCAGCAAAGGTGATGCCATGGGCCAGCAAGGTGGGTGCCACGCTCTCAACAATCGCTCGTTCGACTTCTGTGACTGGACGCCCTTCCCCGCGTCCACCTTGCGCGAGATTGCCACGAAAATCCTCACTTCCCGGAATGCGCGCCAACAAATAGGGAACGATTTGGCCATTGACCACCAGCACCCGTTTGTCCCCATCTTTGATATCAGGCAAGAACGCCTGTGCCATGGCCAAACGCTTCTCACCCCCGGTGAGGGTTTCTAAGATGGCATTCACATTGGCCTCGCCATGAGAGACCATAAAAATGCCCCGACCGCCCATGCCATCGAGCGGTTTGATCACCGCTTTTTGATGGGTTTGGATAAAGTCTTTTAATTGCGCGTGCGAAGCCGAGACCAGGGTGGGTGGCATCCACTGACCAAAATAGCTGATCGCCAGCTTCTCGTTGAAGTCTCTCAGCGCCTTGGGGTCATTGACCACTCGAGCGCCTTGCGCTTTGGCCCGGTCCAAAATCAGGGTGGCATAGATATAGTTGGCATCCACCGGCGGGTCTTTCCGCATCATCACCCAGTCACCCGCATCAAATACATGGCGCTTGGGCTTGCCCAAAGAAAACCAATTCTTGCTATCGTCTTGTACTTCGATGGGGTATAACGTCACGCCCGCCTGATCGCCATCGATCCACAGCGATTCGATGTTGGCGTAAAACAACGGATAGCCTCGTCGGCTGCCTTCCAATAAAAAAGCAAACGAGGTGTCTTTGACTGGCTTGATCTTGGCGATGTCATCCATCACCATGATGAGGTTTCTGGGCATACCGCCTCCGTGGCTGGTTTAGGGTTATTCTAACGGGCTTGGTGGCTGCGTGATGGCTCGAGATGTCACTGAGCCCTTACTCAACAAAAAGTGATTAAATGAACGCCATGCGAACCAACCCAATCTCAAACATCCAAACGCCCTCATGACCGCCGTTGCTGCCGCCTTCCATGCCATGCTCCAGGCCATCGCCAATGCCCTAGCGGGTCCCATGGCCTGGGCCAGAAGCCTCTCGGTGGATGTTTGGATCATGGCCACCGTCTCATTGTTGTTGGTGATGGTGGTGTGGGCACTGATCGGATTGAAGAAAAAAATCAAACCCGCCAGTAGCCCAAAATCCGCCTCACCCGAGAGCCACCAAACCACCGTCGCTGAGGCACAAGCGGCCCTGTTGCAAGCACTGGATGCCAACGAATATCAACAAGAACAGCTCAATGCCTTAAAAAGCGATCTGGCCCAGTGGTCAGAGACGCTTCGGACTCAGCCCCCAGATGCCTCGATAGAGGCTTTGCTCTCAACGATCAAACAGACAGCGGCACAGGCCAATGCACGGGTGGCCACGCTACACCAGCAAGCCAAATCGCAACAGATCAAGACCCTAAATCAAGCCGCAGAGGAGGCTGATGCCGTGTTGAGTACCGCCTCCAAAGCATTGATGGAGACCATGACCGACTGGCTCACCCATCACCAAGATCTCTATGATCAGCTTGACGGACTCTCGACCTCTCTAAAGACACTCGCGGCCCATCATGAAAGCCCAGGTAGCGTGCGCCATGAGTTCGATCTTCAACGCATCGAGAACCTGTCGAGAACCTTGGATGGACTGGCACGCTCATTGGAAACACTCGGTCAAGACTTGCACCGCGTCGAGCAATTGATGCTGGGCCCTCGCTGAGATGCGCATCGCTGGCAATACACCAACCCGAACCAGCCACGCGGCGGCCAGCCCAGCCCAGCTCGCCCTTCGCTCTGCCTTGGCACCTTATCTTGATGACAACGACCCAAAGCATTTGATCGAAGCACTCGAGCGCATTCAAGATGACGTCGCCAAGGACTCATCCCTCGGATCCAAGATCCATCACACCTTGATCCACCGCCTGATGGCGGTGCTGAAAGACAAGCGGGAAGATCAGAGCGCATCCATGCGGGCAGAACACATCAACCTCTTGGGTCGCTTCGATCGATGGCTGGGTTGGCAGGCAGGCCAGGCCCACCCCACCCATCGAAAACGCCTAGATCAGATGGCCCAGTCGCTGATCCATGAACTGGACACCATCGAGTGGAAACCGCGCCATCCCCTGGCTTGGTGGGGCGAGGCTCAGAATCCGGAGCCATCAAGGACCATTCACCCCGACTTTCTGGCGCCAATGGCGCCCACGCTGTCTCAAACATCGACTCATTGGGTGTGTGAGTGGGCGCCGGATACAAAACTTGCCCTGCCCTCGGTGGCGGTCAAAGCCCTCCTAGATGCACCGGCTTTGAGTCCCATCGAGACAAGCCCGGAATGCAAAGTGTGGGGATTTCGTGGCCTAGAGTGGGCCGATACCCCACTGCCTGCCATCGCACTCTCGACCCCGGACCATTACCGAAGTCCCTTGCCGATTTGCATCCTCATTTTGCAAACGCCTCGCGAAGTGGCCGCAGACTTTGCCCAGTTTGGTCTGATTTGCCCGACACTGCCCAGTTTGGTTTCTGGCAAGGAGCTGAGTGCGAGCCATCATCAATTCATCGATTGGGTGGCGGTGGTGCGTGAGATGAAGACGGTCTTCTAACGAAGCGTTGTCAAAGGCACAATCACTTCGCCAGCGTTTTTTCCAAGTAATGGATGTTCGTTTGGCCTTCTTTGAAACCGGCATCCCGCACCAGGCGTTGATGCAGTGGCACATTGGTCACGATGCCTTTTAATACCAATTCATCGAGCGCGACGCGCATTCTCGACATCGCAGATTTTCGGCTTGGGCCGTGGGCGATGAGCTTGGCGATCATGGAATCGTAATTGGGTGGGACGGTGTAGCCATCATAGATGTGCGAATCCACCCGAATGCCCGGCCCGCCGGGTGCATGGAAAGCGGTGATCGTCCCGGGCTGTGGCAAGAACCGCTCTGGGTCTTCGGCGTTGATGCGACACTCAATGGCATGGCCGTTGAATTGAATGTCTGATTGGGAAAATGGCAGCGGCTCGCCGGAGGCAATTTCAATTTGTGCGCGCACCAAATCAATGCCGGTGATGCATTCAGTCACTGGATGTTCCACTTGAATGCGGGTGTTCATTTCGATGAAATAAAACTCACCGTCTTCAAATAAAAACTCAAACGTGCCCGCGCCCACATAGCCAATGCGTTGACAGGCTTGGGTACAAATCTCACCAATGTGGGCCCGTTGCTCGGCCGTGATGCCTGGCGCTGGCGCTTCCTCGATGACTTTTTGGTGGCGTCGTTGCATGGAGCAATCGCGCTCGCCCAAGTGGACCGCGTTGCCGTGTTGATCGGCCAGCACCTGCACTTCAATGTGGCGCGGGTTGGCGAGATATTTCTCCATATAGACTGTGTCATCACCGAAGCCAGACTCGGCTTCTTGGCGCGTGAGGTTCACCGCCTGAATCAAATCCTCACGTCTTTCCACCGCCCGCATGCCACGCCCACCCCCACCGGCTGCGGCTTTAATCAACACGGGATAACCAATGCCATCGGCCAAACGCAGCGTCCGCTCGGCATCATCATCCAATGGCCCATCCGATCCCGGCACGCAGGGGACGCCGGCTTGGCGCATGGCATGAATGGCAGAGACTTTGTCACCCATTAAGCGAATGGTTTCTGCTCTGGGGCCAATGAACACAAATCCCGACTCTTCAATGCGCTCAGCAAAATCTGCGTTCTCTGCCAAAAAACCATAGCCAGGATGCACTGCTTCGGCATCGGTCAATTCCATGGCGGCAATGATCGCTGGGATGTTCATGTAACTGTCGGCAGCAGAAGCCGGTCCAATGCACACCGATTCATCGGTCATGCCCACATGTTTTAAGTTTCGATCAATCGTGGAGTGCACCGCCACGGTCAAGATATTCATTGACTGACAGGCACGCAGAATGCGGAGCGCGATTTCTCCGCGGTTGGCAATCAATACTTTTTTAAATCGAGGCATGGTGAGTCTCTTTAAGGTCTCGCGATCTATCTATTGGGCCGATTAGCGTTTGGCAATGACAAACAGCGGCTCATCAAACTCAACCGGCTGACCATCTTCAACCAACACCGCCACCACTTCACCGGAGAACTCGGCCTCGATTTGGTTAAACATTTTCATCGCTTCGACCAAACACAAGGCATCGCCCTCGCTGACCTCACTGCCCACGCTGACAAACGGTGGAGATTCTGGGTTGGGTGCGCCGTAATAGGTCCCCACCATCGGTGAGCGCACCACCTCGCCTGCCGGCAAGCCATCCCCGCTGGATGCGGCCTGATCGTCTGCATCGGCCAAACGTGAGACAGGTGGCGCAGCGGTGGCGGGCGCCGCTGTCTGAGGTGCGGGCACATGAATCATCTGTGGCTCACGACCCGGTGGATGTTGGCGCATCAGTCGCACCGATTCTTCCCCCTCATGAATCTCAATCTCGGCCAGATTAGATTCTTCCAACAGCTCGATGAGTTTTTTGATCTTACGTAAATCCATGGCTTTATGACTCCACCTGAGACGGCCCGCGACCGAGTTCGTGATTGATGATGGCCTGCAGGCCCAACAAATAAGAATCTGCGCCAAACCCACTGATGGTCCCATGCGCCAACTCGGCGATCATGGACTGATGACGGAATGGCTCGCGCGCTGCCACTTGGCTCATGTGCACCTCGACAAAAGGCATCTGGGTCGCGGCAAAGGCATCTCTTAGCGCAATCGAGGTGTGCGTGTAGGCCCCTGGATTGATCAGAATCCAATCAAAGCCATTGGTGCGGGCTTGTTGGACCTGTTCGATCAATAGGTGCTCGGCATTGGATTGGAAGGCCTCGATCTCCACCTCACAGGTCTTGGCAAACTCAGCCAATTCCTGATTGATGTCATCCAAGGTCAAGTGGCCATAAATATCCGGCTCGCGCTGGCCCAGCAAATTGAGGTTGGGGCCGTGTAAGACCAAAATGCGCATAGAACACTCATAATCAATAGACGATCGATTATTGTGCAGGCTTTATGTGATTTTGTCTACACGTTTGCAGAAGATCGCCATACGTTGGCGTATATTTGATCAGCTGACGGGGTGCAACACAGCCTAGAACACCAGCGATAAGGCCTCATCGAGCTGAGCTTGGCTCACCTCACCTAAGTGTTGCCATTGAATGATGCCTTGGGCATCGACCAACACGGTATAGGGCAGCGCGCCAGCCGGATTGCCCCACCGCCTCTGGGCCGCCGAGACGTCGGTCTGCCCCACCCAAATGGGATAGGTAATGCCCAATGAGGCAATAAACTCACTCACCGGCTCCACCTCGTCCATGGCCACCCCAATCACCACCAGATCACCGGCATGGGCCTCAGCCGCGGCCTGCAAGATCGGCATCTCACGCCGACACGGCCCACACCAGGTCGCCCAGAAGTTAACCAAGACCACCTGTCCATCGAATGAATCAATCGAGGCGAGATCTCCATTGAGATCGCGATGGGCCAAACTGGGGCGCGCATCGCCCACCGAAGCCCCCTCCACGCCCACCGGCGGTGGCGCGGGTCGGGTGAGATAGGCCAAACCCGCACCCAGAACAACCCCTATCAGCCCGATGGATATCCATTTAAGCGCGGTCTTGGCCACGTCCGTTCACTCCCGTTGATGTATTGACTGAGGTCTTTTTTGAATCGATTAAAAATCAGCCGCTTGAGCCACTTGGTCCAGGTGCGCCAAAAACTCATTGGGCGGCATAAAACCAAAGCGACGCAGGCCGTCGAGTTCTTGCCCCTGGCTAAAGAACAATAATGCCGGTGGACCAATCAAGCCAAAGTGAGACAAGATGGCCTGATGGTCTGCGGTGTAATCGGTGACATCGACTTTGATGAGGGCAAACTCGCCCATGCGAGCCGCCACTGCTGGATCAACGAAGGTGCGTCGTTCCATGCGAATGCAATCCACGCACCAATCGGCATAAAAATCCAAAAAGACCGGCGCCTCAGCCGAGGCAAGCGCGCTTTCTAACTGGTCTAAGGTATTGACGGTGGCAAAGCTGGGCGCTGCGACCGTTGGTGAGGCCCCACCACCTTGCCAATGTCCAAGGGGACGGGTCCAATCACGACCCCCGCTTAAGGCACCCAGCCATTGCACGATGCCTAAGATCAACAAAACAATGCCAAGCGCTTGCCAGAGCTTTCGCCAGCC
>CAJXNU010000080.1 GCA_913057255.1 uncultured Wenzhouxiangella sp.
TGGATCAGGGCAAGCCGATTGAGCACCCAGGCATTGACCCTGAGCATCTGCCGCCTGGGACGGAGGTGCCCACGCTAGAGCCCATGCCGTATATCGTTGTGGTTGTCGATGAATTTGCTGACATGATGATGATTGTTGGCAAAAAAATCGAACAGCTGATCGCACGCCTAGCTCAGAAGGCCCGAGCGTCAGGCATTCACTTGATTTTGGCTACGCAACGACCCTCGGTGGATGTCATCACCGGCTTAATCAAAGCCAACATACCCAGCCGAATTGCTTTCCAAGTCTCTGCCAAGGTGGATTCTCGAACCATCCTTGATCGAGGCGGCGCCGAGCAACTGCTCGGTCATGGAGACATGCTCTACCTTCCGCCGGGATCAGGCATCACTGAACGCATTCACGGCGCCTTCGTTGATGATGATGAGGTGCATAAAGTCGTGGAGTGGTTACGTCAGCAAGGGGAGCCAGATTATCTAGAGGAAGTGTTGTCCGAACAGCAATCGACGGCTGACGGTCAAAGTATCGGACCCACCGGACTGCCAGAGGCCGGGGAGAGTGGGTCATCTGACGATGAACTTTATGATCGAGCGGTTGCCTATGTATTAGAGAGCCGCCGCGCATCCATCTCGAGTGTGCAACGTCATCTGAGGGTAGGCTACAACCGAGCGGCTCGCCTGATAGAAGAGATGGAGGCACAAGGTGTCGTTAGCCCACCCGAGCACAACGGCCAACGAGAGGTGCTGGCACCTGCGCCCCCGAAGGATTAGAGAGTGAAGCCACGCAAAGCACTGGATATTTCAATCAGTCATCGTTTATTGCTATTTGCCGTGGTTTTCATTGGAGCGGCCCAAATTGAAACCCACGGCCAAGTTGATGGACGCTTTGATGAGGGAGAATATCAGGCCAGTCGAAGCGCGCTTGAGGCTTTCTCAAACGACCTAGAATCCTTGACTGCTAAGTTCGAGCAGTCAAGCATTGATGGCTCGGGCTATCTCATTGAGCAACTGGATGGCGTGTTTTACTTTCAGGCACCCAACCAATTTCGCTGGGCTTACAGCGCGCCCATGCCAGAGCTCATTGTGGGCGATGGCGAGCAGTTGTGGCATTTTGATCCTAGCTTAGAGCAGGCAACGGTGAGAACTCAGCCGCCGGCCAGCGACCTGCCTATTTTGGCGCTCACCGACCCGGCTGTGATGGCAGCGTCTTACGCAATCGAGCCCGATGAGCGACCCAGTACTTTGCGTTTTATACCGACAGAGGCCGACGCGCCCATCGCCGAAGCGATTGTTCAGATCGCGGAAGGCCGTCCTGCTGTGGTGGAGTGGGTCGACGATTTTGGTCAGCGCACGCGCATTGTGTTCAGTGACATGAGGGTGAATCAATGGATTGACCCAGCCATCTTTCAATTTGCACCACCGCCGGGCATCGATGTTCTCGAAGGCCTCTGAAGCTTGAGGCCGTCTTGATTGAATGCAGGGTTACTTGCCGTCTGGTGTGTGAAATAAACGCCGAATCCGACCAATCAGCGTATCGGCATTGACCACAATGATGAAGACCTTGCGAAGTCGGTCTTCTGGGCACTCCAGCGCTTTGACACCATGCCAAGAGTTGCCTTGGCGTTGGAAGAGCAATGAGCGGTTGCCCATGGTTTCCGCGGTCCAGCTGCGGTCGAACTCATCAAAGTCAGGCGCGCTCGAGGTCTTGAATCGGCCAGAGTCATCCAAGATCATGGTCTCGCCACCCCAGTTGCGGTCCCAATCCTCTTCGGTGTTGAAATAGAAGATATGCGAACCCAGCTTGCGCTTTGCATCGCAGTGTGGTGAGACCGATGCCCCACGCGGTGCATAATGCCAGTGATAGGTCAATTTAAACCGTTTGGTTTTGAATAAACGAGCCAGCCACTGCTGATAAGTCGGTCCATTGAGCTCTTGGATAAACTGGTGCCAGAGCGGGTGGATGTCGAGGTCGGGGTGATACTCCAATGCATAGCGATCGTGTGGCTTTTGGCCGTGCGACCGCTTGCGCCCGAAGCTGGCCTTCATGATTTCAGTGGGCGGCATATTGGCGCGGAGTTCATCAAAGGCTTCCTTGGTGAGCACCGCCTCTGGATTGATCCACGGATAGGGATCGGCATTCTGAAATGACTGCGGGGCGATGGACTCAAGTGTTTGGTGATTCAACACAAATGGTACGGTGGTGCTCATGTCATTCCTCTTGTTTGTCGACAGGGGGTTTTAACTGCAGCTCGCCAATGATCTGCTCAACTGCCTTTTCCAACACGCTGGGTGGTTGATAAGAAGTCGGGCTCATTGCATCCGATGATGTGGCATAGCCGGCATCATACAACGCGTCATGTAAACGCTCGAGATCGCGCGGCGGCAGCACCCAGTTGCGCTCCAAGATGCGCGCGCAGAGATATTGTAACCCTTGCTGGGGGCGTATGCTTCCGCGACGATTATATTGTGGCTGTGTAGCGCGCATGGCAACCCACTGGCTGATCCGATCAAACAGTCGTCGAGGTGGTTTCGTGGGGTAGAAAATGCCAAACGAGCGTCCGCGAGAGAGTGCATCAGCGACCATAGATTCGCTCTCTCCCGTGACGATGAGCTGGTCGGCTTTGGCCAAAGCGAGTGCATAGGGATTTTTTGGATCTGAGGCTTGCCAGTGGTAGTACAAGGCCGATTCCCCCAACGCTTTTTTCAGCATCTCAACGAGTGCGCCCGAGCGCCGACTTGAGACGATTAGGAGCTTCGCGTCGTGATGGCTGGCTGCCTTGGTGAGCGATGAGGCTAAGGCCTCCATGTCCTGTGCATCAAATGCATAGGACTTGGTGTTCCCACCCAATAGGCAGGCCACTTTGTGTTCGCCCTCAAGCCAAGTTGCCCATGGGCTGGGTTCCTGGCAGTCCGGATAATGCCCCAGATTGACTGGGACTAGGGTTTCGATGCGCTTGGGATGAGGCGGGAGTCCAAAGTGGTGACATTGCACGCAAACTGCGCCATGGGTGGGTATGGCGCCCGCTTTGCGCCCAGCAAGGACGAGACGAAGAAATGGATATCGACGTTGATATCGTCGAGCCAAACGGGTTGTCAACCAGCCTCCAGCCACCAAAATTGCCGCATCATCAGGCAGTGCCGGCTTGGGGGAGCGGCCCAGAAGAGCGCTTAGGACGAAAGAGAGCTCTGAATAGCCTACCAACAAGGGCTTGCATGGACTTTTTAGCCGCTCGGCCAGCGCCGTGGCCAGAGCAGCGCTTTGTTGGTTGTGGCCGGGTTTTTTGTGGCTCAGATAGACCACAGAGCCTTTCTGCGCCGGGCCACCATACAAGACCTTCGTATGAGACAGCGGGCTGGCTCGATAGTTGAGTTGCCAACGGGCACTGGGTTGCATGCGACTGGCCAGATGGAGCGATTCAAGCCAATAGTCCAGCGAACGCTTGAATCGCCCGTGGCCATGACGCCAGGGTTCTTTGATCGATAATTTGCAGACCTCACCGGCAGCTAAGAGCCTATCGAGTACCCATAAGACATCTTGGTCTGGCACGTGCTCTAGTACTCCAGAGACTTCTAGCGTTGAGACCCGATCAGTCTTTGGAGTGGGTGCCAAATAGTCTAGGCAAACGGCGGGAGCCTCCCTAGATGGCTGTTTGGATGAGAGATATAAAGCGACTGACTGCCAATGCCTGGATGGACGAGTGGCGTTAAATGGCAAAAAGTGAGCTTGGTTGGCGTCATCTTCTAAATCTGGCCATAAGGCCTCAGTGGGATTGGAGAAATAAACCAACTGATCAGGAAAGGGGCGCCAAGGTTGAGTGTGAAGCGTGGTGAAGTGGACCAGCTTTGAGTGAGCCGGATCATATTCTTTATCCCGCGCGTTCCAGCCATTGTCCAAATCTCCCCAGAGGTGGTGTGCCCGAGCAACTGCTTCGAGCTGTTTTCTCGATTTTTTCCTGACCTCCACCTCATTCCAAACTTGTGCCATGCGCTCACAATCGATGAGCATCACCGATGTATCACGGTCGTTGATAGATAAAAAACCAGCCTCGCCCATGTCGTGGTCAAATAGGAGCGCCGGGTCTTTTAAATAGATTTGGTCTGCATCGTTGTAAATCGCGCGGCCCTCGTATCCGCAAAATGCGGGAATCGCAAAGCGGTAATTGGTAAAGCCAGTCAACCAAAAGCCACGGCTGAAACCGGTGAGATCTCGCATGAGATAGATCTCATAAGTTCGTGAGGGGTCCCTGTGCTTTTCCACAGACCACAAGAATGCGCGCTCAGCCCGAAACTGATGGCGCTCGCTTCCCAAATAAATCCGCACCGGTGGCAGGGTACTGGGCGTCTCGCCCGGGCGAGGCCCCAAGAGAATTCGATCAGGTGCAGACTCAGTTGCCGGAGGACGGGTCCGGCTAAATTGAGCGGGGCTCAAGCCACTTAGGATGCGTTGTGCAAGCAGTGCCATGAGGCTAGGTTACTCCTGTCATCAATGTTGTGAAGGGAAGTTTTCTCCATCGCCGCTGGTGCCATGACCACCATTGCGGATGTGCCAATATGTGTTGGGCCATGTGCTGAGCAATCTCAGCGACTTGATCTTCGATGGCACCATTTTTGTCCAAATAAATGGGCGCACCCAACTCAAAAGCCCACGCCGGTTCGGTCCCTGTAAGAAACACGGGGACGATCGGGGCGCCTGATCGACGGGCCAACTCGGCCGGTCCTTTGGGCATAGAGATTGGCTTGCCCAAGAAATTGACACAAATGCCACCGTCTTTGCTACCTTGATCCATCAAGATATAAACCATCTGGCCAGTTTTGAGTGCTTTGAGCATTTCGCGAAACCCCGCACCCGCACCACTGGCATTGACCGCATTGAGCCCCAGGCGCTCAAGTCCTTGACGTAAAAAGCCAGACGGAACTTTATTCGATTCGCGATAGACGACATGAATTGGACCGTGTGACCGATTCAATTGTGCTGCCATCGCAACACCGTTTCCCATATGCATTCCTAAGAGGATGATGCCTTTTTTTTGGTTCTGATAAAGCTCGAGCTGGCTTAGATTGTTCACAACGACTTTTGGACAGATGTCTTCGATGGGCTGGTCGCTTGCATACAGCGCGATGACCTCAAGCAGGGCTCGATCGCTGACTGCAAAAGCAGTTTTTAAAATGGCGTCATGATCCGTTTCGAGTGCTGTGCTTGGGTTTTTCCGGGCCAATGTATTGAGTTGATGATGCAATCGTTTGCGAAGTCGGTACCTGAGTGTGTAGTGCAGGTGACCCAATTGCATCCCCCAGGTCTTTAAGCGCTCAGCACCGCCTGTCGCGGCCCAAAGAGCAAGTATTCGTAAGCAATGAAAGCCGAGACGCCGTGTGACCCGCTGCAGCTTCATTGAACCTCTCCTTGGCTCAATGTAATTTGCTGATCGGCCACTTCGGTCATGGCTTCATCATGACTGACCGCCAGCATGGTGAGCTGGCCTTTGAGGTGTTTGACGGTGGCCACCACGGCCTTTTCTGATTCGGCATCTAAATTGGAAGTGGCCTCATCCAAGATCAGGAGCTTGGGCTTTTGGATCAATGCCCGTGCAATCGCCAAGCGTTGCTTCTGACCGCCCGACAATCGTCCACCGCGCTCACCCAAAGGCGTGTGCAGGCCTTTTTCAAGACCTGCCACAAATTCTGCCGCATCAGCGAGCTCCAGCGCTTGCTGTGCGTCTTTTTCGGTTAACGAGGTGTCACCGAGCGTCAGGTTATAAAACACGCTCTCATTGACCAACAGAGCGTCTTGGGGCACATAGCCGATCATATGACGCCATTGTTGCCGATCGATGGTCTCTAAATTTACGCCATCGACTTCAATCGATCCGTCTTTGGGTTGGAGTAGCCCCGCCACCAAGTCAATGACGGTGGTTTTACCTGCGCCAGAGGCGCCTGTCAGAACGGTCAATTGTCCTGCTGGGATAAAGAAGTCCACATTGTTCAGAGTTGGGCGTTGGTCATAGGCAAAGGTGACATTGTTGAATGCAATGCCCTTCTGGAGACTCGGTGCTCCCGTGCCTTGTCGAGGCTCTTTTTCGGTCTCGGCCTCTTCGGTGATGGCCTTCATTGACCAGTAGGCGCTCTCGCTGATGGACATGTGCTGATAGGCACGCTGCGCTTTGGCCAAGTGATTGACGGCGCGGGCAATCAAAAAGATCATGACAACCACGGTGGCCATCCCCATCCCCATTTTGACTACGAAGGCGAAGAACCCAATGGCCACCAAGATCGCTAGCAATGGCTCCTGCAGGGCAATGAGGGCAGCCTTTGAAAAGACCTGGTTCTTGAGTGCTTTTTTTAGCTGCTTGGTTTGCGCTGACATCAAACCATCGATATGACCCTCTCGACCCATGGCTTTGAGCGGCTTAATGGCACCGAGCTGGTCCGTCATCACTGACAGCAGGTCTTTCAGCAGACTGGTCTGGTCTCTGCCCGCCCGGCCGGCGAGGGTGACGAGGAAATGCAGCAAACCCAACAGCACACCGCCGCAAAGCAAGGCCGCCAAGCTGGCTTGCCAAGAGATCATCATGGCCAAGGCACCAAAGATGAGCGCGTTAATGATCTGAGTCGCCATGACTGCGCCGTGATAAAAGCCTTCAGAGGCACGATGGGCCTCAGTCGCCAGTGAATTGGACAAACGGCCCACTGGCTGGCTGAGATAGTAACGCCAGCGGCTTTGCATTACCGCTTGGATCAAGCCCAAACGAAGATCGGTGGCCACATGGGCAACGGCGTAACCCACCTGTCTATTGGCAACCAATACAAATACGGCCTTGGCAGCAATCAAGGACACACCCAGGCTTAACAACACGGCGGTGGTCGGATCGAGGCCCAGTCGATGCACGAGATCTAGTGCCGTTTGTTCAGGCAGTGAGGGATTCTCAGTTTCACCGGTGGCCAGATTAAGCATGGACAGAAGAACCGATAGGCCCAGGCCATCTAAAATACTGGCCACGGTCAATGCCAGCAACACCACAGTCGAGCGCACTGGGTAAGCTCGGATGAAAGCCATCAGCATGGCCAAGGCGCCTTGCTGGGTCTTGTTCATCGGAAGCCCCCTTGTCGCCACAAGCCAAACGCCAATTTCAGTCCGCCCAGACGGGGATGGCGGTGCATCCACTCGGCCGGTTCCACTTTGACGCCACTGTGACGCTCGACTTTCCAGGCGAGGTAATCGATCCCATTAGTGAACGTGCCAGCCGCTTTGATCAGACGCGTGAGATTGAGGAGTTTGCCAACAACGCGCCTGACTCTCCAATCCATGCGCCGAGCGCTCGTACTGATCTGACTTTGCGGACATTCAAGCATCAGGGCCTTTGTTACATTGCGCCAAAATTCAGGCGCTCGGGCAATCACTGTTCGACCATGCGCCGGACTTTCAGGACGCAGGTCGCAAGCATAGGTTTGTCGCAAACCATCTGACCAAAAGTCCAAGGGGTCTTCTGGGGCACCTTGGAGTGCGACTAGGTTGCTATAAAAGGTGGTCAGTGCTTGGATCTGATGACCCACCAGCTTGGTTTTTATATCCTCTCTACGGGCATAGACCACCGAAAACGGTTGTGCAAAACGTGCCCAAAAATAATGATCAATTCGGCTGTGCATTTTTTGCTGAAATTGAGTGAGGGTGATTAATGCATATTTGCATTTTAGATTCTCAATCTCCAAAAAATAAACATTGGGTGGCAGCATGGCGTTGAGGCATGCGCCCACTGGGCCTGTGTGCGCTCTTCGGTAGTCATCCACCAAAACCAGAAGATCGACCAAGCCCTCTCCAATATCATCGCCGGCCAGACAGGATCCATAAAATAAGATGCCCGCTAGGTTATCGCCAAATCTTGTTTTAAGCTCACCAATCAAGGGCGCTAAGCGATCGCTGTGGGAACCGAGTGCTTGCGTGGTTTGAAGCTGTGAGGCCAGGCCAGTCATAGGCTCAAAAACCGATAGATAGGTCCGGCTACGATTGATGTGACCTGCTCTGGATTGAGCTCATATTCTTGGCCATCAACACAGATGTTTGCCAAGCCAGAGATCTTGACTTCATGGCTGTGGCCAGAGAAGTAACCATGTTCGATGTCTAATTTTGAATGTGGTTTGCCGCGAAGCAAATGAGCGAGTCGCCACCAAAACCCGCGTGCTGATCTTAATACAGCGGTGAGTTTGACTGGTCCCTTACCTTCAGGCAGATACGGGTGGACACTGACTTGGGTCTCATCGAGCGTGGTGGCTACCAAAAGTCGCGTTTTCCCTTCCATGTGACCGAGCTCAGCTGACTCAAATGACATCTCCGAGGATTGATAGTGCACGCGCCCAAATAAGCCCAACAGCCCCAGTTGAGCAACGCGCCAGATGGTTGAGTAACGTCCCTGGCGAATTCGGCCACGCCCTGAAGCACGGTAACGGTGACAGTCTCGAATGACATAATCAACCAGTGCGCCTCCGAGAAAGAACCCAAAGACCGGTCGTTGGTCTGTTTGAGTGATTTTGAGCGTGGCTTTGGATGTCATGTCAAATGAGTCGGGGCGAGTCAGCGCCCGCTCTAGCATAGAGGTCGGGCGGCCTTGGGTGCCAAGGTGCGCAGCGGTGTAGTTGGTTCGTCCACCGCCCAGCATCAAGATCGGCGGGGGTGTGATGTCGGGATGCTCAGTGGCCAAGACCGAAACCGTGCCTTGCAGAGTGCCGTCCCCACCCACGATGATGATCAAATCGAGGCCAGAGCCCAAAGCACTCTCGAGAAGCGGCTCAATTTCTTGGGGTCCATAGACCACATGAGGCTCCAGCCCCAGGCTTTGGGCATGGTGTCTTAGTTTGGCAAACGCGCCTGGCAACGATAGACGAAAACTCAGTGGATTAACTAAGAAGAGACAGCGTTCGGGACGGACAGGGCCAAGCTGAGTCACGTGACAGAGCCAGACTATTTTTGATGCTCAGCACGCCACGTAGGAATCGCAGAGTGCTCAGCGGATGTTTGTTGGGCGCTTCTGAGCAAGTCCCCGACGACGCGGAAAAAATTGCGATGATTGGCGATGGCGTAGGGCGATTGCTCACCAAAGTGAGCCATTAAGCGACGGTGGGCTCGGCCCAGATTGTGGTAGGGCAAGCCTGGGAATAGATGGTGGAGTGCGTGATAACGCAAACCAACCGGGAACAGCCAAACAGTCAGCCACGTCTGTCCAACCAAGTTCACCGAGTCCTCGAGCTGTGCGAGGTGGCTCATGGTTTGGCCTCGATTGCTGTAGCTATGAGCGGCGAGGTTACGAATCCAGTTCAGTGCGAGCGTGAGTGTGTGAAGTGCCCATGCCATGCCCCAGTGAAGCAGGGTGACGGGGCCAAAGAGTGTCGCCAATACCCAAGCGAGAACCCAGCCAAAACACACCCATTCCACGCGGGTCAGTGTGGGCAGTTCTTTATCGGGGAAACGCTTCACATAGTAGGGGTTTGAGGCATATGCACTGGCGTGACTCAAGACCCAGTCGCGCAAGGGACGATAGAGATACGACAGGGGGACTAAGAAACCAAAGCGGGCAAGCGCCAATAGAGATAAAAATGGCAGTTTGATCAGATAAATGCCGGTCTCATAGAGCGGGGCGGCAGCCAGGGGATAATACTCACCATCACGAGGTGTGCCAAAGTGGGCTCGACTGTGATGCTCGATGTGGTTGCGATACATGATCCAAGGCAACAACAAAGGCACACCAAACAGCGCGTTCCACATCCACTTGAAGCCCTGCAATTCGGCACGAGGCATGTGAATGATCTCATGCATGAAAGTGCCACCCCGATAAAACGCCACGGCGGCAACGGCCATGGCCACCCACTGATCAACGCTGCCCAGTGGGGCGGTGAAGTAAATGACGGTCGCAGTCCACGCCACCAGGGCGGTGAGCATGAGATCAGTCCAATAGAGACTGGCTTGATGGTTAAACAGGTCTTTGAC
>CAJXNU010000081.1 GCA_913057255.1 uncultured Wenzhouxiangella sp.
TGGAGGATGTGCTCAATGGGATAGCCGGTGGCAGGGTTTAGAACGTGGGCATACCGCTCACCTTCCCATTCCCCATAGCGATAGTATTGGCCCGAGGTAAAGACCGCCAGGCGCTCAGAGACTTCCAAGACTTCTAAGATGCCCGATCGGGGATCTTGGATCGCCACCCGCCAAGGTGTCTCGGTTGGCCCGCAGACCAAGACATCGCCCCCGAGATTGACCAAGGCATCACTAAATCCAGCCT
Organism: uncultured Wenzhouxiangella sp.; assembly: GCA_913057255.1. Lineage (GTDB taxonomy): Bacteria > Pseudomonadota > Gammaproteobacteria > Xanthomonadales > Wenzhouxiangellaceae > Wenzhouxiangella. The sequence continues at coordinate 245 of CAJXNU010000081.1, forward strand.
GCGCCAACAGATCACAGGCTTGCCCCGCGGCCGCTCCCTTGGCCAGGGCACTAAAGTCCAAACCCACTGATGGATTGTTGGTTTGTATCAAGGCCTCTCCTGAGGGGCCAATGCGGCGCTTGATGTCCAGAGTGGAGGGCTGATTGCGAATCAAGCGATCAATTTCGGTGGGGGTGGGCGGCGGCGTGGTGATGGGATAGTTGGATGTATGAAAACCCCAAAGCCTGACCACTTGCCCGATGGCAGCGTTGAATTCCCCCTGCGTTTGAACCTCGTATGTTTGTGCAGCGTCGAGAAGGTCTAGTAACTCGGGTGAGATGTTTACCCAGCTGCCTGTGTGCAGCCCTTGATTGAGCGTGGTCAATGCCCCAGCTTCCCAAGGATGCCAGTCGCGGTGTAGCCGCTGAAAATGCTGTCCAAGCTCGCTTAAAACCGCATCCGCTGACCGATCGGCTGGATGTCTCACGGTCACCTGAGCCTCAGTGCCAAAGACACGGTAGTTGGCACTGGTTTTCTCAACAGAAGGCTGGCAGCCTGCCAGCCAAACTGCGCCTACCAAAAGCCACAGACGCGCGGGTCTCACATTGAGGGTCTCCACTCTAAGGCCAGTAAAAGGCTACGGCCAGCTGCATTAAAACCCACCAAGGGTTCGTAATCTGCGCCAGCTAGGTTGGTGAGGCGGCCTTGGAGTGTGAGATCAGCACTCAAGCGCCACTGCGCGGCTAGGTTCAGGGTGAGATAGGACGACAAGGGCGCTTGTCCCACATCCACTCGCTGGCCCACATACACCATCTCTGTGCTCACTTGGTAACGGTCTTGGATATACGTTAGCACGGCTGAGCCTTTGTGCTTGGGGCGTCTCAGCAGTGGCAGGCCTTGGTCTTTGTCTTCGGGTTGTTGCCATGTCCAATTGATGTCACTTTGCCACTGATCGAGGCGCCATTGATGGCTGAGTTCGAGCCCTTTGATTTGGGCTTGTTTGATGTTGATGGCTTGGAAGTCGATGCCACTAAAATCAATCAAATCTTCGATGTCGGTATAAAACGCACTCAAGCCGAAGGTTTGATCGGGTTCGATGGCCCAATCCATGCCCCATTCTAGGCTGGTCGATGTTTCGGGTTTGAGATTGGGGTTGCCGGCAAATAAGCCGCCAAAGCCAGGAGAGAACAATTGGCTGAAGTTGGGTGACCGAAAGCCTTGTCCGGCACTGGCAAAGAATCGAAGGCTTGGATTTAACGACCAGCCGATGGCCACTTGGCCGGTGGTCTCAGAGCCAAAGCGCTCATCATCATCGAGGCGGACGCTGGCACTATAGGACCAAGCATTCTGCTGTCCATCTAGGGCTGTCCAGATGCCCCATTGCGTCCGGTTTTCACGCCATGTGCCGACATTGACTCCAGACTCTCGCCAGCCGTCGATGCCGATCATCCAGTCCAACGATTGATGTAGGGAAGTTTGGGCAATTGCACCCAATTGCGCTCTTCGGGTGATGTTTTCACTCACACCAAAGAGCGTGCTGGTTTCTAACTCGTCACGATACAATCCGGCATCGAGATCTACCGACCACTCATTGACGTTCAATTGATAATTGAGATGGCCGGCATATTGCTCAACATCCGAGACACCGCTATCGAACTCAATTTCGCCAGTCAGCCAACGGCCAGCCCACCGGAGATTGCCTTGGCTGAGCTTAACCTGGCCTTGTCCGGCCAGCTGTGTGTTCTCAAATCCATCGTCGTCTGGATCAAAAGCAAAGCCGCGTTCATTTTGGGCAGAAAACCCATCCAGTTGACGTGTTGAGATCGTCAGTGACTGTCCATGAATACCGCCAGCCACTGCCCCAGCGCGCTCACCATAGCTACCCACCGCACCGCGGAACGACAGGCCTTGTGCCTGTCGGGTAAAGATCTGGATGACCCCACCGATCGCATCAGAACCCCAGCGTGCTGCGCGGGGGCCACGAACGATTTCAATGCGTTCAATGGTGGCTAAGTCGACCAGCTCCCATTGGAAGCTCCCAGTCCCTGAGGCCGATACCCGAATGCCATCGATCAAGACCAAGACATGATTTGAATTGGTGCCGCGCATAAAAATACTGGTTTGCCCCCCGGGCCCCCCGGTTCGGGTGACATCGATGCCAGCCTGAGTTTGAAGAAGGGCTTTTAGGTCGCTGGCTTGTGACTGTTCAATGTCTTGGCGCGTGATGACACTGGCTCTGGCCGGTGTGGTCTCAATGGACGCTGTCCGCCGTTGGGCGGTGACAATCATCATTTCATCGGGGTCCACGCCAAAAGCCGCTGCGGTGGCGTTTGCTTCGGCAGACGATGGAATAAAAGAAAAAAATGAGAGGGAGCCAGCCAATGGAATGGCCAGGGCCCAAGAAGGGTTCTGGTCGGACATGATATTCTCCTCGCGCTCACCCGCGCATTGGTCTATGTGCCAAGACAGCGAAGCAGCAGAGGAGATGATCAACGGTGTATTTTCAGGGGTTGGCAGATCTTGACTGAGTGATCTGGGCGCAACCGCACCATTGACCGATGATCGCCCACCGCAACATCTGTCATTCAATGCGACAGGCCGGTCTCCTGGCTTCCGTCAGCGCGTGGGCGCCGGGTTGATGCCTTCCCCAACGATTTCAATCGGGTGGCTTTGTCTCAACCGCATCCCAGTACTCAAGTACCGAAAACGACGGCTACAGTTGCGGGGGCAGCGCCGGATTCTGACCGACTTCCCGTTTCACTCCAGCCAAAAATTGTTGGCGAAGAGCACCTGTTGCGAGAGAGAGCATAGCAGTAAATTCAGGCGGCGTGTTGGTTAGGTTAGATGTTTGGATGCAGTAGATGAAATTGAAAGGGCTCCAGACGAGGAGCCCTTATGATGTGGACAAATTTAGGAGGTGCCGCGTGGCGGGTGCTTAGGCGGCTTCTTGCGTTTTTCCTTCTCGGATTTGGTCGCCCATGCGGGTCAAGCCAGCTTGCAAGGTGGCCAAATCAAAATCATCGACGCTCACAACATCCAAGCTCCGCTTACGGACATCTGCCATGAGTTTCGCTTCTTGCTCGGTCAAAACACCCTTGCTTCGAGCATGTTCAAGTTGTTCATCGAAGGTGTAGCCTTTGATCTCACCTTGTCTGAGTGCCTTGAGCATTTTCCGCTCGATGGGTTCACAGGCAATGACATCAGGCAACAAGGCTTCTAGTACACCGACTGCTTGGCCCGTTCTGTCCGATGTATAAATCCCACGGGTGAGTCGAGCTCGAGTCTCGGAGGGTGAGAGCATGAGTGCTGCCACCTTGTGGCCCAAGCGGTCATTGGGCGCACGTTCGACGCGGCCCAAGGGGAAGACCACAAAACGCAAGAAGGGGCGTGCCCAAGTGATGGGGTAGTTATCGATCACACCACGCATGGCGTGCTGGATCTTGTAGATCGCATCATGGAAAGCCCACGCCAAAATGGGTTGATCGGCCGCTGGCCGATTGTCATGCTCGAAGCGTCGAAGCATGGCAGAGCAAATATAGAGTTGACCCAAAACATCGGCGAGCCGGCCTGAGATTTTTTCTTTCTGCTTGAGTTTGCCCCCATAAGTGAGCATGGTGATGTCGGCCATAAAGGCAAACGCTGAGCTGTATCGCGAGAGTTTGCGGTAGTAGGCCTTGGTTTTTCGATCACCCGGCACAGCGGCAAAGCCACCAAAACTCAAGCCCAATACGAGAGATCGAGCCGCACAAGAAATGGAGTGGCCGATGTGTGAGAACAACAAATGATCAAAGGTCTTCAAGCGCTCGCGGTCATCTTCAATATCCAATGCCTGCATTTCTTTTAAGACATAGGGATGGCATCGAATCGCACCTTGGCCAAAGATCATCATCGAGCGGGTGAGGATGTTGGCCCCTTCAACGGTGATCCAGATTGGTGCCCCTTGCCATGCACGGCCCAAGTAGTTTTTGGGGCCTAGGATAATGCCTTTGCCCCCATGGATATCCATGGCGTCTTTGATGATTTCCCGGCTCATCTCAGTGGCTTGGTATTTGGCAATGGCACCGGGTACCGACGGTTTTTCTCCGGCATCGACTGCCGTGGCTGTCTCCCGAGACAGCGCGGAGATGGCATAGGTATAGCCAGCGATTCTGGCCAGTGCTTCTTCAATGCCTTCAAAGCGCCCAATGGGCAAATTGAATTGCTTTCGAATGCGGGCATAGGCACCGGTGGTCAGTGCCGCCATTTTCGCCCCACCAGTGGCCGAGGAGGGCAAAGAAATGGCTCGGCCCACCGACAAGGATTCAACCAGCATTTTCCAGCCCTGGCCAGCATATTCGGTACCACCGAGCAAGTAATCAATCGGAATAAAGACATCTTGGCCACGAATGGGCCCGTTCGGAAATGGATTGTTGAGTGGGAAGTGGCGTCTGCCAATATCCATCCCAGGAGTATCGGCTGGAATCAGCGCCAAGGTGATGCCAATGTCTTCTTGATCACCTAGGAGGCTGTCTGGATCGTATAAGCGGAAGGCCAAGCCCACGACGGTCGCCACCGGTGCCAAGGTGATGTAGCGCTTTTCAAAGGTCAGTCGAATGCCCAGCGTCTCTTTGCCTTGCCACTGGCCTTTGCACACAATGCCATGGTCGGCAATTGAGGTGGCATCTGAGCCGGCTGTGGTGCTGGTCAGACCAAAACAAGGCACTTCCCGGCCATCGGCTAAGCGAGGGAGGTAATGGTCTTTTTGATCATCGCGGCCGTAGTGGAGTAACAACTCGGCCGGGCCTAAGGAATTGGGCACAGCGATGACAGAGCCCAGCGTGGAGCTCATGCCAGAGACTTTTTGTAGCACCGCACGGTGAGCGACGGCGGAAAACCCGAGTCCACCGTATTCCTTGGGAATGATCATCCCGAAAAAGCCGTGTTTTTTCAGATGCGCCCAAACGGCTTCCGATAAATTTGCTCGATAGTGGGTGGTCTCCCACTCGTCGATCATGTCGCAGAGCTCTTCAACCGGCCCATCCAAAAACGCTTGTTCTTCAACCGTCAGCTCGCCCAAGGGCTGCTTAACGAATCGATTCCAATTGGGGTTGCCGCCAAAGAGCTCGCCCTCAAACCCCACGGTGCCGGCATCTAAGGCCACACGCTCGGTTTCAGAGATTTGCGGCATCATGGCCTTGAAGGCTTTGAGAACGGGTAAGGTGAGGAATTCACGGCGCCAGCCGGCATGATTGAGTGGAATGGCCACGGCCGCTAGGACCAACCAAGCCAGACCCAATGCGATGGGTCCAGGTTCACCAATCAATGTAAATCCGATCAACACCAGTGCCACTGTCGCGGTCCAGATTGGGATGCTGAGTTTGAAAAAAGCGCATCCAACAAGGGTGGCCAACAGGGCAAGGGTGAAGATCAGAAACATCATGGCGTGTCGTCTCCTGGACTATCGCGGTGTGTATTTAAAAACGGGGTGATGGCGGTGATGAATTGATCATTGGCATCCCCAGCCAACATGTGTCCGGCATCAGGCACCTCAGCTTTCTCAGCGTGGGGTGCCAGTTTGAGGAACTCATCGACATGCTCAGCGCCAATCATGTCGCTCTTGCCACCTGAAATTAACAAAGTCGGGATTCTCAAGCGACGGCTGGCCGACTGTAGACGAGATTGCAGGTTGGCACTTTTCTCAGCCAGCGCCAGCATGGCCGGATCCCAATGCCAATACCAGCGGCCATCACTGGCTTGGCGCAGATTTTGGCTCAGCTTGATGGGATTGGTGGGTTTGCCGCGACGCCGGTGTGGCAAAAAGGCGCGAACCGACTCAGAGGCCTCCTCGAGAGAGGCAAAACCCTCGGGATGCTGGCGCATAAATGCGAGCATGGCGGTAACGCCTCGCTCATCCCAACGGGGGGCGATATCGACCAATACCATGGCTTTCAGATCGACTTTCGGCTTTTCTGAGTGAGCCAATAACGCGGTCAGACCACCCATGGAGGCACCGATCACCATGGGGGTATTCGGTAAAGAGGCGCACACGCGGCGGAAATCTTCCACAAATTGCTCGAAATCGTACTCGCCTGAGGGCGCGCGGTCGCTTTCGCCATGCCCACGGGCGTCATAGCTGACCGCCTGGTAACCCATCTCGGCCAATTGCCAGCCGGTGTTCTCCCACGCATACTGGGTTTGCCCAAAACCATGGGCCATCAGCACGCAGGGCGCGCGGTCATCGCCAAAGTAGCGGAGGCTTAAACGAATGCCGTCATCGGTCCAGATTTGGCGGCGGCGAATGTCATCATTGAGTTTACGAGCAGCTTCCATACGGTACAGTATGTCCCTAGCAGTGATTTAAGTCAATAATTCGGTCTTACAGGGTTATATTGGTACTGTGACCTGCGTTTTAAAGCGCGGGTTCAATATTTTAGGAGCATCATGTCCGCACGTCCAGAAGCCGTTGTTGAGAAAGCCTCGCTGACCCCCAAAGACTGGGAGCAGGCGGCGCTTGAGTTAATTGCTGAAAAAGGCATCGGCGGCTTGGCTGTGGAGCCGCTTGCCAGGCGTTTAGGCATCACCAAAGGGAGCTTTTACTGGCATTTTCCCGGACGTAACGAACTTCTAGAAGCTGCTTTGCTGCGCTGGGAGCAACAAGACCAGGCCAATCTAGAAAAGTCGTTTGCCATCAGCGACCAGCCCCTTGAGCGGCTGGAAAACTTCATTTGGCGGACCACGCAGCAGACCCTGACCCACCAAATTCACTTGGCGATGTGCGCTGCCAGAGAGCATGAGCTCATCCGACCAGTGTTACAGCGCGTCACGAACCGTCGCGTGGCCTTTCTGGCCAAGGCGCTCACCGAGCTCGGGTTCGAGAAAGAGGCTGCCAGTCAGCGGGCGATGCTGCTGTATTCAGCCTATGTGGGGTATTTGCACTTACAGTCGCACCATTTGGTGCCAGAGGCGGGGGATCCGCGATTCGATGACTATGTCAAACATGTCATCAACAGCCTGATTCAATCAATTGGTGAGCCTGACTCAGCGCCTCGTTAGGTAGTCTTCTGACTGCATCTCGATTAAGCGAGAGGCGGTTCTTTCAAATGCTCGGCTTAAGCGAGTGCCTTGGTAAATCTCCTCGGGTCGGTCGGCCGCTGAGACGATGAGCTTGCAACCTTGGTCGTAGGCTTCATCCACTAAGTGAATTAAGCGCTTGGCCGGGTCGTTGTCATCGGCACTCAGAACTGGGATGTCGCTGATCATCAGCGTGTCAAAGCGCCCAATCAGTTCGAGGTAGTCCAAGCTCGAGCGTGGGCTGCGACAGAGCGCATCAAAGTCAAACCAGGCCACCGATTCAGACAGACCTTTGGCTGTGATGGGCCGGTCTTGCACAGTGATGGTGGTGGGACTTGGCTCGGTGCCAGAAAGTGTGGCAAACCGCTCCATCATGCGTTGCTCGGCGAGATCACCCAGTGGCATAAAGTAGGTCGGCGCTTGGGTCAGTGCCCTGAGGCGATGGTCTTCTTTGCCATTTAACTCGATCAGGGTGGTATGCGCTTTAATCTGCTCAATCGCGGGTAAGAACCGAGCCCGTTGCAAGCCATCGGCATAGAGCGCGTCGGGTGGGGTGTTGGAGGTGGCCACCAGCATCACCTCTTTTGCAAACAAGGCGCTTAAAAGCTCGCCTAAGATCATGGCATCGCCAATGTCTTCGACATGAAACTCATCAAAGCAGAGTACTTGATGGGTTTTAGCGATTTGTGCGGCAATGCGCTGGAGCGGGTCGGTTTGGCCCTGTTGTGCGCGCATTTTTTCGGCGATGTCTGCCATGAATGCATGGAAATGGATCCGAATGGCTGGAATTTGGTCGGTCTCTAGGGCTTCAGCAAACAGATCCATCAGCATCGTCTTGCCGCGCCCCACCGGCCCAACGAGATAAATGCCTTTGGGCATTGTCGGAGCAGCTGACCACCACCATCGTTTGCGCCGATATTTTTTGATCGCTTGAAAATTGTCTTCAAGCGCTTGGATGGCATGAGATTGTGCGGGATCTTGAATGAGCCCGCCATCGGCGATGCGGCTTTGATAAAGGGCCAGTGGTCCTGGCATCGCTGTTAGGGCAGGTTGCCTTGGACGTGGTTTTTGATGAGACCGCGAAGGTCCATCAAACGGCGATGAAAGAAATGACCGGCCCCTTCCATCATCACCAACTCAGGCGCTGGCGAGCAGGCCTTGGCCCACTGTTGGACACTGTCTGCTGAGACCACTTCATCCTCATCGCCTTGGACCACCAGCCAGGGACATTCGGGCGGTGTCAGGGTCGCCATCTCATAGCGATCGGCCGGTGGCGCGATGCTAAGCAACTGTTGAGTGGGAAACTCAGGGGCGACTTTTAAAGAGATGTAGGCACCAAACGAGAAGCCACCGAGCCACAGCGCATCGGATGGTCGGGTCTTTTGCACCCAGCGAATCACCGCTCGAAGGTCATCGGCTTCACCCACGCCCTCGTCGTAGCTACCCTGGCTTTCATCCACGCCACGAAAATTAAATCGCACGGTCGCCAAGCCCATCTCGCGGCAGGCTCGCTCTAAGATGGTGACCACTTTGTTTCGCATGGTGCCCCCATGTTCTGGATGGGGATGACACAGCACCGCGCAACCGGGCCTGGCCACATCGGGTTCGGGCAGATCAGCCAAACATTCAATGGTGCCGGCTGGCCCCGTGAGTTCAAACGAACCAGCTTCGGTCGGAAACACCACGGGGTCTTTGGAAGACATGACTAGGGGTTAATCATGTCCAGCATGTAGGTCACTGAGGCAGCGACTTGCTCATCGCTTAAATCCGCGCGCCCACCGCGGGCTGGCATGGCACCAATGCCATTGATGGCATTGCTGATCAACATCTCTGTGCCTTTATCGAGTCGGCCACTCCACGCGCTGGCCACCATCTCAGGTGCGCCCGCCACGCCGTTGGTATGGCAAGTGGCACAGACATTGTCATAGATCATGGACCCATCAAGCGAGCCGTCAAAGGCCAGCGCGGGTGCTGCGGGTGCTGCGGCTTGAGCGGCTGCCAAAGCGGCAGCTCGGCCGGTTTCTCCAGCGTAGACACCGGCCACAGGTGCCAGCCGATCGAGCTTGGCCTGCGTTCTTGCTGGGTTGTAGCTCGGCTCGATCTGGCCGTGCAATACCCACGCCAATCCAATGATGATGAGGGTGAAGACCCCAAGGGCTGCCAACACCATCCCAAACTGTTTGATAAACGCTTTATCCGACTCTGCAGACACGTCTATGTATCCTCACATGCATGATTGAAGCCCCAATTATATCTCAGCCACGGCTAGCTCGGCTCAAAGCGGATCGATCTCTCAGCCAATCTTTGAGGCCTAGGGCCCAATAGGTGCCCTGAGCCCAAGCTCGACCGACCAGGCCACCGGCCCAAACTGGCCGCCATTGTTGATAGGCGTTGAGCCTTGTGGTGTCGCCCATGATGGCTTCAGCAACGATTTCACCGGCCAATGTGGTGGGGGCCATGCCGTGCCCGCCAAAGCCTGTGGCATGCCAAAGCCCCGAGGGATCTCGGCCCAACAGCGGCATTTGGTGGCGGGTATAGCCCATCCAGCCACCCCAAGCGTGGTCGAAGTCTATCCCTTCAAG
>CAJXNU010000082.1 GCA_913057255.1 uncultured Wenzhouxiangella sp.
GAGTCTGGGCCGTGTCTCAGTCCCAGTGTGGCTGATCATCCTCTCAGACCAGCTACCGATCGTCGCCTTGGTAGGCCTTTACCCCACCAACAAGCTAATCGGACGTAGGCTCATCTTGTAGTGAGAGCTTTCAAGAAGAGGCCCTCTTTCCTCCGTAGAGCGTATGCGGTATTAATCCGAGTTTCCCCGGGCTATCCCCCGCTACAAGGCAGATTCCTACGCGTTACTCACCCGTCCGCCACTCGTCAGCACCTGACGCACCCCGAAGGGATTGTCTGGCCTGTTACCGTTCGACTTGCATGTGTTAAGCATGCCGCCAGCGTTCAATCTGAGCCAGGATCAAACTCTTCAGTTTAAAAGCAAAGCTTTCGAACTAACGAGCAAATCCTACTCCTGAATTGCTGAATTGCTATCAGGGCAGGTCGCTCTTAATTGGCTTCAATGCCAATTGAGGGCGCCCACACAAATTATCTGCTTTTATTTGTAATGAACCAACTTACTACCCAGTGGCATTTCGCGCACCGGGCCGACCATTATAACGGTGAAGTTAAAAAACGGTCAACAACTTATTGCAACTTTCTTTCAATCAATCTCGAAAGTGCACACCGGCCGCACAAGGACTTCTTGTTTGGCCAGCCCGCCATTATAGGCGGTTTTGGAGAGAGGTCAACAGGCCAGATGCAATTAATTGAGAAAAGACCAGAAAATGGTCGATGAACCAGCCGGATTTATTGGGGCCGAACACTCAATCAGCACGCATAAGCTGGGCCAAGCGCTCGGCCAAAGTCTCTAGCATCAAGTTGCCGCAGGCGCCCGGCGAGCGCCGAGCCACCAAGCTATCTTGCGCACTGCGTGCCTCAAGCGCTGCTAAATCATCGGCCACCATGCGATAGGCCTCGCGAAACGAAGTGCCTTTGGCCACCGCTTCGTTGGCCAGGTCGGTGGCGTGCATCGCGCCAGTCACCGATGAGGCCATCCGCTCGAGGTCCCAATTGAGGCCATCAAGGAGCCTCGGGACCAAAGCCAGACCATCCATGGGGCGGGTGAAGGCCCGAATCACAGGAGGCTTGGTGTCTTGTAAATCCCGCTGATAGCCCGATGGTAGGCTCAAGACCGCCTCGAGCTCCGCCCGAGCGCCGACCACGGTGCCGTGTAGAGACCGCAACAGCTCGACGCCATCGGGGTTATGTTTGTTGGGCATGATCGATGAGCCGGTACAAAACACATCAGGCAAGGTCACATAACCAAACTCCGCGCTAGCAAACAAGCTTAAATCCCAGCTCAGTCGTCTAAGGTCACCCGTGGCTGATGCCAATGCATCAATGGCACGAAGCTCAACTTTGCCCCGGCTGTTTTGTGCGGCCTGCGGATTCACCACCAAACGAGCAAACCCCAGCTCATCGGCCACGCCCTGACGGTCCAGTGCCATGTTGACCCCAAAGCCTGAGGCGGTGCCTAGAGGCGAGGCATCCAACCAATCGCGGGTGCTAAGCGCTAGGGCCACATTATCAATAAAGACTTCAGCATGACCGGCCCACCAAAGCCCGAGTGATGAGGGCATGGCCTGTTGCAGGTGGGTATGCCCTGGCATCACATCATTGGCGTGCGCTTTGGCTTTGGCCAAACACACCTCGGCGATCTCTGCTGAGATCATAGCCAGCGCTTCGAGTCGGTCTTTTAAATACAGACGCAACGCCACGGCCACCTGGTCGTTGCGGCTCCGCCCAGCATGGATGCGCTGGCCCAAGTCACCGAGTCGCTCACTGAGCCAATGCTCAATGGCCGAGTGTCCATCTTCAAAACGGGCATCCAGCTCAAACTCACCACTCGACCAAGCAGCACTCAACTCATCGAGCGAAGCGCGAATGGCAGATGCATCCTCGGCGCTCAACAAACCAATGCGGGCGAGTCCTGCGGCATGCGCTTTGCTCGCTTGTATGTCATAAGCGAACAAGGCTTGGTCCAAGACCACGTCTTGTCCGGCCAGAAACGCCATCACCGCTTCATCAACGGCCGTATCGGATTTTTGCCACAGATACGCACTCTTTTTCATCGAACCACTCCCAACCCATCGAGGTCATCGAGCCCCAGCGCCACATTGATGTTTTGGATGGCCTGACTGGCCGCGCCTTTCATCAAATTATCCAACACCACAACAAAGCTTGCCCGATGCGGGTCTCTTCCATCCACCGACACACCACCAATTTTCACCCCAGCGGTCTCCACCACATCACGAATCTCTGGGATGTCTGTTGAAATCTCCACCAACGGCTCAGCGTCGTAGGCCGAGCGCCAACAGTCGGTGATGGCTTGAGGGCTCATGGCGTGCTGGCTGGTTATATGAATGGTCAACGACAGCCCGCGGAAAAAAGGAGCGACGTGCGGATGAAAACACACCGATTGGCCCAAATGAAAAGAGATTTCTTTTTCGTGCACGTGGCCAGTCAACTGGTACGGAATGATGTTCTCTGCCAAGCGCTTAGGGTCATTCCTAGGCGATGGCGTTTTGCCGGCACCACTGTATCCGGACACCCCAAAAATCACCGGTGCCTGATTGAGCCCGTCCGATAATGGCCGCAAAGCCATTTGCGCTGCGGTGGCATAACATCCTGGATTCGCGATTCGGGTCGCACCGCGCAACTCAGGCCGCTGCCACTCGGTCAAGCCATACACCCACGTTGGGTCTGTCTCAAACCGGTAATCTGCCCCCAAATCAACAATCAAAGCTTCCGCATGATGCTTGGCAATGGCATCCACCCATGGACCGCTGGCCCCATTGGGTAGCGCCAACACCCAAACCTTGGCCTCCACATCACCCACCCCATCGGGCCCTAGGTCCACCAACGTTTGCTCAGGTTTGGGCCAGTTGGGGTCAATCTGGGTCAGTGCTTGACCGGCCTCACTGCTGGAGGTGGCCACCACCAAGTCCAGAACTGAGTGCGCAGCAATCAATGGCAACAACGCGCTGCCGGTGTATCCGCGCCCGCCGATCAATGCCACGGGGATTCGATCGGTCACGATCCCTCCTCACCGGCACTCACCCAACCGGGTTCACGGTTTTTGGCATCTGAGACCATGGGTCCGAAAGCATCGATGTCGGCCACCCCAATGCCAAACACCACCCACTCATCGACCCGCACGCTCATTTGTGCCTGCTGAAAATACCAGCCGTTGACCGGATTGGCCGTGCGAGAGCGCCAATACATGGTCGGACACCGTGCCCTGAGCGCGCTCCATAAAGCAGCCCCTAGCCCCTCGCCTTGTGCTTCTGGGGTCACCACAATCTTGTCGAGATAAGGCACGCCATTGACGCCGTTGACGATCAATGCCGCTGCCCGATCACTCTCAGCGACCAGCCAGCCTGAGACATCTCGATCCGCCAACCAATCGGCGCGCAGCTCTCGCCCAAAGCTTTGCTCAACCAAGCGCTCGATCCGCGCCAAGCGATCGGCTGGAAGTGAGGCACACCACTCGATGGCCTCGCCCCGACGAATCAACGTACCCGCGCCGGTGTGGGTGAACAGCTCACGGGTGAGCTTGGCGGCCGATGTGATCGAGACCGAGGTTTCTGATGGCAATGAATCCAACATGGTTTTAATGGCTTCTAGCTTTAGGGCCATTCCAGAATGCACCCAGTCAGCACCCATCAAGGTCTCATAGTCGCTGCTTAAATTGATCGCTGAGATGATGCGGCCACCTTCGTCTAATAAACCGCCGGTCTCGGTGAGAAAGATCACTTTATGAGGTTGGACAGCCCAGACCAACTCTTGGGCAGCAATATCGGCATTGATGTTCATCATCTGACCCGATGCCGACTCGCCCAAACACGCCAATACGGGCAAGGCGCCCGACCGAATCGCTGCACTTAAGGGTGAGAGCTCGACCTCATCGATCTCACCCACCAACCCGAGTTTTTCGGGATCGGCCAAATGGGATTTGAAAACGCCATGCAAAATCCCTCGCGCACGCACCCCGCGGGCTTCTAAGGCGTCGACCAAAGCGCTGTTGGCTTGATAAATGACCGGCCGAACCACCGCCATCACCGCCTCAGTGGTCACTCTGAGGCCATTGTGTTTTTCGACCTCAATGCCAGCTTCGCTCATCGCTTCATCCAGCTGGGGACCGGCGCCATGCAAGACGATGGGCACCAGACCGAGCTGATGTAAGAAGGCCAGCGCACTGGCCAACTCATCGAGGTGGTCGCGTAAAACCGCGCCTCCGACTTTAACCACGGCAAAGCGGGTCTGATCGACTCTGGAAAATTGCTTGAGGTACTGTCTGGCCTCGCGGCTAGAACCCAGCTGGCCCAACAACTCAATCACTGTGGTCCGAACATCGCTCATGCTGCATCCACCTGTTCGATCATGGCTCTGTAGACATCGCAAGCCCGGCTCAATTGAGAAACCGCGACCCACTCATCGGCGGTGTGGGCTTGTGCGATATCACCTGGACCCAAGACCAAGGCAGGAAGGCCGGCTTCGGAAAACAGCGCCGCTTCGGTCCAAAACCCCACTGGCTCACCCACGCTCACATCCACGACTTTGGCCAGCTTCTCACAAAACGCTTGGGAGGCGTGATCATCGAGGCCAGCCGCTGGCAGGGGCGAGCCTGAAAATGGAATGGTCCACTCGGACCATTCATGGGCGTCGCCTAGATTTTTAAGCGTCTCGAACAAGGCCTCGTTGCTCTGACCCGGGCCCAATCGTGCCGAGTAGTGCAAGCGCGCCTCGCCGGCAATGACATTGGATTTGGTGCCGCCTGAGATCAAGCCCACATTGAAACAAGTGTGTTGATTGGCCTCGGCCAAGGCTTGAGTGTAGGTTAACGATGCTGAGAGCCAGCGGGCGAGGCGGTGATTGGCATTGTCCTCTAGTCCGCGAAACTCTGATGAGTGTCCTGCCCGACCATGGATCACGCCTTTGACAGATAAAAAGCCGCGGTGCCCGACAATCGCTTGGCATTGGGTGGGCTCACACACCACCACTTGCTCATAAACATCGGTGAGCGTCTCTAAAAATTGACGCACACAACAACTGCCGGCACCTTCTTCATCGGTACTCAACAACACCGCCATGTCAGCCGTGCTGGTTTCTGCCAAAGCCAAAAGAGCCGCCGCCGCGCCTTTGATGTCGCACACCCCCCGCCCATAGGCTTTGTTATCGTCGATGGTCAATGCCAACGGTGGATGGGTCCAACCTTCTCCAATCGGTACGGTATCGAGATGGCAGTTGAATAACACCTTCGGCTGACCGCGCTTGGCATAGAGGTTGATGTGCCCATCCCCAAAATCATCCACCCGAACCTCAAAGCCGGCTTTCTCTAAGACGGCGGCCGGATAGGTGATCAGCTCAGCGTGTTGATCGAACGCACGCGGTGGGTTCTGGCTATCGCAGGCCACCAAGCGGTCGAGATGCTTGAGGATGGTCTCTTGGCTCAAGGCTCAGTCTCTACGCACCTTAGCCGCTAAAGTGGAGCTTTGGCCAAGCAGCTTAACAAAACCTTCGGCCTCTTCAGGCGTCCAGCCAGCTGACTGGGCATACACCGCATCGGGATCGGCCAGAATGTATTTCGAGCCCACCGAAACCGCGTGCGCCACACCTCCTTCGGTGGTTAATCGAACCACGCCGGTCACATAGCGGTTGGCACTTTCTAAATAAGCCTCTAGATCTGTTTTGTGTGGCTCAAAGAAAAAGCCGGTGTAGACCAGTTCAGCCCAACGGGCAGCCAGTGTTCGATGAAACTGGTTTTGGAGTTTGGTGTTGACCGCTTCTTGCAAGGCCCGATGGGCGATCATCAAGCCATCCACCCCAGGACATTCAAAGACAATGCGGCCTTTGAGTCCAATCGAGACATCACCTGTGTAGATGTGCCGGCCCACGCCATAGGCGCCGAGTGATTCGTTCAAACGCGCCAAAATTTCGGGTCCTGCCATGGGCTCACCATCGAGACTGACCGCGCGGCCTTGATCAAACCCAAGCGTGAGGGTGAGTGGTTCGGCTGGCCACTGGCTTCTGGGCTTTGACCAAACGTGCGTATCCTCGCCGGGCGCGCCAAACTCATCGATCTCTTGGCCTGACAACGTGACACCGAGCAAGTTTTCGTTAATGGAGTAGCGCGAGTTAGACTCCGGCACCTCAATGCCTGCTTTTTCCATCAACTCAATCTCATGGGCCCGAACATGCGAGGTTTCTCGTTGCAAATCTCGAATGGGTGCATGGATGGTGTAATCGCCTAATGAACGCACCGATTGGTCGAAACGCAGCTGGTCATTGCCCATGCCAGTACAGCCATGCGCAAAATGTCGAGTCCCCAACTCGTCGGCCAACTGCAGACACTGCTGCACGATGACATAGCGATCAGAACACAGCATGGGGTATTGATCTAGCACGCGCGCACCCGACCACAGCAAAGGCACAACAAACTGATCCCAAAGTGGTATTGAGGCATCAAGGGTGTGGTGTTTCGATGCCCCTAAATCCAGCGCGCGTTGCTCGATCCACTTTTTGTGCTCTGCACTGACACCACCGGTATCGACAAAGGCGGTGTGCACTTCAAAGCCTTTGTTTTTTAGATCCAGCACGCAATAGCTGGTGTCCAAGCCGCCGGAGAAAGCTAGGACAATGGTGTTGTTATCGCTCATAAACAGTGGCCTTTTTACTGACTTGGTCTTATTGATCTGATCCCAGCAGGGAGAGCATCAGCGCTTTTTGCACGTGCAGACGATTTTCTGCCTCATCGATGGCGACGCAATAATCGGCATCCATCACACCATCGGTGGCTTTGATATTGCGCCGCAATGGCAGACAGTGCGAGAACTTGGCTTGGTTGGTCAATGCCATTTTTTCTTCATCCACCATAAAATGCTTATAGGGTGCGCGCAAGGCCGCCTCGTGCTCGGGCTGGCCATAGTGGCTCAACGCGCCCCAGCTTTTGGCATAGACAAAGTCCGCACCCGAGTAGGCCTCGGTGATATCGGTGGTGACCTCGAAACTGGCACCTGTCGCCTTGGCCTGTTCTTCCGCTGCCTGCATAAATTGCTGATCGAGCAAGTAGGCCTCTTCTGGAATGAGCAAGGTGGTGTCCAACCCAAACTTGGTGGCGATCAACAGCGCTGAGTTGGCCACAGCCGTGTTCAATGGCTTGGGATGCCACGTCCAAGTCAACACAAACTTCTTGCCATAACGCGCGCCGGCCGGTGGGCCTAGGTTGTCTTGAATGGTTCGCATCAAGGCCAGCTCTTGGCACGGATGCACAATCGTTTCCATGTTGATGACCGGCACCGAGGCGTGTTTGGCCAGCGCACGAATCACTCGATCTTCTCGATCAACGGACCAGTCTTTAAACAGTGGGAATGCCCGCAAGGCAATCGCATCGCAGTAGCGCGACAACACGCCGGCGACTTCGGTGATGTGTTCTTCAGCATCGCCATCCATCACCACGCCAGTTTCAAACTCGATGCCCCAAGCCGCTTTACCAGGCTCTAGCACGACCGCGTGTGCACCCAGTTGGAAAGCACCAATCTCAAATGATGACCGCGTTCTAAGCGATGGATTCAAAAACAGCAGGGCAATCGACTTGCCGCGCAGGCGATCATTGAGCGGGCTGGTCCGCAGCTGGGCGGCTTGGTCAATGATCTCTTGCAAGGACTCTCTGGACCAATCGATGGTGGATAAAAAGTGCTTCATCACTTATGGCTCCACGCTGATGCGAGCAATGCGTCGCTTGCCCACTTGCACCACGCCGGCAAAGCCTGGCGGCAAGATGAGCCCGCGATCGCTGACGCGCTCACCTTCAATCTTGACAGCCCCTTGGTCGATGAGACGAAACGCCTCAGAGTTGGATGCGGCCATGCCGGCCTGTTTGATGGCGGCGGCGATCCCAACGCCTGCCTCATCGGCGGCTTGGATAGAGACCTCATCAATCACATCGGGCAGATCGCCTTGCTGGAAGCGGGCAACAAAGGCCTGCTTGGCTTGCTCGCCCGCCCCTTGACCATGAAAGCGGTCAACAATCTCCACACCCAGTTTGAATTTGATGTCTCGGGGGTTGGCACCGCCCTCAACCGAGCGCTTGAAGTCCTCAATCTCGCTGCTCGGCCGAAAGCTCAGCAACTCGAAATAGCGCCACATCAGCTCGTCTGAGATGCTCATCAGCTTGCCGAACATCTCATCAGCCGGGTCGGTGATGCCGATGGTGTTACCCAATGACTTCGACATTTTCTGCACCCCATCGGTGCCCTCGAGCAAAGGCCATGTGATGATGCACTGAGGCTTTTGGTCCATTTGTGATTGCAACTGACGACCGACCAGCAGGTTGAACTTCTGGTCTGTGCCGCCCATTTCGATATCGGCTTTCAAAGCCACCGAGTCATAGCCTTGCACCAGCGGATATAAAAACTCATGCAGGGCAATAGGCTGGCCGCCCTGATAGCGTTTCTCAAAATCATCGCGCTCGAGCATGCGAGCAACGGTATGCCTGGATGCCAAGCGAATCATGTCGGCCGCATCCATGTCAGAAAACCACTCAGAGTTGAAGCGAACCTCGGTCAGGTCTTTGTCTAGAATCTTAAAGACCTGCTCGGCATAGGTCTCGGCATTGGCTTTGATCTCATCTTCGGTCAATGGCGCCCGGGTGACGTTTTTACCTGTGGGATCGCCAATCATGCCGGTGAAATCACCAATCAGAAATATCGCCGTGTGTCCGGCCGCTTGGAACCGGCGCATGGCGTTGATGATCACCGTATGCCCCAGATGCAAATCCGGTGCAGTGGGATCGAAACCGACTTTCACTCGGAGCGGTGTGTTGCTCTCTAGTCTTTTCGCCAGCTCATCGGTCTGAATGACCTCAACGGCCCCACGCGTGAGCTCTTCTATCGACTCCAACTTGTCTTTTGTCTCTGTCGTCATGAACGCTTGGCCTAGTCTTTATATTGTGTCGGGTTCAACGGCATCTCATGCGTGCGCCCCACCACCCCGTCGATGCACGCAGACAGCGCGGTGGCTGTGTGTGTTAAGGTGCACCCACCGTTTGTCTGTGGGCTCTTTTTCCATGCACTGCATGAAACCACCCCACATTGACTTAAAATGACTCAAGTCGTTAATCTTAGCGAGTTTTTAGGCCAGAAACTGCACTCATGACGAGAAAACCCATGGCAAGCCGGCGCAAACCGGCCAAAACACCGATCGCATGGCCCAAGCTAAGTGGGGTCAGAGGGGCCATGGGCTTTGGGTTGGTGTTTGTGGTGGCCTGGGTTGTGGTTGGCTGGCTGGGGTCCCCAAACCCTGACCTGACCGAGGCATCTGGGTCCTCGGCCAATCAAACCGTAGCGCTCACAGAAACCGCGGCAATCGGTGACTCAATCGAGTTGGTCGATCCATCTGAGACCGATCCATCGCTTGGCTCAACAGATCCTCTCAATACACCCCCGGCCAAACCTGAGAGAAATTGGACCACGGTCACGGTTCGCTCAGGCCAAAGTATGGATCGCATTTTTAAAGAGCTCGGCCTATCGGCTCGCTTGTTACATGAGCTGGTGAACCTCGATGATAGAACCCAGCGCTTGGTCACCATCAAACCAGGCGACGTGTTTTATTTTGCTTTCAACGACCAAGGTGAGTTTGAAGCGCTAAAAGGCGAATACGATGAGCAAAACTGGCTCTTAGTTGAGCAACAAGCCAGCGGAGATGGTTTGGAGTTGGCGAGCCAGCTCGAGCCTCGTCTAATGGAGACGCGCGTTGTGGAGGCCTCTGG
>CAJXNU010000083.1 GCA_913057255.1 uncultured Wenzhouxiangella sp.
CTTTGGTCACCACCCACCTGCCTTTGTCTCAGGTGCCCCAAGCGATCACCACCCAGCGTCTCACCGATACGATTCGGATCACTCACCACGATCTTACAAACCGCTTCGGCATCCCTGATCCACATTTATTGATCTTGGGTCTCAACCCGCATGCGGGTGAAGATGGGCTGTTGGGAAGAGAAGAGTTGGAAGTCATCACGCCCACCATCGAGGCACTCAAAGCCCAAGGCCTTTCATTGACCGGTCCGTTGCCGGCCGATACTGCGTTTGTGCCCAAGCGCTTATTGGACGCTGATGCGGTGGTGGCGATGTATCATGACCAAGGCCTGCCGGTCTTGAAGCATGTGGGCTTTGGTCAGGCGGTCAATATCACTTTGGGCTTGCCTTATATCCGCACCTCGGTCGATCATGGCACCGCGCTGGATTTGGCCGGGACGGGTTCAGCCGATCTGGGGAGCTTTCGCCAAGCACTGGCCATGGCCGATCAATTGATGGCCTCTGCCCGTTCGCTATGACCATGAACTCCGGTGTCTATCGACACAAGAAACGCTTCGGGCAGCATTTTCTGATCGATCTCAGCGTGGTCGATCGCATGGTCCAAGCCATTGACCCCAGGCCTGGACAAACACTCATTGAGATTGGCCCAGGTCAAGGCGTGCTCACTCGGCCGCTATTGCAGGCCTGTGGTGCGTTGAGAGTGGTAGAGATTGATAGAGACCTGGCCGGTCAACTGGCTGATCGATTGGGGCCACTGGCTGATGGTTTGGAGATCATCAATCAAGACGTGCTTGGCTATGATTTCCCAGGCCGTGAGCTTCGCGTGGTCGGGAATTTGCCCTACAACATCTCCACGCCTTTGCTGTTTCATTTGTTCGCCCATCACGATCAGATCAGAGACATGCATTTCATGCTGCAAAAAGAAGTGGTGGATCGCCTCGTTGCGGTCCCTCAAACCAAGGCCTATGGGCGCTTGTCAGTCATGGCTCAGTTCCACGCCACTTTGACTGAACTGTTTGATGTGCCCCCCGAGGCGTTTGACCCGCCACCCAAAGTCGACTCATCCATCATTCGTTTGGTACCGCGGCTAATGAGCGAGAGCGAACGTGCGCTTGAGGCACCGCTGGAGCAAGTGACCCGAGTCGCGTTTGGCCAGCGGAGAAAAACCCTTCGAAATGCGCTCGGTGCTGTGTTGGATGAAACGCAAATTGCCTCAGCAGGGATTGAGCCCTCAGCGCGTGCGGAGACGGTCTCTTTGGCTGGGTTTTTGCGACTGGCAGAGGTTTATGCCGCCCAGGCGAATCTAATCACCGACTAGCGCCAGTCGAACAGACGCCAATAGGCTGGCCGGACCGGTTCCATGTGGGGTTGGTCTGACTCAAAATTCCCCTGACCCGTGGTGTCGATCAAATAATACGCTGGCCCCACGTTGGGAATGACTTTGATCATATAGACCTGACCATCGGCGCTGTATTCGTGCACCACCCGATCGTCTTCTTGGCGAATGACAACCTGAGGCTGGATTTGCTCATTGGGGTCTTGCACTTTGGGCGGTAAGGGCGCATCGGCTGCCGGTGGAGGCTCTTGTGCCCATGAGACACCCAGACTTTCCCACATCAAGGCACCCATTAGGAGGGCAGAAAACACCACCCAACGAGCGCGCTGGGCGGGCTGAGAAGATTGCGCGGGAGAGTCTGTGGTCATGTTGATCAGTCTAGCAGAGCTTGGCCATCCACAAGGCGTGACCACGCCAAGTCCGGTTGCGTTTATCATGAGAGACTGACAGGCAATGACGCCAAATAACCCGATGGATCACGATGTCAAACGCCCCCCAACTGTGTTTAATTGATGGCTCTTCTTACTTGTATCGCGCTTTTCATGCGCTTCCGAGTTTAAGCAATTCAGAAGGCCAACCGACTGGCGCCATTTTTGGTGTCGCCAACATGCTGCGCCGTCTGTTGGAACAACACCAGCCCGAGCGCGTGGTGGTGGTGTTCGACGCACCTGGAAAAAACTTTCGTCACGAGCTTTTTGAGCAATACAAAGCCAATCGACCGCCGATGCCCGATGAGCTTCGCTCACAAATCGAGCCCCTCCACGAGCTCATCGATGCCATGGGCTTGAGACGCCTGATCGTTGAAGGCGTCGAGGCCGACGATGTGATCGCCACCTTGGCCACTCAAGCCCATCAGCAAGGACTCAAGGTCTTGATCTCATCGGGCGACAAAGACCTGGCTCAACTGGTGAGCGATGGCGTGGTGGTGGAAGACTCCATGCAAAACAAAGTCTTTACGCCCGCTTTGGTGGAAGAAAAGTTTGGGGTGGGACCGGAGTTGGTGGGGGATTTGTTGGCATTGACGGGCGATAGTTCGGACAACATCCCAGGCGTTGAGAAAGTCGGGCCAAAAACGGCCGCCAAGTGGCTCAATCAATACGGCAGCTTGACGGCCTTGATCGAAAGCGCCGATGAGGTCGGTGGCAAGGTCGGTGACAATCTTCGAGCCGCCCTCGATGCCTTGCCGCTGTCTCGCTCATTGGTGGCACTCAAACACGATGTGGACTTAAGTCTTGAGATCGATGATCTCACCGGCGCGCAACCTGACCCTGAAAAACTCGTGGCCTTACTCAAGCGCTTTGGCTTTGCTACCTGGCTTAAACAATATCAGGGTGGGGGCGAGGCTTCTGGCGACGCCTCTGATGATCCCGATGCCAGTGCGCTTTCTAAAGCCGCGGCTGAGACCGAGGTGCAGGTGGAGGTGACCACCGTCACCACCCATCAAGGCCTGGATGAATTGATCGAGGCCTTGGAAGGCGCCGAGCTGATGGCCTTTGATACCGAGACCACGAGCATTGAAGCCTTAGAAGCAGACCTGGTGGGCTTGGCCTTTGCCACAGAACCAGGCAAGGCCTGGTATGTGCCTCTGGCCCATCACGATCAAAAGACAGAGTTTGAGGCCCAAGCGGTGTTGGAGCGGATCAAGCCCTTGTTAGAAGATCCAGCCCGTCTCAAAGTCGGCCAGAATTTGAAATACGATCTCAATGTCTTGCATCGCGCCGGCATTGAGCTTGCGGGGATTGCTCATGACACCATGCTGGCCTCGTATGTGTATCACTCCACGGGCACGCGCCATGATATGGATTCCTTGGCGAGTTTTTATTTAGGTAGACAAACCACCTCGTTTGAATCCCTGGCCGGCAAAGGCAAAAACCAGCTGACCTTTGACCAGATCGATGTGGACAAAGCCGCCGCCTATGCCGGTGAAGATGCCGAGGTGACTCTAGCACTTCACCAGCACCTGTGGCCCATGCTGGAGGCACTGCCTAAGCCTGCTTCGGTCTATACGGACATTGAGATGCCGTTACTGAGCGTCTTGGCTCGAATGGAACGGACTGGCGTGGCCTTGGACTGCGACAAGCTCGCGGAGCAAAGCCAGGAGCTCGAAGCG
The DNA here is from genome assembly GCA_913057255.1 of uncultured Wenzhouxiangella sp. Taxonomy (GTDB): domain Bacteria; phylum Pseudomonadota; class Gammaproteobacteria; order Xanthomonadales; family Wenzhouxiangellaceae; genus Wenzhouxiangella. Next base: position 3,444 of record CAJXNU010000083.1, read on the forward strand.
CAATTAGAAACGCTAGAAGCGGCGGCCCATGAAGCGGCGGGGCAGACGTTTAATTTGGGCTCACCCAAACAGCTCCAAGAGATCTTGTTTGAGAAACAAGGCCTGCCGGTGGTTCGAAAAACCCCCAAAGGCCAGCCATCGACTGCCGAGGATGTGTTGCAAGAGCTGGCCGATGAGTATGAGCTGCCCCGGCTGATTCTCTCGCATCGGTCGCTATCCAAACTCAAAAGCACCTACACCGACCGTCTGCCAGAAAAAGTCAATCCAGACACGCATCGAGTGCACACGCATTACCATCAAGCCGTGACCGCCACCGGGCGCTTATCCTCACAAGATCCCAACCTGCAAAACATTCCCATCCGGACTGAGGAAGGCCGGCGGGTACGACAGGCTTTCATCGCACCCAAAGGCAAGGTGATGCTCGCGGCCGATTACTCACAAATTGAGTTAAGAATCATGGCGCATCTGTCTGAGGACGATCGTCTATTGGGTGCATTCGAAGCCGGTGAGGACGTGCACAAAGCCACCGCGGCTGAGGTGTTTGACTGCTCGGTCGATGAGGTCACCCAAACCCAGCGGCGAGCCGCCAAGGCGATTAATTTTGGGTTGATGTATGGCATGAGCGGTTGGGGCTTGGCCCGTCAATTGGACTTGTCGCGCTCGGAGGCGAGCGCTTATATCGAGCGGTATTTCGAGCGCTACCCCAAAGTGCGCGCGTTTATGGATGACACCCGCACCCGAGCCAAAGAAAAAGGCTATGTGGAAACCATCATGGGCCGGCGCTTGTGGACACCAGACATCAAAGCCAGAAACCCACAGCGCAGACAGGCCGCTGAGCGCGCGGCGATCAATGCGCCCATGCAAGGCTCGGCCGCTGACATCATCAAATGCGCCATGATCGCGGTGGATGATTGGATCCAGGCCGAGAACATTCCGGCGCTGTTGGTGATGCAGGTCCACGATGAATTGGTGCTGGAGGTCGATGAGGCCGCGGTGTCCCAGGTGGAGCAAGGCGTGGTGGAGCGCATGGAAGCGGCCTGCCAGCTGCGGGTGCCTTTGGTGGTGGATACCGGCAAGGGACCCGATTGGGACAGCGCCCACTAAAGAAAATGTCAACCTTTGGGAACTTCTCTAAGTGGCCCAAGTCCTAACCTATACCATGTACATGGTGTGATCCTTCCTCCTCCCTGGATTGGGTCACATTCGGGCTCGGTGATTGTCCCCTTGCACCGGGTTCGGACCCTCAGGCCCCAGGTACTCCCTCACCTGGGGCCTTTTTTTATCCCCATCACCGCTATACTGTGCCCATTGACTTAAATTTAGAGTCCATCTAACAAGAACAAACAGGGGCAGACGTCATGTTGCATGTGATTATTTTGGCCGCCGGTGAGGGCAAACGAATGCGCTCAGCCCAGCCCAAAGTCCTCCAGCCGGTGGGCGGGCGGGCAATGCTTGCCCACCTGCTAGAGACGGTCTCAGGTCTCAAGCCCGATCAAGTCCATATCGTGATCGGCCAAGGGGCTGAGATGGTGCAAGCAAGCCTGCCTGATTTCACCGGACGGTTTGCTCACCAAACTGAGCGTCTGGGCACGGGCCATGCCACGCTCCAAGCCATGGATGAGATCCCCGCCGGCGCTCGGGTGTTGGTGTTGCCTGGTGATATGCCTCTGGTTCGAGTGCAGACCTTGCAAGCGCTTTTGGATGAGCGAGCGCCTCTGAGCTTGCTGAGCTTTATGGCCAATGATCCCACCGGTTATGGGCGAATCTTGCGGGATGGACAAGACCGGGTGACCCAAATCCGTGAGCAGGCCGATGCGACCCCACAAGAGGCCATGGTCAAGGAGGTCAACTCAGGCGTCTTGGTGGGCGAGAGTGCGGCCCTGAAAGCATGGCTTGAGCAGTTGGTCCCAAGAAATGCCCAAGGTGAGTACTATCTGACCGACGTGGTGGGATTGGCGGTTGGCGATGGCCAACACGTCTCTGGCGTGATTGCTGACGATGCCAATGAATTGATGGGCGCCAATGACCGCGCGCAGCTCGCATTGCTTGAGCAAGTCTATCAGGCCCGCTGCCGGCGACAGCTGATGGCCGATGGCGCCATCTTAGAAGACCCATCGACGGTGTATGTCAAAGGCCGAGTACAAGTGGGTCAAGATGTGGTCATCGGCCCGCAAGTGACCCTCCAAGGCGATGTCACCTTGGGCGATGGCGTGGTGATTGGGCCTGGGTGCGTGGTCAGTGAGTCAGATTTGGCCGCCGGCACCGAAGTCAAAGCCCACTGCGTGTTGGAAGGCATTCAAACCACCGGCCCGTGTCAGCTGGGCCCCTTTGCCCGTTTACGACCCGGCACCGAGCTGGCCTCAGGCGTGAAGGTTGGCAATTTTGTTGAGATCAAAAAATCCAAGCTGGCCGAGGGCGCCAAAGTCTCACATTTGAGCTACATCGGTGATGCCACCTTGGGCCAAGAGGTCAATGTGGGCGCGGGCACCATCACCTGTAATTACGATGGCGTCAACAAACACCACACCCGCATTGGAGACGGCGCTTTCATTGGGTCAAACAGCTCACTGGTGGCACCGGTGAGCATCGGTGAGCGCGCCGTGATTGGGGCCGGCAGTGTGATCAGCAAAGACGCACCGGCCGATCAGTTGAGCCTGACACGTGCGCCACAGCGCCAAATTGAGGGTTGGACGAGGCCCGATAAAGCGAAGAAGAAAAAGTAAAAGAAAAAGCGGTGGTTTGGGGCTTAATCCTCCTGTTCGACCGATACTTTTTGGCTTGGCGTGGTATTTGCCCCACAGCTGGGGTATGCTCAAACGAGTCTTTCCACCTTAAGGATGCATTTTCTTCATGAACCAGCCCAACCCTGAGTTTTCTCAAATGCCCAGCACCGATCCCATGCAAAAAGAGACCAACACCTGGGCGCTGATCATGCACTTATCCTTGCTGACCGGCTTCGTGGTCCCACTTGGCGGTTTGATTGCCCCGATTGTGATTTATCTCCTGAAAAAAGAGGCACTGCCTGGATTGGTTGCCCACGGTCATGTCGTGTTCAACTGGATGATCAGCTTGGTGATTTATTTGATCATTGGCGCATTACTGAGCATTGTGGTGATCGGTATTCCCATTTTGATTGCTTTGGGGATCGTGGCCTTGATTTTTCCGATCGTGGGCGCCATTAAAGCCTCTGATGGGGTGGTGTGGCGTTATCCCTTATCCATTGAAGTTTTCAAACGCACGGAGTCGGCGGCTTAATTTATGAGTGATGTCAAAAAACCACCTTTGGTGGTCTCGAACGTAATTTTCTTTGTGGCCATCAACATCATTGGCCTGGTCATCGCGCCCATCTATGGCGTGCTGGTCGGATTTAGCGGTTGGACTTGGGCCTTTGCTGCGGCCATTTGGATTTTGAGTGGTTTGTCCATCACCATGGGCTATCATCGCTTGTGGTCCCATCGGACCTACAAAGCCGCGTGGCCGTTGCGTTTGATGTTGGCTATCTTCGGCACGTTCTCGCTACAAAACTCCATCTATGTCTGGGCGGCCAGACACCGCGTGCATCATCGTCACGTCGATGATGTCGAACATGATCCGCACTCGATCAAGTCTGGGTTTTGGCATGCACACATGGGGTGGATGCTCCGGCACTGGAAGACCAGTGAAATCGATTTTAGTCAGGCCAAAGACCTAGAAAATGACCGCATTGTGATGTGGCAGCACAAGCATTACTGGACCTTGGTGTGGTTATTTAATTTAGGCATTCCGCTGGCTTTGGGGTTTTTGGTTGGGGATGTGTTGGGCATGGTGCTGTTGGCCAGTGGTTTCCGCTTGGCGTTTTCTCAGCACTGCACGTTTTTTATCAACTCACTGGCACACACTTGGGGCAAGCGGACCTACAGCGATGAAGACTCGTCTCGCGACAATGGCGTGATTGCTCTGCTGACATGGGGCGAGGGGTATCACAACTACCACCACACCTTCCAAGCCGATTACCGAAATGGCCTTCGCTGGTGGCAGTTTGATCCAGGCAAGTGGCTGATTTCGCTCTCGGCCTGGTTTGGTTTGGCGCATGGCCTGAAACGCACGCCCAAATTCAAAATCCAACGCGCGCGCTTGCAGATGCAGTTCAAACAACTCGAGCAGCGTCTAGCGCAGTCTGAGGCCAATGCCAATTGGCGAGCCGCTTTAGAATCAGAATATCAGCAGTTCAAAGAAACCATCGCGCAATGGCAAGCGGTCCAGGCAGAGCGCGTGCAGGCTGGAGCCGATGCGCTGCGGGATCGTTGGTATCGCACGCAGTTTAGAACGCGCTATAAAGAACTCGAGTATCGAATGAAAATGCAGGCAGCGCGTTTGTCTAGCTTGCAACGCCTGACCCGCGCCACCGCGTAACAGGGGCATGCGAGGTCTCTTGTTTTGGGCAGCGTTTGGGCTGCTCTTGCCTCAGGCCCTGTGGGTCCGTCGCATCACACCCAGATTTCAAGGCGCTGTCGGTGAGCCGTCGGGTCGGGTGAGCTCACCCAATCTTAATCCGCAAAGCAATGAGTCCGATCCATCCTTGCAAGTGGTGGGTCTGGGGGATTCCATCATCAGAGGCGTTGGCGCCAATGAACATAGCGAGGCTCTGGTGGGACAAACCGCCTTGAGCCTGAGCGAGACATTGGGGCGACCAGTGGCTTGGCAAGTTCGTGGCAAGATCGGTGCCCAAACCAGTCGCATCACGCGTGAGGCCAGTCAGGTGGAATGGCCAGAGTCTGTGGATGTGGTGGTGATTTCTACAGGCGTCAATGATTTGTTGGGGCTTTGTTCTATCAAAGAGTGGAGATCGAATATTGAAGGCCTGATCCAAGCGGTTCGGGCGCACGCGCCAGAGGCGCTGATCGTCTTTTGTGGCTTGCCGCCGATGGATGTCTTTCCCAGTTTGCCTCGACCCCTTCGCTGGGTGCTGGGATACCGCGCACGTCATTTAGATCAGGTCTTAGGCGAGACCACGGAGGCATTTGAGCGCGTGGTGTGGGTGCCTGTTCAGTCCGATGAGGCGCCAGCTCTCACTACTGAGATGTTCGCTGGCGATGGGTTTCATCCAGGACCTCGGGGTTATCAAGCGTTGGGTCAAGTGCTTGGACGCGCGATCGAGGTATTTTTTAGGACAGGTTAAAAAATGCCTTGGCCGTCTGGGTGGTTTGCTCAGCCAAAAGCTCGACAGAGACGCCTCGACACTCAGCCACGGTTTGTGCGATCCAAGGCAGCCACTGCGGTTCATTGCGGTGGCTTTTGACCTTGGGCCTTAAGTCTCTGGGCTTGAGGTACGGGGCATCGGTTTCGATCATCAGGCGATCGGCGGGAATATCACCCACAAACTCTCTCAAGTGATGCCCGCGTCTCTCATCACAAATCCAGCCGGTGATCCCGATGTGACAATCCAGGGCCAGATAGTCGGCCATCGCCTCTCGGGTGTCGGTAAAGCAGTGAACTACGGCGCCGGTCAATTCTGGGCGATAGGTCTTGAGGATGGCCAAGAAGTCGGCATGTGCGTCTCGCTGGTGCAAGAAGACCGGTTTTTGGCAAGCCACCGCGAGCTCTAATTGACGCTCAAAGGCTTTGTGTTGGGCGGGTCTGGGCGAGAAATCCCGAAAATAATCCAGCCCGCATTCGCCGACGGCCACGACCTCGGGCTGTTGATGAAGCTCGGCCAAGACCGTTTCGGTGTCGTGGCTAAAATCACTGGCGTGGTGGGGATGAACGCCGGCTGTGGCGGTCAAGACTCCAGGCCATTTTTTGGCCAGTAAGTGGGCCGCTAGGCTCCCTTGTTCGGTGGCACCGGTGACCACCATGTGGGTGACGCCTGCGCTTTGGGCGGCTTCAATGACGGCCTCGCGGTCGGCATCAAAACTGTCGTGGGTGAGGTTGCACCCAATGTCGATGAGTTGGTGATTTTTCATGGTGTCTTATTGTACGAGATGGGGTAGAATAGTGGGTCTGATGGGCATGCCGGCTTAGCTCAGTTGGTAGAGCAACTGATTTGTAATCAGTGGGTCGGGAGTTCGAATCTCTCAGCCGGCAC
>CAJXNU010000084.1 GCA_913057255.1 uncultured Wenzhouxiangella sp.
GTCTAGCCAAAACCGGACGAATGACTTTCGGTCGCTTGAAACCTCCCTTCGCGTGGTGGCAGTGGACTTAGAAACTGGCCAAGCGGTGCGCTTCGGTGAGCCGGGCTTTGATGATGTGCCCATTTCAAAAGCTGTCCAAGCCTCGGCGGCCTTGCCGGGACTCTATCCGCCCGTTGAGATCAAAGGACATCATTATGTCGATGGCGCCCTCAGACGAACCTTACACGCCTCGGTCGCCCTTCGCCAGGGCGTAGACCTTTTATTCGCCATCAACCCATTGGTTCCTTATGACCCGGCTTCAGGCCCTGCAGTCAAACCAGAAACCACTGGCAGTCGCTTGATCAAAGGTGGGCTGCCACTGGTCTTGTCACAGACCTTTCGGTCGCTGATTCAGTCGCGAATGCAAATTGGGATGACCAAATACAGCACTGAATTTCCGAACTCTGGCTTGGTCTTGATCGAGCCCAATCGAAATGACGAGCAGATGTTTTTCACCAATGTCTTTAGCTACGCCTCGCGCAAAGAGCTCATTGAGCATGCCTACCAAACCACACGTTCTGAACTCCTAAAAGAAGCGCCGGCCCTCGATGCGCTATTGAGCCATTATGGGCTTTCGCTCAATCACGGCGCGCTCATGGCCAAGCAAACCTTTACACAGAGCTTGGCCAGTGAGCCTGTATTTAGAACAGCCGTTGGCTCCACACTGGCTCAAAGCCTCTCTGACCTGGAAGTGCTTTTAGACACAGCGCGCTAATTGCCTGTTAATGAATTACCAATGAATGCCTCGCATCAAAGAGGCCAGCGCCATCTGCTCTTGAGTCATCTCAGTCGGTTCGCGGCCAGTCGCATCCCCTTTGGCTGCGGCGGAATCGGGGAACATTCTAAACGCGGAATTCATCACGATCTCTGATATTTTTGGGGCCACCGCGTGGAGCACTTGCGCAAAGATTCCTAACCGCGTGGCAATGCGCTGCGGCTTGAAGATGACTGCCTGTTTCACCATGTCTGCAGCATCTTCTGGGGTAATGGTGGGCGCCGATTGATAGAGCTTTGTTGGAGCGATCATCGGCGTCCTGACCAAGGGCATGTTGATGGTCGTAAATGAGATCCCCGTATCATTAAACTCCGCGGCGGCACACCGCGAGAAGGCGTCCAGTGCCGCCTTGGAGGCCACATAGGCAGAAAAGCGAGGCGCGTTACTCAACACACCAATTGAGGAGATATTGATCACTTGCCCGCCCCCTCTTTTTTCCATCACGGGCAAAAAGCCCATGATGAGCTTCAGAGAACCAAAGTAGTTCAGCTGCATACACCGCGTGTAATCGTGAAAGCGATCGTAGCTCAAGGCAATGGAGCGACGAATGGACCGGCCGGCGTTGTTGACCAAAATATCGATGTGTCCATGCTGCTTGAGCACCTTGCCAACCAGCTGATCGGCTTGTTCGAGTTCCGCGAGATCACACACATAGTGACTGGCGTGACCGCCAGCATCCTCGATCTCTTGTTTAACTTCCAGCAAGGCCTCTTTACCCCTGGCGACCAATACGACATGGGCGCCCGCCTGCCCCATCATCAGAGCCGTGGCCCGCCCAATCCCTGATGATGCGCCGGTGACCAATACCGTCTTGTCTTTGACCTGCCCCGACAAGGACCGATCAATGAACAGCTCAGGGTCCAGATGCCTCTCCCAATAATCCCAAAGGGCCCAGGCATAGGTTTCCAATGGGGGCACCTCGATCCCACTCCCTCGTAGGGCCGCTTCTGCCTCGCGGGTGTCAAAATGAGTGGGATAATTGAAAAAGCTCATCATTTCTTTCGGGATACCCAAATCATCAAGGACTTGCTTGATGATGCGACGGACTGGAGGCAACATCCCCATCCCTTGCTTGACAGGCGATGGAATTAACGAAAACAGCCTCGCATCGATACGCATACTCATCAAAGGCGCATGCGCTGCCTCGGCAAAGATGTTCATCACCTCACCAATCCGCTTGGGGTGTGGGTCTGTCAGATGAAAACACCGACCATTGAGCTTGGGCTTATGTGCGATGTGATCCACTGCTTGGGCCACAAAATCGACTGGAACAAGATTAATTCGTCCACCTTCGATACCCAAAGTGGGCACCCAAGCAGGTAGCATCCGCCGCATTTTTTGGATGAGCTTAAAAAAGTAGTACGGCCCGTCGATCTTATCGATCTCGCCGGTTTGCGAATGACCAACAACAATACCCGGCCGATAAATTCGCCAGGCCAACTTTTTTTGCTGCCTTACAAGGGCCTCAGATTCATGCTTGGTTCTGAAATACGCATGATGCAAGCCAGTGGCCTCTTCAAACATGTCCTCTCGAAACGTGCCTTGATAAAGACCGGCAACGGCAATGGAGGAGATGTGATGGAAACACTTGGCAGCCAATGTCTCAGCGCACTGGAGGGCGTGTGCCGTGCCACTCACATTGGCGAGCTCATTGGCCTGTGCTGGCGCACTCAAGTCATAAATGGCTGCAAGATGAAAAAAATGACGAACATGGCCAGTTAGGCGCTTTTGGTCGCGAGCGCTTAAGCCCAGATTTTTGCGCGACAAATCACCACTGACTGCCTCTATCCTCGTCTTGTGCTCGCCCCAGCGCTCAGCCACCAATTCATTGAATTTGGCTTTAGAACCCCGACGCACCAAGATATAAATGTGCCCCTTGCGTTTGAGCAACTCATCGATTAAGTGCCGACCAATGAAACCTGTTCCACCTGTCACAAAGTAGGTCATGACTATTCTCCTGCCATTTCGCTCCCTCCAAGATACTCTGCTCGCCCCAGAAAAGACAAGCGTTATCGCCACGACCAATTGACCCCGCCTAAATGACGTGCTAGAAAGTAAGAAAGCGCTGAAACGCAACGGCAGCGCCCCATCCGTCATCACAATGGAGTAAAAGGTAGACCCATGTCAGATCTTGATTCTCAGTTCAACCAGGCTTTTGAAGACGTTCAGTCGTTGGCCGAGCGCCCGGACAATGACACCATGTTAAAGCTCTACAGTCATTACAAGCAGGCATTAGAGGGCGATGTGCAAGGCGAAAAGCCCGGCTTTTTCGACTTCGTGGGGTTGGCCAAATATGAAGCCTGGGAGAAGTTGCAGGGCATGTCGTCTGATGAGGCCAAACAGGCCTACGTGGACCTGGTCAATCAGCTCAAACAAGGCTAGAGTGCGGAACAATCCAGCCAATGGCGACTCAAACCAAAGACTGGATTCTTGAATGTGCACTCACCTTGTTTAACGAACAAGGTGAGCCCAACACCACCACCAATGCCATCGCCACAGAAGCAGACATCAGTCCAGGCAATCTGTACTATCACTTTCATTCCAAGCAAGACATTGTTGAGGCACTGTTCGATGCCTATGAGCAACGCCTGCTCGATATCTTGGTAACCCCGCCAGACCGAGCTGCCGATCTCGATGATATTTGGCTATTGTTGCATTTGTCTTTTGAACTCATGGGTCACTACCAATTCATTTACCGTGATTTAACGGATCTGTGCACGCGCTACCCCAAGCTTCACCATCGATTCATGGGAATCATGCGCTTAGCGAAACAGACAGCTACCTTGATGGCCGATGATCTAGTTGACTCTGGAATCATGGTGGCAACCAAAAACGAACGAGACGCGATGGTTGAAAATATTCTATTGATCTCAAATTTTTGGCTGGCCAATGATCGAATTCGATCACCTAAGGGCACCATTGACCCAGCCCGGGCGGTGGCTCAAACCATTGAGATTCTCAAGCCCTTTCTCATCCCGCCTGCGCGGGAACTACTGGATTCGATCGGCAGTCGCTATCACTAAATAAAAAAGGCCCGGAGAATCTCCGGGCCAAAAGTGCAGCCATGGTTCAAGATCGATTGCCGATCCTTAGGACTGCTTCGGGGTAGATTGGGTTGTTGGTGATTTCTTAGTCGCTTTCTTAGCGACTTTTTTCTTGGCTGTTTTTTTCTTGGCCACTTTCTTCTTCGTCACCTTCTTCTTGCTCGCTGACTTTGTTGCGGTGGCAGTTTTTGTGCCAGCTGCTTTGTTCAATTGAGCGACTTGTTTGCTCAACCGGGCCACATGCGCAGTCAACGCCTCGATCTCTGCCGAGCTTGGCACACCGAGACCGGCCAACGCTTTCGCGACACGCTGCTCAAAAACTTGCTCTAAGCGGTCCCAATTGGCTTGTGCGCCCTTGCGGACTTTATCCACACGGCCAACCACGTCCTCGCGGACATCCTCAACTGTGTCTTCTGCCATTTTGCGGCCGACTGTTTGCACCTTGTTGCCCTCACGAACCAAGCGGTCAAATAGCTTAGTGCCTTCACCCACCACACGACGACCCGTGCCCTCAATGGCTTTGGCACCCTCTTTTATGATTTTGCTGCCCTCGTCTTGGGCCAATGCAAAGGCACCCAGACCAGCCAACCAAATATCTTGGGTACTGGCTTTAACAGCCGAACCAGCGCCCGCTGTGCTTTTACGGCCAGTAGACTTCTTAACGGTCGCTTTCTTAGCCACCTTCTTTTTAGCAACTTTCTTCGCCATGATCTTCTCCTTGGCTATTTGATTAAGTTGTGATCTTTTGATCACTATGGCGTTATGATAGCCAGTGAAATTAGAGCAAACACCCTAGAAGTCAGCGCCCACTGCGCCAAGCAAAGAGGTCCAGCGTCATGGGAAAAAATACTCAGCAATCTAGATCAAATTGGGCAGCTTTTCCTCACGCCAACAAGGCGTTCGAATACACGCCCGATGGTCTAAAGAAGGCATGGCCCGCATTACACAAAGGTGATTGCGAACCCTTCCCCAGCCTGGCCCGCATTAAAGCCCTAGACCCCGATCATCCCGATCCCAAAGCAGCCAGTGAGGCAATGATTGAGGCTTGGTGCTGCTACCACGCTGGTGATTTTTCTCGGGCCGTTGAGATGGCCGAAGAGGTCGGTTTGGTGGCTCATACCATCGCCAATAAGGCCAGCGGGATCTATGCAGACTATCTAGAGGATGATGAATCGGCCCAACTGGCCATCTACGAAGAAGGCATGGCACGTGCTCAATCCGCCATTGACGCCTTCCCCAATGATCCAAACGCGCATTATTTCCATGCTTTCATGACCGGGCGTTACAGCCAATGTATTTCCATGGCCAAAGCGCTCAAAGATGGATTGGCGGGACGGGTCAAAACAGATGTGCTACACACGCTCGACTTGGCGCCCAAACACGCCGAAGCCTGGCTGGCGCTTGGCCTGTTCCATGCTGAGGTCATCAACAAAGTTGGAAAAATGGTCGGCGGGGTCACCTATGGGGCAAGTGCAAATGAGTCGATGGCAGCCTTTGAAAAGGCCCTGAAGCTCACCCCCAAAGCACCGATTGCTTGGATTGAATATGGCAACGGCTTGTACTTGCTCTATGGCGATAAAAAGCTCGATGAGTCCAATGAGGCTTATCTTAAAGCGAGCCAACTCAAACCCACGGATGCCATGGAAAAGCTCGATGTGGAGTACGCGCTGAAGTCCATTACCTAAAGTAGCTCACGGGTCTTTCCTAGACCTCTCCGTCAATCCACTCGTGCAAGTGCTCGACTTGCTCTCCGTCCATCTCATGGATCATGGGCCCGATCAGCAAAGCCAAATACAACAAATCATCAAACTCTTTCTCAAACAGGCCCATTACATCCGATGGCTCTGGAACGAGGTTTTGGTCAGCAATTAAACCGCTAAAGACTTGGCCAGCGTAGCTCATGATGCTGATTCCCATCCCAATGGTTCCATTTTGCGGCACCCAAAACATCATCTCTTGGATGGGGGCACCCGCTAGGTAACGGAATGACTGTGGCCCAGGCACGTTGGTCAACACCGTGGTGGCTTTTTTGCTAAACATCTCAAGTGCGGGTGGCTGCACGGCCGCCGGTGCCATCCCAAAGACAGACAACAGTCCTAAAGAGACCGCCGCCTGCTTAGATGACTTGAGACGATTCATGGCCTCAGAGACCTGATACACACGAGCCAATGGATTGTGCTCGGCGATGGGCAGGTCCAAAAAGACCAATCCGAAATGGTTGCCGAGTTCTTTGGCATCTTCTGGCGAACGCAGGTTGACGGGCACGGTGGCGCGCATCGAAAGCTCGGTCGGATCATCACCCGCTTGAATGAGATACCGATGTAGCGCACCCGTGATCACGGCAATCAGAACATCGTTGACGGTGCACCCTAAAGCATAACCAATGGCTTTGACCTCCTCCAGAGGCACTGGACTGGCCCATGCGACATTCTTTCGAACACCCAATGGTGCCTTGAAGCGCGACGGCGGGTCATCTTCAATGGCGACCAAGGCGCCGAGCTCAGCGAGCCATTCTCTAGCCAAGTGGGCATTTTCTATGAACGCCTCGGGGTCATGTATCCAGTCTTGCCCTTCCTTGAGCATCCGCTCACTCAATTGGCTCGCCGCTTTCAGCCCCTTCTTAGCGGGGATCAAATAGCGTTCAAACAAACCCATTTCTCTTGCCTGAACCCGCCGTCGCTCAGGCATTTTGACATCAGCCACTGAAGCGTCTGCCGTTTCGGCGGTCAGCGACAGCATCACCTGAACCAACGCCATGCCATCGGCATAGCAATGATGAATCCGTCCGATCACCACAGGCCCATCAATGTAGTTGTCCACCAAGTGAAATTGCCAAAGGGGCTTGGTCTGATCGAGTGGCGTCGAGGCCAGCTCCGACACCAGCTTTTCAAGCTCGACCTTATCGGCTTTACCGGGCAATGCTGTGTGCCGAATGTGTGCGCTGAGTTCGAACTGGGCATCTTCCTCCCACCAGTAGCCGCGCGCCCCTCCGACGGCTTTGTGGCGGAAGCGCTCAAACAGCAAGAAGCGCTGGGCAAAAGCTTTCTCAAAATCCCTAAATGTCACGCGATTGGCCAAAACAATCACCCCTGTGATCATCATCAGATTGCTTGGGCTTTCCATCCTGAGCCAAGCCGTATCCACCTTGGCCATGGGTTGGCGTTTTGCGGGTTTCTGACTCACGTGATCAGTCACTCTAGTGGACCTGATGACCGGCAGGATGTGGAACATGCGACAAGGCCGATGACTCGGTATGCGCCAAATCAATGGGCAAGTTCACATGCCCCAAGCCCAGCTGACGGAGCAGATCCATAATTTGGGCATGCACGATGGGATAGAGCTGGCGAGCTAACGATGCATGATTTTCCGAAAAAGTCGCAAAGTCCATCGTCTCCCCCTGGAACTGGCGATAGTTCGCTAAACGCTTGACCTCTATAAAGAAGATATCCACGCGATCATCAGAGGCCTCAGAGCCACAAAAGCCAGACACCTGAGCCTCGATGCCGATTTGGTGCTCGCCTGGCACCTCTTGGCTCGGCTTTTCTTGCGGGCTAAGCTTGAGCTCAACCTTGGCATGAATCACTTGATCTTGAGGCGCGTGTCGTTTGAGTTCAGCATGCACACTCAATACTTGGGTCCTCGCGAGCACAAATTGATCGAGTAGATTCATCATGTCAATCTCTTCTAAAGACTAAAACGCCCGCATCCGCGGGCGCTCTAGACGGCCAGTCCACATCATGCGACCGGCATGACACCCCACCCTACTGGGCTGGTGCAAACACTTGAATGCTGGCGCTGGACTCGATGGCTGCGTCTTCACCAATATTCAGCGGCAAGTACTCATTCACCAGCCACTTCCGAAGTTGGTTGGTGTAGAACGGGCTCATAAAGAAGCCAGAGCGTCCACCCGGGATGATTTCTTCTGCAATCGGCCCAGACGGCGCCAGCGTGGCCACGTTTCTGCGCGCAGCACCAGAACCAAACATGAAGCCGTTAACAGAATCCGCACGCGCACTGTGACTGGATGCATCCACCGCATTAAAGCCACCGGCTCTGGCCACGCCAGGCAATCCCTCGCCGACATTACTAAACCCGCCTGCTGATGGCACATTGAATGGCGAGACATTGAGTGGGCTTCTAAAGACCACCCGATGGAGCTTGCCCCAACGATAGTCTTCTTGATTGGTCGAGTTAGCAAAGGCTGGCGCGAACTCATCGGATGCCAACAAATCGAGCGCATCGGCGAGCGAAGACAGCAACACCGCATCGCGAGCCGCTGCCTTATCGGGTGCGCCCGGCGCGTTGAAATAGCTCAAACCCGAAGCCGCGATGCCATTGGTCAGAGGAAAGAGACGCAGTTGATTCACCAAAGCCCGCCAAGCAGTCTCTGAGCCTGGCAACTCATCACCCAAACCGACCGCAGTCAAAGTGGCATCGATGGTGTTGGCAATCACTTGCCCCCGCCAAACACTGTAAATGGTGGCCGCCACACTGTTGGCAATCTGCTCCTCACTGGGAGCCTGATTGCTTGCGCCGGTGGAATCACCACCTGGATCAAAGCCACCAACAATACCGGTCGGGGTTGAAAAATCCCACTCGGCCAGACGGCCCATCGCCTCTTGAATGCCCTCGTCGGCCGCCAGCGCCGCCAGTCCTTCCCATGCGCCCTCTGTAGCGGCGTTTTCAAAGGCCAACAACAAAAATGGCAGCAATAGCTCGGCATCCAACAGTTGATTGTTGGCTTGCAAGGCTTTCATGTCTTCCATGGTGGCATCACCAGCGGCCACCAGGTCTTGTAGAACGCGGTCAATGCGACCCATACGAAGATCGGCATAGCTGGTGTTTAGGTAATACAAGCCATTGCCGCCGGGGCGGAGTTGGTTTAAGGGGTTGCCATCAAGCGTCGTACCCACTGGGTCATTGTTGGCATTGGCCAAATAACCCCAGGGCGGATTGATTCGTTGTGGCATTTCTTCTCTTGGAATCAAGGCATATGGCGTGGCCTGCCCTTCTTGTGGCGAATCGGTAATCAACCACTCATGGTTAAGCGCGCCTGAGCCATCCCGAATAAACCAGGGCGGGATCCCGCCTGCCGGCGCCAATTCTGTTTGCAGATCTGCGCGCAGAGGCATCTCACCACCGACAAAATAGGCGATGTTGCCCTCCACATCAGCGTAAAGGAAGTTTTGCGAGCCAAACGCAAAATCACGCAGGCCAAGCTCAAAGTCCTCAAGGCTGTCTGCCCGAGTCCATGCACGGAAGGTAGAGAGCTCAAACGTTGGACCCCAACCGGTGTACTGCACGCTCAGAGCAGAATCGCCTAACAACTCAACAATCGGACCAAAGTTTCTTCTCGGCACAATGAAGGTGATACCACCACCATCGTAGGGCACGTTGGCACGAACAACGGTATTTGGAGTCTCATTGGTAGGGTCATTGACAAAGTAGCTTTGGAAGGCATAAAGGATGCGCTCTTTCTGGCCTTTGAACACGGTGTGCGTGGGCAGACCAAAGTAATTCACCAAGATGGGGTCTTGAAATACATCAGTGACATCCATGGGGTTCACGGTCGATCCCCAGCACAAGTATAAGTTACAGGCTTGTGCATTCACAGGCGCACCCGGGAAGACCACACCAC